>CASFJB010000145.1 GCA_949294945.1 uncultured Eubacteriales bacterium
AGTCGGCAGCAAGGGCAAATATGCCGATGCAATAGTCGATCCTGCCTATATCAACAATCTGCCTTTTGCAAGGCAGGTGGCCGTCAGAGTGAAGGATATCGCGGTGGAAAATGCGCTGTTTGCCTTTGTGGTCAAGGCTCTGCTGGTGTTCCTTAGCATCGTGGGCTACTGCAACCTTTGGTTTGCCATATTTATAGATATGGTTGCCGCCGTTGCAACTATCCTGAATACTATCAGGGTGACCAACGAGTCTTTGATCAGCACTCTCCGCTATAAGATGGGACGTTGACTTTACAAAGAATTAAGGCTCCAAGAGTCCGGCAAGCTTGCCGCGACAATTGGAGCCTTTTTTCACCGGGCTTTATCCTCCCGGATCATGTGATCCGCTGATTATGTAAATTATGTCTTGACAGCATTAGCTGCTTAACATATAATAAATGCAGCAGGGGGCCGAGTTGATCCCCTTTATACATCTCCCCAGCTAAGTTCGCATAATATAAATTAAACGAACTTAGAACTATAAAATAATGAGGAGTGGTTGACATAATGAATCTTGACCAGATAAATGACGCACCGGATATACTTATGGAGTTTTTGGAGTACCACTCTACGGTCCGGGGCCATTCTGATAAAACTGTAGCCGGATATTATTTGGATCTGAAAATCCTTTTTCGCTTTATAAAGCGCCGTAGGCATCTTGTGCCGGCTGATACTCCTTTTAATGAAATAGACATCAGCGACGTGGATATCGACTTTATCAAGTCTATCCGCATTGAAGAACTGTACAGGTATCAATCCTTCTCTCCGGAGATGAGCAATTCCAACCGTTCCCTTTCGGCGGCCAGCCGCTGCCGCCGCACTTCCTCCGTCAAGTCCTTTTACAATTATCTCACGGTCAAGCGGCACCTGCTGGACTTCAACATTTGTCAAGAACTTGACATGCCCAAGCGGCCAAATCTGCTGCCCAGGTATTTGGAAGAGTCGGAGTGCGAGCGGCTGCTCTCCGTGTGTGATGGGCCCTTTGCCCTGCGGGACTACTGCATACTGATGCTCTTTATGTCCTGCGGTATGCGGGTCTCGGAGCTGGTATCTTTGAATGTATCGGACATCTACGACGACCATCTGAGGGTCGTGGGCAAAGGCAATAAAGAGCGCATGATATATTTTGCCCAGGGCTGCCGGGAGGCCATCGACGACTATCTGGCTGTCCGTGACCCTGAGAACATCATACTCCAGGACAGGAACGCCCTTTTTATCAGCCGGGACCACCGGCGCATAAGCGTCCGGGGCGTGCAGAAGATGCTGGATAAGAAGCTTCTCCAGGCCGGGCTGGATGCAAGTCGCTATTCGCCCCATAAACTCCGCCATACCGCTGCCACTCTGATGCTCAAAAACGGCGTGGATACCAGGGCTTTGCAGGAAGTTCTGGGCCACAGCAATCTGAACACCACCCAGATATACACCCATCTGGATAGTGCTGCCCTACATGAGGCAGCCATGGCCAACCCTATAGGCCGCAAGACCAAGGCCGACATTGAGGATGACAGCTGACATATACAATATGTTTGCCATCATGCCTGTTATTTTGCCCAAATACATTGTCCGGGACCGGAGATTCTTGAACTGAAGCCCCGGCCCGGAAATTTTTTATAGAAAAATGGAAAGTGTACTTGACATATTGGAATCATATGCTATAATAAGATCATGTAAAGTAGACTTTCCATTTGGGGGATTCAAATGAAAAACCGTTTGGAAGAGCTGCGCAAGCAGCGTGGAATAAAGCAGGAGGAACTGGCCGCCGCCCTGGAGGTGTCCCGTCAGACCATTGGATCTCTGGAAAATGGCCGTTACAATCCCTCCATACTTCTGGCCTTCAAGATCGCCCGATATTTTAACATGAGCATAGAAGAGATATTTATATACGAGGAGGAAGCATAATGAAAAGTAAAATGCCGTTTTTGATAGATATTTTCCTTGGAATCGTCCTTTTTGCTTTAAGCTTCTTTCTGAAAGATGAGTATTATTCATCCATGCTCCAGGCCGCCGGCGTGGGCTTGGTGGCAGCTTCTCTTGTCAGTATACTGCGGATGTCATATTGGGAAAGCCCAAAGCACCGGGAAGAATATGAGCTTAGAAAGCTGGAGGCCCACATCAACTCCGTGGACGAGAGAAAGCAGTATCTGAGAATGAAATCGGGTCATATCAGCTATCAACTTATGTGCCTTGTCCTGTTTGTGCTCGCCTTTGCCTTGGCTCTGTTCAAGGCTCCGGCCTGGGTCATAGCAATGGTTTTTCTGCTTTCCGTTATCCAATACCTGTTGGGTATTGCGGTATTCCATTGGTTGGAGAAAAGGCTGTGAATCTGCCAGGACCTGATATCATAGGGGGTTAATTATGAAAAAAACACTTGCAAATCTTAGCATTGCTATAGGCCTTATAATTCTTATGGGCGGCTTGCTCAGTTACGGCCTGGGGATAAATAATATAATTCCGGTGCCTCGCCCCGACCTGATAGTGTCCGGAACTACGTTGATAGGGATTATTTTCATTATCTCCGGTGCCTGCGACTTGTTTGCAAAAAAGACCAGAGAAATGGAGATCGAGGAAAAGGATGAGAGGAATATAGCTTTAAGCAATGCTGCAATGGCCAGCGGTTTTAAGGTGCTGAACGTTTCCATTTCCGTCTCCCTCTTTGCCCTGATATTTACCGGCTATATGTCGGCCGTACCCTGCTTCACGATTATTGGCGCCTTTGCTGTGGGCCAGCTGGCTTTTATTATAAAGCTCTGGCGTCTCCAAAAAACCATGTGACGCAGACAAAGACAACATTTATAAATCAATAGAAAAACCGTTTCGCTCAGTTAAGGCGAAACGGTTTTTTCGGTAATGGGCAGGCCGGAGCCGATGTCAAATACCGGGGCGTCAGTGAGATACAGAGGCTCAACTTTGTGCTTGGCCAGAAAATCCAATATGGCTCCCCTGTCCGGGTGCCGCTCCAGCCGGCCGGTAAAAGCCAGGACATCCCTGCTGATTTTAAAGGCAGCTCCGCCGATGAAGCCCCAGTCAAAGCCTTCCAGTAAGACGCCTTCCGGAGATATCAGCAGTACCTCCAGCCCGGCTTTCCTTGTAGCCTCAGCTACTCCCCTGTCGGTGGTGATTATGGCTCCCCTGTTCACCACGCAGACGGCGCATTTACTGTAGCCCTGCCGGCACACTACCGGCTCAAGCCCGCAGACACTTGTTAAATATTCAGCAATATCTCGGGCTCCGGTGCGCGGATTATATATGAGTCTTTCCCCGCAAATGCACATGTTCAGCTGGGCATCTTGGGGATAGGCCCCGGATTGCACAATTCCCGGATAGGAAATTTTAAAACCCATCTTCTCCAGGGAAGCTGAAAAACTGCTGCCTCTCAGATAAGGGGCCAGCCACAGCCTCTCCCCTCCTCCGTGAAGTACCGACAGGTCGGCATGGCCAGAGAGCCTCGGATCCACATCAGGATTATCAGAAACGGGAACTGTATTTATACCCAGCTTTTCCAGAGCTGCTGTGAGAATATGGGAATATTTTTCCCCTATAATTATGGACTCTGCCTGCCCGGGCAGGTTTGCCGACTCAACTGCGTTCACGTTTTTTACCCAATACCGCGGCCATGGCTTCGCCAACGGATTTCACGGCTATCAGCTCCAAACCGCTGAACTGCTTCACCTCATCCCGCACATGGGCGGGTATAACGCAGCGCTTGAAGCCCAGACGGGATATCTCTCCCAAACGCTGATTCAAAGCGCTGACGCTGCGGATTTCTCCGGAGAGCCCCACCTCACCGAAGGCTGCCAGGTCGGTGCCCAGGGGGCGGTCCAAAAAACTGGAGGCCACGGCGAGGACTGTGGCCAGATCTGCCGCCGGTTCGTCCAGACTCAAGCCGCCGATCACGTTTATATATGCATCGCAGTTGCCTACAGGCAGACCTCCCCGTTTTTCCAGCACGGCCAGGAGCATGGCTGCTCTGTTATAGTCTATGCCGTTGCAGCGCCGGGCGGCGTTGTAATTTGCGGGAGTGACCAGGGCCTGGACCTCTGCCAGAATAGGGCGGCTGCCCTCCACTATGCAGGATACACAGGTGCCTGGGCTGTTCTCCGGCCGCCCGCTGAGAAAGACTTCGGATGGATTCTCAACGCAGCGCAGTCCCTTGTCTGCCATTTCAAAAACGCCTATCTCATTGGTAGAACCGAAACGGTTCTTGGCAGCTCTGAGAATGCGGAAGCTGGTGCTCCTCTCCCCTTCAAAGTACAGCACACAGTCCACCATATGCTCCAGGACTTTGGGGCCGGCTATACTTCCCTCCTTGTTGATATGGCCAACAACGAAAACAGTTAGGCCTTTGTCCTTGGCAGTGCGCATGATGCGCATGGTACATTCCTTTATCTGAGTCAGACTGCCGGGGGCAGAGGCGACTTCACTGTCGGAGACTGTCTGTATCGAGTCGATAATGACTATTTCCGGTTCGGAACGGTTTATGGCCGCAATGATGTTGTCCATATCCGTCTCCGCCAGCACATAGGTTTCTCCACCGTCCACACCCAGACGCATGGCCCTTAGCTTCAGCTGCCGCTCGCTTTCCTCACCGGTGACATACAGCACTTTCCTGGACTTTTCCAGGCTGCCGCACATCTGAAGCAGCAGAGTGGATTTGCCTATGCCCGGGGCGCCGCCCACCAGAATGAGGGAGCCGGCCACCGCTCCGCCGCCCAGCACACGGTCGAACTCCGATATGCCTGTCATAAAGCGGATTTCCGCAGCCGTATCCAGTTCGGAGATGCGCTTGAGCTTGAAAACACCGGAGTCCCCTTTTGAGACGGCGCCGCTTTTGGTGCGCCGGTCGGTGCCCAGCTTCAGCTCCGTCAAAGTATTCCATGCGCCGCAGGACGGGCACTTGCCCGCCCAGTTGGCAGTTTCGTTGCCGCATTCCGTGCAGCAATATATTGTCTTTTGTTTTGCCATATCTGTCTCCGTATATCAGGTATTTGCCATGCCTGTCTTGTATTGCAGGTAGGAGGCCATAAGTACTGTGGATAGGGCGGTCTGATAGCTGCCGTCCGACAGTTT
>CASFJB010000146.1 GCA_949294945.1 uncultured Eubacteriales bacterium
AGAAACATGAACTGGCAACTGGGGGCGGTTATATTGACGGCGGTGTACCTTTGCAGCATCTTTGCCTGGATGGTGCTGTGGCGGCTGTGGCGGCTGCTGGGCAATATAAAGACCGGCCTGGTCTTTATCCCGGAAAATATAAGCCACATGCGCACCGTGAGCTGGTGCTGTGCCGCCGTGGCCCTGGTGTGCCTCCTGGCCACCTTGGCCTATCTGCCCTTTTTTATCTGTGCAATGGCCTCGGCTTTCATGGCGCTTATAGTCCGAATAGTGAAAAACGCTTTCCAGCAGGCCCTGCTGATGAAGGACGAGCTGGACTTTACAGTGTGAGGGCAGGCCTATGGAGATACTTGTGAACCTGGACGTGATGATGGCAAAGCGAAAGATATCCGCCACGGAACTGGCACAAAGGATAGACATAAGCCCTGCCAACCTGTCCATTCTGAAAAACAACAAGGCCCGGGCCATACGCTTTTCCACCCTTATGGCCCTGTGCCATGAGCTGCAGTGCCAGCCCGGGGACATACTGGAATTCATCGACGACTGAGGAGGCGGACATGGACGACAAGAATTTGAAGGAAAAGCCCGGCTTTTCCCTGCGGCCCGGGGAGCTGGCCTGCGCCCTGCTCATGTACCCCACGGCTTACATATATATCGTGTTTTTCGGCTCGGAAAACGACCGGCTCTGGTTCGGGGTCTTCGTGCTGCTGTTCATTGCCCTAACGGAGATACTGAACCGGGGCAGGCCCCGCCCGGGGGAGAGCTGGGTGTGGCTGGGCTGCGTGCTGCTGATGAGCGCCTGCGTTAGCTTCGGCTGGGGCCGGGTCTGGCCTTACGGCCTGAGCATGGTGATGGTGCACCCCCTGGCGGTGTGGTGGGTCCTGAGCCGCAGCGGCCGCCTTGCGGAGGGGGAGAGCGGACATCTGCTGCCCCTGGACGCCCTCAACGGTTTCTTTATGATACCCTTTGGGAATTTTGCCCTGCGGATACGCTGCACTGTCCAGGGCCTGAAAGGCCGGGGCCGGGGAGAGGGCCGGGACAGGAGGCGGCCCTGGGCGGCGCTGCTGGCGGTACTGGCGGCCCTGGTGCTGCTCAATGCCGTGCTTGCGGAGCTGGCGGAGGCGGACCGGAGCTTCGGAGAGCTCACGGCAAACATCCTTGGCCTGTTCAGCTTTGACCTGGGAGATAACTTTGCCACCTATGTCTTTCGCTTCATAGTCAGCCTGCCGGTGGGGGCCTGGCTCTTCGGCCTGATAGCCGGGAGCCTGCGTACCGATGAGGAGAAGCTCCGGGCCCAGGCGGCGGCGGTGAACGGCTTTCTGCCCAAACTCAGGGCGGTGCCGGAGCGGCTGTGGACCGTGGTGATGGCGGTTTTTGCAGCGGTATATTTCCTTTTCTTTGCGGTGCAGAGCAGCTACCTCTTCGGGGCCTTCAGCCGGACGCTGCCGGAGGACTTCACCGTGGCCCAATACGCCCGGGAGGGCTTCTTTGAGCTGTGCCGGGTGATGGCCATTAACTTCAGCCTTCTCTATCTGGTGAGCCGCAGCAGCGCAAGGCCCCTGAGGGAGGACAGGGTACAGCGCATAACCGCCACGCTGCTGATAGCTGCGGGCATGGTCTTTGCGGTGATAGCCATGTCCAAGCTGGTGCTGTATATCATGTGCTTTGGCTTTACCCCCAAGCGGCTGCAAAGCAGCTGGCTGGTGCTGCTGCTGTTCATGGGCTGCGCCGCCTGCCTTTACAGTCTGTGGACAGGGAAGAAGAGCTTCAAATACTGGATGATGTACGGGGCGGTGAGCCTGGCCCTGCTGCATCTGTATTGAGGAGGGAGAGGCCCCCTCTGAAAAGTGTTGGAAAAGGAAGTAATCGCTCTTGCATTTGCCGAAAGGATTCGGTACAATACAAGGGCGATTTTTTCTTTTTTCGAGGTATTTATGGCAATCAGATCTCTCATAGGCGACAGGGCCTTCTACCGGCGGCTTTTCACCGTCATGCTGCCCATTCTGGTGCAGAACATCATCACCAATTTTGTGAACCTGCTGGACAATGTCATGGTGGGCCAGGTGGGCACCGAGCCCATGTCCGGCGTGGCCATAGTCAACCAGCTGCTGTTTGTCTTTAACCTCTGTATTTTCGGCGGTCTGGCGGGAGCCGGAATATTCACCGCCCAGTTCTACGGGAAGAAGGACGACCAGGGTATCGCCGAGAGCATCCGGGGCAAGATATATATTGCCGCCGGGGTCCTGGCCATAGCCATGTTCATACTCATCACCCAGGGTGAAAACCTGATAATGCAGTTTATCCACGAGGGGGAGGAGGGCCTGGACATGGCCGCCACCCTGAACTACGGCAAGGACTATCTGAAGGTGATGCTCTGGCAGATGCTGCCTTTCTCCGTTATGCAGATATATGCCAGCACCCTGAGAGAGACGGGGGAGACGGTGCTGCCCATGAAGGCGGGCATAGCCGCGGTGCTGGTCAACCTGGTGGGCAACTACATCCTCATCTTCGGCAAGCTGGGGGCTCCCGCCCTGGGAGTGGTGGGCGCCGCCATTGCCACGGTCATCTCCCGCTATGTGGAATGCCTTATAGTGGTGCTCTGGACCCACATGCACAAAAAGCGCTGCCCCTATATCCTCCAGGTGTACAAGAGCCCCAGGATACCGGCAGAGCTGGTGAGGAAGATAATCTTCATGGGTCTGCCCCTGCTGGTAAACGAGCTTTTGTGGTCCGGGGGCATGACCATGCTCAACCAGTGCTACTCCGTCCGGGGCCTGGAGGTGGTCTCCGCCATGAACATATCCACCACGGTGTCCAACGTGTTCTTCTGCGCCTTCTTTGCCATGGGCAACACCGTGGCGATAATGATAGGCCAGCTGCTGGGAGCGGGAAAACTGGAAAAGGCGGTGGAGGAGGACAGAAAGCTCATCGCCTTCGCCGTGGCCCTGTGCGCTGCCGTGGGCGTGGTGATGGCCGTGCTGGCCCCGGCTATACCGCGGATATACAATACCACCGACGCTGTCCGCCGTCTTGCGGAGGACCTGCTGCTGGTGGTGGCCTGCACCATGCCGGTGCACGGCTTCAATAACTCCTGCTTCTTCACCCTGCGTTCGGGAGGAAAGACTATTGTGACCTTCCTCTTTGACAGCGTCTATCTCTGGGTCCTGTGCGTGCCTCTGGCCTTTGTCCTGTCCAGGTTCACCTCCATGCCCATACTGCCGCTGTTCATTGTTATTCAGCTGCTGGATCTGGTGAAGGCCGCAGTGGGATTTGTCCTGGTGAAGAAAAAGGTGTGGGTAAAGAATCTGGTAAAGGAATGACAGGAACCGGGAGGTGACGGGTTTGAAAAAGGGAGATATGCTGGAAAAGCTCCGGCGCTCAGGCCGGGCGGAACTGCTGCTGCTGGCGGCGGTCTTTGCCGTGCTGCTGCTGTGCAACATGAAAACCCCCATGATAGCCGACGACTATGCCTACTGCTTCAGCTTTGCCGACGGGCAGCGGGTGGACAGCTTGGGGGATATCCTTGCCTCCATGGCCGCCCACCGTCTGTGGATGAACGGACGGGTGATAGCCCATTTCCTGGTGCAGCTCTTTCTCATGCTTCCGCCTCCGGTCTTTGACATTGTAAACAGCGCCGTCTTTGCCGCGGCCCTGTATCTTACAGCCTCCCTGGCCCGGAAAAAAGGGGAGAGAGATGTCCTGCTGCTCCTGGGCTGCTTCTGCCTGCTGTGGATATATACTCCCGCCTTCGGCCAGGTTTTCCTCTGGCTGGACGGGGCGGTGAACTACCTGTGGTCGGTGCTGTTTTCCCTGCTGATGCTGAAGGCCTATGTGGGTAAATTTATGGATGACAGGGAACTGCCCAAAGCCTGGGGCTGGCTCTTCCCGGTGCTCTGCTTTGCCGTGGGAGCTTTCTGCGAGCCCTCCGCCACCGGGACCATATTCTGCTGCGCCTTGCTTCTGGCCCTGGGCAGGATACTCTATAAACAGCGGCTGAGCCCCCTGCTGCTCCTTTCCCTGGCCGCCGCCTTTGCAGGCTTCCTGTATATGGTGCTGGCTCCCGGAGAAGTGAACAACAAATCCGCCACGCTCACCATTTCCGGTGTGAGCTACGGCTTTGTAAACTCCATGGAGCTGTACCGGCAGCTGTGGCCCCTGCTGCTGATATATCTGGCCCTGGCCTTTGCCGCCTGGCATTTAAAACTTGACCCGCGGCGCCAGCTGCTGGCACTGAGCTTCATATTGGCCTCCATAGCCGGCGTGTTCGTGCTGAGCTTTGCCGGCTACGCCGAGCCCCGCTCCGCCTGCTATGGCTGCTTCATGGCGGTGGCCGCCTCGGCGGTGCTGTTCCCGGCAATACTGGAAAGCCGCTTTCAGCCTGCGGCGCTCTTCGCCCTCACTGCCGCCCTGGCTGCCACCCTGTACTGGGGGGCCGTGGGGGTGCAGGATATCTGCGAGAGCTGCGCCCAGCAGGAGAGAAACGAGGCCCTTATCCTGGAGGCTCTAGAGTCGGGGGAAAAGGATGCGGCGGTGGGACCGGTGTACTTTGCCACCAAATACAGCGCAGGTTGCGGACTGAGCTATATAAGTCAGGACCCCTCCGACTGGAACAACGTGTACATGGCGGAATACTATGGCCTGGACAGCCTGCGTCTGGTATAGTAGAAGCCGAAAACTCAAAACTGCCGTCCGGCTGAAACAAGCCGGGCGGCAGTTTTCATGTATACGGACGGGGGATGATGGAGACCATCAGCACTGCTGCAATCTCAGCATCTCCCGGCGGAGCCGGTCGATTATGCGCTTTTCCAGGCGGCTGATGTAGCTCTGGGATATGCCCAGCATATCCGCCACCTCTTTCTGAGTGTATTCCTTTCCGGCGGGCAGGCCGAAGCGCAGCAGTATTATCTCCCGCTCCCGTTTATCCAGGGAGTCTATGGCCTCCATGAGCATCTGCCGGTCCGCGTCGTCCTCCAAGGGGCGGTATACCTCGTCCTCCTCGGTGCCCAGGATGTCCGAGAGCAGAAGCTCGTTGCCGTCCCAGTCGGTGTTGAGAGGCTCGTCGAAGCTCACCTCGGTGCGCTGG
>CASFJB010000147.1 GCA_949294945.1 uncultured Eubacteriales bacterium
CCTGCTGTATCTTGCCGGGGATGGAGCTGTCGGTCTGGAAGCCGCCCATGATGGTGCAGATGACGCCGTTGTCGGCGGGGTTGAGGGAGTAGAGTATGGTCTTGCCCAGGGCGCCGGCGTCCTCCAGAGTGCCCAGGAGCTTGGCCAGACCCACGGCATTGGCGGCGTCGTTCATGGAGTCAAAGCCGGTATCGGGGCCAAGCTTCCGGAACATCTTCAGAGAGTTGTCCCTCAGGCAGCCGAAGTGGAGCTGGCAGACCCAGTCGCGGCGGCTGTACTCCTTGCCCACGGCTATGAGCAGGGCGGTGTGGTAGGCCAGCTGCTCGTCCCAGGTAATGCCCTTGCCGGCCTTGGCCCGGGCAAAAATGTCATTAAGCTTGTCCTCGTCGGCCTCGACGCAGAAGCAGTAGTCAAGGGCGTGGTCGGACACACGGCAGCCGTGGTCGTCAAAATAGGCTATGCGGTCCATGAGAGCCTTGCGCATGTCCTCCACGGTGTTGATGGAATAGCCCACCACCTTTTCCAGCTGTTCCACATACTGGGGGAAGGTGGCCTTGTCGGCACGCATGGCCTTGTCAGGACGGAAGGCGGGCAGCACCACTGCGGGGGCGGTGGGGTCGGCGGCCAACAGCTCGTGAGCTTTCAGGTCGTCCACAGGGTCGTCGGTAGTGCAGATAAGCTTGACGCCGGACTTGCGGATTATGCCACGGACGGACATATCCGGCTGGGCCAGGATCTTATTGCATTTCTCATATATCTCCATGGCGTTGTCGCCGGTGAGGGGCTCGGTGATGCCGAAGTAACGCTGGAGCTCCAGATGGGTCCAGTGGTAGAGGGGGTTGCCGATGAGGTTGGGCATGGTCTCGCCCCACTTCTGGAACTTCTCGGCAGGGCTGGCATCCCCGGTGATGTAGTACTCAGGCACGCCGCAGGAGCGCATGGCTCTCCACTTGTAGTGGTCGCCGCCCAGCCACACTTCGGTGATGGTCTCGTAGCGCTTGTCCTCATAGATCTCCATGGGGTTTATATGGCAGTGGTAGTCTATGATGGGCATTTTTTCCGCATGCTCATGGTAGAGCTTTTTTGCGGTCTCGCTTTTCAGCAGGAAATCCTTATCCATAAAAGAAGTCATTGTCACTGTCCTCCGTAAAGCAGCTTTGATATGTTCTATTTTACAGCACTACGCCGTCTTTGAAAATGGATATCTCTCTGAAGCCCTTTTCCTCGCTTCTGGTCTGTTTGCCGGAGGCCACCTCCAGCACCAGCTCCATAAGGGCCTGGGCCGCCTGGTCTATGCTCTGCTCTCCGTCGGCCACCACGCCGGCGTTGAAGTCTATCCAGCCCTGTTTCTTCTTTGCCAGAGGGGTGTTGGTGGATATCTTCACGGTGGGGGCGGGTGCTCCGAAGGGAGTGCCCCGGCCGGTGGTGAAGAGTATCATATGGGCCCCGGCGGCGGTGAGGGCCGTGGAGGACACCAGGTCGTTGCCCGGGCCGTAGAGCATGTTCAGTCCCTGGGTCACCACAGGCTCGCCATAGCCTATAACATCCATGATGGGAGCGGAGCCGCCCTTCTGGACGCAGCCGCAGGACTTGTCCTCCAGGGTGGTTATGCCGCCGGCCTTGTTGCCGGGGCTGGGATTTTCGTACACCACCTCGTTGTGGCGGATAAAGTAGTCTTTGAAGCCGTTTATCATGTTCACGGCCTTGTGGAAAACTTCCTGGCTGACGCAGCGGTTCATGAGGAAGCCCTCGGCGCCGAACATCTCCGGCACCTCGGTGAGCACGGTGGAGCCGCCCTGGGCCACCAGCATATCGGAGAAGCGGCCCACGGTGGGGTTGGCGGTGATGCCGGAGAGGCCGTCGGAACCGCCGCACTTCATGCCCACCACCAGCTTGGAGGCAGGCAGGCTTTCCCGCTTGAACTGCCCTGCGTAGGCGGCGCACTGCTCCAGCAGCTCTCTGGCAGCGGCAAACTCGTCCTCCACCTGCTGGCAGGTGAGGAATTTCACCCTGTCCTCATCGTAGTCTCCCAGTTCCTCCACGAACTGCTCATGGGTCAGGTTCTCGCAGCCCAGGCTCAGCACCAGCACCGCCCCGGCATTGGGATGGCGCACCAGGGCCGCCAGGAGCTTCCTGGTCTGGGCATGGTCGGCTCCGGTCTGGGAGCAGCCGAAGGGATGGGTAAAGGTATAAAGCCCGTCGATGCTGCCCTGCACCAGGTCCTGGTTCTCCCGCACCAGGGCCTTGGCAATATCGTTTACGCAGCCCACGGTAGGGATTATCCAGATCTCGTTTCTTATACCGGCCCGGCCGTCCTTCCTCAGATAGCCCATGAAGCTGCCGGGCTCACGGCTCTGGGGATACTGGAGGCTGGGCTCATAGCTGTACTCCTCTTCCCCGGAGAGGTTGGTCTTCATATTGTGGGTGTGCACCCAGGCGCCGGGGGCGATGTTGGAGACGGCATGGCCTATGGAGAAGCCGTATTTTACCACCTGAGCGTCCTTCTCTATAGGCTTCAGGGCCATTTTATGTCCCTGGGGAATGTCCTCGGCAGCGGTAACTCCCTGAAAAACTGTGCCCGCCTTCACGGGATGCAGGGCCACCGCCACATTGTCCTTTGGATTGATATGGATGAAATCAGGCATTGTATGTCCTCTCTCCCTGGCCCGGCCTCAGTCCGGGGCAGGCTCGTCATAATGTCCTGCGCTTCTGCCCTTTCATGGCGGAAGCGCAGGTTTTCTTCACTTTATCTCTGCCTTATTACAGGCAGGAGGCGTAAGCGGCCTCAGCGCCCTGGCTGCGGATAAGCTTCAGATCCTTAACGGCGGCCTCGTAGAAGCCGGGGACCTGAGTCAGATCCATGCCCCACATCTGCTGGTTCTCCATGACGGCCTTCATCAGCTCTTCCTCGCTGTCATTGCGGTGCTCATAGTAGAACTCCAGAGCCCAGCGGTCATCGGAGCAGGTGTAGGTGTTGCCCTTGGGGCGGCGGCAGACCAGGCCGTTCTCGTTCAGCTCCTGGATGTCGTTGGAGAAGAAGGCCACGTAAGCGGCAAAGCTCATGGTCAGGCAGACCGGCAGCTCCTTCTTCATCTCAATGTACTCCAGGAAGCTGGGCATGTTCCTGGCTCTCCACTTGGAGGTGGAGTTGAGGGAAATGCTCATAAGCTCGTGGTCCACAAAGGGGTTGTTGAAGCGGTCCTGCACGGCGGCGGCAAACTCCTCCAGGTCCGCCCTGTCCAGAGGCAGGGTGGGGATGACCTCCTCATAGAGCATCTTGTTCATGAAGCCACGGATATTGTCGTTGAACATGCAGTCTCTCACGATGTCGTAGCCGGCCAGATATGCGCCAAGGACGAAGCCGGTGTGGGCGCCGTTGAGTATGCGCACCTTGCGCTTCTTGTAGGGAGTGACGTCGGGCACCACGTGGACATTGAGACCGGCAGCCTTGAAGGGCAGCTTCTCCTCCAGCCATGCGGGACCCTCGATGATCCACACGCCAAAGACCTCGCCTACGTCGTTGAGGGCGTCGGTGTAACCGTTCTCCTGGTCCAGTCTGGCCATCTCTTCCTTGTCCCGGATACGGCCCGGAACTATCCTGTCCACCAGGGTGGAGCAGAAGAGGCATTCTTGGTTTACATAAGTCTTGAACTCTTCCCCCAGGCCCCACTGGTCGATGTACTGGTTGACGCACTTTTGCAGCTCTTTGCCGTTGTTGTCGATGAGCTCGCAGGAGAGCATGACCAGGCCGCCCTTACCGGCCTTATAGCGCTGATACAGGACCTGAGTCAGCTTGCCAGGGAAGGAGGAGGCGGGCTTGTCTTCCAGCTTGCAGACGGGGTCATAGACGATGCCGGCCTCGGTGGTGTTGGACACCACGTACTCCAGATCATCGGAGACGGCTATATCCATAACGGCCTGGAAGCCCTCTTCCTCTCTGGGGTTGATGCAGCGGGAGACGCAGGAGATGACCCGCTTGCGGTCCACCTTCTCGCCGTTCTCGGTGCCCCGGAGGTACAGGGTGTAGAGGCCATCCTGCTCGGCAAAGGTGCCGGCATGGCGGCCGCTGCCCGGGGAGACCAGGGCGCACTTGCCGTTCCAGCCGACCTTCTCGTTGGCCACGTCAAACCAATACTGGACAAAGCCTCTGAGGAAGTTGCCTTCGCCGAACTGGAGCACCTTCTCCGGTGCGTCCTTCAGGATATATCCCTTGTAGCCGGACTTCTCAAGGCTTGCGTAATTCAATCTTTCCATGGAAATTACCTCCCGACAGACAGCGGTCTGTCAACACAAATAATATATTTTGATAAGCGATAGAAGGCAAATAACCGGGGTTTAGCTCTCCCCTGCCCTATTACAGCAGGCTGGCCTTGACCTTTACAACCACCTTGCGGATGGTCATGGGCTCGTTCACCGCGCACTGGGGACGGTGGATATCGCTGGGGTAGAACACGCAGAAGCAGCCGGGGCGGGACTGGATAAAGCCCTCGTCCTCCACGGCCTTGTAGAAGATCAGGTCCTTCTCCTGGCTGTACTCGGCGATCTCGTACTTGTCCTTGAGGATGGTGAAGCCCAGGGCCTCTTCGCCGGTGACCACGTACTGCACGTCCAGGTATTCCTTGTGGGATTCGGGATTGCGCTGGGCTGCGGGCTCGGTGAGGGCATCAAAGACATTGGCATAGATGTCGTCACCTTCTATTTTATAGGTGCCGGGCTCCATGGCGGTGAAATCGTGGCTCTTGAGGAACTCCACGGCCTTCTGAATAGCGGCGGGATATTTTTTATATTCATCAATGTTCACATTGGAAAATATCATGATTCAAATTCCTTTCTCTTCCATGGCGTGTACCATGTTCACAACAAATTCGTGGCAGGGCACCTCAACTCCGTACTTATGCGCGGCCCGGACCACGGCGCCGCTGATAGTGTCCACTTCCGTCTTTTTGCCGGAGCGGAGGTCTGCTCTTATGGAGGTGCAGCCCTGGGGATTGTTCAGGGAAGTCAGGCGCACGTCAGGCGCACCCTTTCCTTCAGCTGCTCCTCGTCAAAGTCCATGCCGGCGGCCTTGGCCGTCAGCACAGCCTCATGTATGAGGCGGCAAGTCATTTCCCAGGCGCGGGGATTGGAGGCTATATAGCCCATGTCCACCTGCAATATGCCGGTGACGGCGCTGAGAGATACGTTGGTGAACAGTTTGTCCCAGATAAGATACTGTATATTCTCATGTATCTTCACGTGGAAGCCGCAGCTGTCGAAGGCCTCTTTCAGCCTGGGCAGGAAGCCCTCTTTATCCTGGGTGAGCATGCCCACATTGGTTTTACCCTGGCCTCCCCTGCGCACATGGGCCTGGCCCAGCACGGTGCCGTTATCCTCAGTGGTGCCGATTATTATCCGCTCAGGGGGAGCAAATCTGCCCAGTATGTCCTCGTGGCCTGCGCCGTTTTGCAGGGTCATGAGCCGTGTTTCCGGTCCGATGAGTCCGGCATTCTGGCTCAGGGCCGTTTCGGAGGCGGTGGCCTTCACGAAGAGTATTACCAGGTCCATGGGACCCAGCTCTGAGCTGTCGGTAACAGCCTTGGGGTGGTAGACATTCATGCCGCCCTGTTCCTCGATCTTCAGGCCGCGGCTGTTTATCTCCTCTGCCAGGGCTTCTCTGGTGGCTATCAGGTATACCTCGTTGTTCAGGGACAGGCGGCCGCCGTAGATGGAGCCCATTGCTCCGGCGCCGATAACTGCTATCCTCATATTCCTCAGCATCCTTTCTGTTTGCTCATCAATGCCGCAAGGCGCACAGGGCTCCTCCCGTTCCCGGCAGCCTTGAGGCTGCCGGGAGACTTTGCATTTTGTACAGGCTGCTGCCTGGTCTTCAATGCCGGATGGAGTCCTGAACGCCGGACTGTTTGCTGCTTATTTCTTTACTCGGAGAACTCGGCCAGGCCCTCAATGGCGTAAGCGCGGATGGGGCAGGAGTCCAGCCCGTAGATGGGCAGGGGGGAGTAGCTCATAAAGAATACCTTGCTGTTGAGTTTTTCCAGATTCTTGAGAACTTCCAGGAACACGATGTTCTCGGCCATGAGTATGTCGTGGAAGGGCTTGACATCCTCGTTGCAGTTCTCGATGGAGACGCCGTCGCCAAAGCCGACGCACTTGACCTTGTGGTCACGGAACCAGATGGCGCTCTCCTCACCGATGAGCAGGCGCTGGTCTTCCTCGGTGTTGGTGGCGGGGGTGAAGGGGGGGATCTTGTAGGAGGAGTCGATGATCACGATATCGCCTTCCTTGATGAGGCCGGCAGTGGCGCGGTCCAGGTCGGCGGCGGTGAGGTGGGCGCGGGGAGCAACGGTGTCCTTGAAGTCCACGTAGATGGCGCGGCCCATAAAGGTGGTGAGAGGAAGCTCGGCGACGCTGGGCCAGTTGTCATCGTGGTGGTAGGGGCACTCGCAGTGGGTACCCAGGTGGCTGGTCAGGTCCATGATGGTGTGGAAGTCGGGGATGGGCCCACCGGTGTTGAAGCGGTAGAGGTGGCAGCGGCGGCTCTCGGTCTTGGGGTCAAGGGGCTTGGTCAGGTCGACGACTCTCAGGCCGCCCATTTCGTAAACAGCATCCATGATAATTCCTCCGTATCCTGTATTCGTTTTACTTTGAGGGTCTTTCCCTCTTTTCGCTTATAGTTTACCAGTATACCGGTATACTGTCAAGGCTTAATATTTCACAATATTTTCCATCCTTTTTTGAGCAGGCTACACAAAATATATGCAGTACACCGGTATTCCGCTCTTGACAATCGGAATAAGGGACATTAAAATCAAAGCATGAGAAGAATCTGCCGGATATTTGCCCCCGGCACAGTGCAGCAGGTAGAAGAAAATGAAAGAAAAAAGTTTTTTGCAGCTTGACGCTTACAGCCACATAAAGGAGCGTATTCTCTCCGGCGAACTCCAGCCGGACACCCTCTATTCCGAGACGAGGCTCTCCGCCGAACTGGGCATCTCCCGCACTCCGGTACGGGAAGCTCTCCAGTGTCTCAGCCAGGACGGCTACATCACCATAGTCCCCAGCCGGGGCTTCAAGATCCGCACCCTGAACAACGCAGACATGGAGCAGTCCATTCAGGTGCGCTGCGCCATTGAGGGCTACTGCGCCTTCCTCATAAGCAAAGATATAAGGAGCCGCAAGGCCCAGAGGCTTCTCCGCCGGCTCCAGGATCTGTTGGAGGACATGGAGGACGCTGCCCAGGCGGATGACGGCCACGAGTCCTTTATCGAGGCGGACCACAACTTCCATCTGTCCCTGGTGGCCTTTGCCGGCAATGACGAGTTCGACCAGATCTTCCAGCGCCTCATGTACCTGATACGCCTCACCTCCCAGCAGGCATTGAATGTTCCCGGCCGGGTAGAGGGCACTTTGGAAGAACACCGGCAGTTCTATGAGGCTCTCAGCAGCGGAGATGCCGGAAAGGCATATACCGTACTTATCCAACACCTTACCATGCCCATCAATCTCAAGGCGGCTCAAAACTGAGCCGCCTTTCCCTTTACCCCTCCACTTTACATAGATTTGATAATTGCTTGATAGAAAGCCTGATTTCCCCCGCCTATAATTTAATCAGAGCTGTGGGGCCCGGGCCTGTCCCTTCGTCCCATGCCATCCATTACATATCCGGGGGACTTTACTTATGGATAACAGGCGAGTTATCAAGTTCTTCCCCAAGACCGGAGACAGTTCCGGCGAGGTGGGCAGACTTATAGATATCATGAGGCAGGACGGCTATGAGCTCTTGTCCTTCACCATCGCCCCTTCCTCCGCCGCTACTCTGGTCTTTGAGCGTTCGGGAGAGCCCGGCAGCGCAATGCCCTCCGCCGGCAGCGGCGATGCTGCCGGTGCCTGAGCCCTAAAACAAATATCCATACAGCATAGAGCAAAAAAGAGCGTGGCCGCAGCCCCGCTCTTTTTTATGTTTTCTTCAGTCTATGCTCCAGTTCACCGCCAGGGTCTCCCCGTAGTAGTCGGACAGGTATATACTGTAGCTCCCCCGCTCCAGCTTTACCTGCTCATCATCCAGTACCACATAGGGCAGCTCCTCCTCCGTCCCCAGCTCCCGGGTATATACCGTCTCCCCCGTCTCCTCCCGGACAATGCTCAGGGTCAGAGGGGACTGGGCGCTTATCTCGGCGCTGAGATAGTAGTTGTCCTTGTAGGCAATATCGAATTCACCCCAGTGCTCCACTGTGGAGGAAGCGTCGCCCATGCCGCCCAGGTACATCACACCGGAGCTGTAGCGCTGCTCCATGAGATAGATGCCGCTGCCGAAGCCCAGCACCAGGGTCAGCAAAAAGACCCATATTACATAGCCGCTTTTTGCCTTTCCCCCTTGTTTCTTCGGAGCATCCATAAATCCGGCTCCCCAGGCTATCACCAGCCCTTCAAAAAGCAGGGTCCCGGTCAATATCAGCTGGGGCAGCCTGGGCTTCATCACCAGCAGCACCCCCTCCACCGCCGCCATCAGCAGAGCCACGGACATCAGCACCAGCGCCAGATTCCTTAAACGCCGTGTCATCTCCCCCAGGGATGAGCGGTCGGTGAATATCTTGTATTCCTCCTCCGGCAGCGCCGGGTCATAGGCCTTTCTGAAATAGCGCCAGCCGTTGTAGGTGCTGTTCACATACTCCCAGCCCTGCTCCCGGAAGATCTCCAGGTAGCGGCCCATGTCCTCCACATCCGGCCGGTAGTCCAGCTGATAACGGAAGCACTGCCCCTCATTTTTAACAAAACGGCTGTGGAAGCAGCCGCCCTTCACCAACTGCCATCCCTGCTGAGACATGCGGTCCAGCTCCTCCAGCTCCTGCTCATAGTCCCAGGCGAAATACGCTCTGAATACTGTCTTGTATTTTCTGCTCATTCCATTACCTCCCCGGCCACCGCCAGCATTTTTTTCAGCCGCTCTATCTCTCCCAGCAGGGCCTCCCGGCCCTCATCGGTCAGGCGGTAGAGCCTTCTCCGCTCCTCCCCCGGCTCCTGAGAGAATATCTCCTCTATCCAGCCCTTCTTCATCAGGTTCCCCGTGGCCCCGTACATGGTGCCGGAGCCTATGCGCACTTCCCCGCCGGAAAGCTCCCGGGCCATGCTCATTATCCCGTAGCCGTGGTTCGCGCCCCGGGAGAGACACAGCAGGATATAATAATAGCTCTCGGACATGGGCTCGTTTTTCTTCATTCCCTCGCCTCCTATGTCGGGCATCGACTATGTCGTTGGTCGATAGTATCGTATCACGATATATGTCGTGTGTCAACATATTTCTGTATAAAAATTTTAATACTTCTTTCATGAACGGCAGCTTGGGCTGTGTTAAAATTAGTCATGGAAAAGCTTCCGGCTTTTCCCTATCATGCCACAAAATGTGAGGTGAGAAAATGGACGGCAGCAGTGGAAGTAGAAGTCTGGACAGGGTATCCGTATTATGTCATGGCCACCACAGCCGCCGCTCATTGGCAGGCTGAGCTGTGCCTGCCTAAAGCATATATCCGGAGCCATTGTCCGTTTTACAAGCTGTCCTGAATGGAGCACGAGGCGACTTCCCGGACAGTGGTATTTTTATGCCCATTTCCGGGAGCTCCCCCCAGCCTCAGGCTGGGGACCTCTTGGCCGCCGGCATACTCAATATGTCAAGGAGGAATGGGACAATGATGAAAACGCCGATGACATCAAG
>CASFJB010000148.1 GCA_949294945.1 uncultured Eubacteriales bacterium
AAGGCGGAAATGATAAAGGCCTCGGAAAACCTGGAGCTTTTGCAGCTGGAGTCGGCGGGGACCGACGCCTATATAGTCCCGGGGGTACTCAGCGAAAAGACCGCGCTCACCAATGCCACAGGGGCCTACAGCCAGGCCGTGGCGGAGCATGCCTTTGCCCTAACCCTGATGCTGCAAAAAAAGCTGCACCTGTACAGGGACGAGCAGAGAGCCGCACGATGGACAGACAGAGGCACCGTCAGTTCCCTGCGGGGCGCCACAGTGGCCGTGGTGGGCCTGGGGGATATAGGCGGATACTATGCCCGTCTGGTAAAGTCCATGGGCGCCTATGTTATAGGCGTCAAGCGCAGGCCCTCATCCTGTCCGGAATGCGTGGATGAGCTGGCTCTTACGGAGGAGCTGGACCGGGTGCTGCCCAGGGCGGACGTGCTAATGTCCGTCCTGCCAAACACCGCCGCCACCCGGCATATATATACCCTGGACAGCTTCCGGCTGATGAAGGACAGCGCCATATTCATAAACTGCGGCCGGGGCAATGCGGTGTCCGCCCGGACCCTGTATGAGGCCTTATCCCGGAAAATGATATATGCCGCCGGCATAGACGTGGCGGAGACTGAGCCTCTGCCGGAGGACAGCCCCCTCTGGACTCTGGAGAACCTGGTGATAACGCCCCATGTCTCCGGGAGCCATCATCTGCCGGAGACTGTGGACAGGATCGTGGATATCTGTGCCGCTAACCTTCGGGCCTTCCTGGCAGGGGAGGAGCTGAAGAATCTGGTGGATCTCTCCACCGGCTACAGGAAATGAACCTCAAACCGCCCGCAAGCTCTTTCTGGCTTGCGGGCGTTCTATTTTCCACAATAGGAGCGACCCGGGGGACTTCGGACAAAAGGAGCCAGGCTGTATTTTTCCATGCACTGTGCTATAATGCAGACAAGAAACAATTGGGGAGGTTTATGTCATGGCCCTTGAAAACGGCGAATGGATAATCCGGGGTCTGAGCAGGAATGACCCGAACCGTGTACACAGCTGGCAGGAGCTGACGGAGCTGGTGGATGAGCTGGGCTTTTTGCCCCTGTTCAAAAATGAGATACCCGGTTTCTCCGCCGAGGAGCACAGCGCGGCTGTGGACTGGTGGACCGGCGACAGGGAGCGGGACCCCTGGGAGTGGCGGCAGCTCATTGCCCGCAGCGGCAGAGTAGCCTACGGCAAGTTTTTTGACAGAAAGGCCGGGTTCATCTCCAGAGACTGGTTCCCCCATTTTGCCAACTGGCGGCGGGACGGCTACGACTTTGACAGCCGCTGGGACGAGGGTCTGGCGCGTATGAGGCAGAAGCGGGTGATGGACTGCTTCGGAGTTGAAGAGGAGCTGTATTCCTTCCGGCTCAAGCAGCTGGCCGGCTTCGGCAAAGAGGGAGAGAAGAACTTTGAGGGGACGGTGACGGAGCTTCAGATGGAGAGCTACCTTCTTATCAGGGACTTCAGGCAGCGGCTGAACAAAAAGGGCCTGCCCTACGGCTGGCCCATCGCCATATATGCCATGCCGGAGACCCTGTGGGGCTACGGGCATATAAGCTCCGCCTATTCCACCCAGCCCGCCCGCTCAAAAGAGCTTATATACCGGCAGGTGCAGTCCCGCTTCCCCGGGGCCACTGAGAGCGCTTTGGAAAAAGTGCTGGGCTGGAGAGGCTGAGACCGGGAACATTAAAGTACAAGGAGAGAAAATCATGATTCGGGAGATATGCAAAGACGAGGCCTTTCTGGCTCAGAAGGCGGAGGCGGCCACGGCGGAGGACCTTCAGACCGGGCTGGACCTGCTGGAGACCCTGGAGCACCACAGGGACGAGTGCGTGGGCATGGCAGCCAACATGATACCATCTCCTACTGCTATGAGGGCATTGAGGGCCTGTCCGTCACCATAGACGGGGGCAGCTATGATATCCAGTCCGAGGATGACGGCATCAATGCGGCAGGTGGGGCGGACAGCTCCGGCTTCGGCGGGGCCCGGCCCGGCCAGGAGAGCTTTGCCGGCGGCTCCGACAGCTTCATCACCATTAACGGCGGCAGCTTCCTCATCGTATCAAAGGGAGACTGCATCGACTCCAACGGCGATCTGACCATCAACGGCGGAGAGCTGGACCTCACCTGCAACGGCTCCGGCAATACCGCCCTGGACTGTGACGGCAGCTACAGCAACAACGGCGGCCAGGTCACCACCAACGACGGCTCCGAGAGCAATCCCGGGCAGATGGGCGGCGGTATGGGCCGCACCGGCGGCGGAGGCGCCATGGGTGACAAGACAAGACCGGAATCCATGGGACAGCAGGAAGGCATGGAATCTCCTGAGGGCATGGAACTTCCTGAGGGCATGGAGCTGCCTGAAGGCATGGAAGCTCCCGAGGGTAAGGAGCCGCCCAAGGACGGCGGACGGGGCATGTACCCTGGCGAAGAGTGAGGCTTCCTGTGGAGGCAATCTGCGGTGTAGTGGGGAGCAAAATAATATTTAACAGCAGCACGAAGCGGTTTCCCGCATAAGCCGTGGTTAATTGGATGCCTAAAACTTTACGTTATAAAAACTGGATGCAGCTTCTTATGAAGCGGCATCCAGTGTGGCCCAGATTATGCAAAAATCTACATTTACGGATATTATAGTTTTGTTTTTTGCCGGGGAATTATTCGATTCCCTGCTGTTTGCACCAGATGTCCATCACCAGGTCCACAGGCAGGTGCTTCACCAGCCGGACTTGCCGCCGCACGGGAGCGCCCAGGATAGAGACGGACTTGCCCTTTTTAAGATCCTTCAAAGCCTGCCGGGCTACTTCGCCGGCCTCGTACCAGCGGTCCACATACCTTATGTAATCGTCGTGTTTGGCGTGGGCCTGGAACTCTGTTTTTATCCAGCCCGGGCATACGCACATGACGCTGATGCCCCGGTGCCGCAGTTCTCTCCCGATAGCCCTGGAGAAGCTGAGGACATAGCTCTTGCTGGCACCGTAGACGGCCTGATAGGGCACCGGCTGCCAGGAGGAATTGGAGCCCATGTTGATTATGTGGCCGCCCGCCTTCATATAGGGCAGGCTCACATGGCACATGGCCGTCAGCGCAAGGCTGTTGAGCCGGGCGCTGGCAAGCTGGGCCTTCAAATCCTGCTCTTCAAAGGGACCGAACACGCCGCAGCCTGCGGCATTGATGAGCATTGCGATCTCCGGCCGGGCCTGGGCCAAAAGCTCCTGGTATTTGTCGATGCTGTCCGTATCTGTCAGATCAAGACAAACCGGGCGCAGGGGGTTGCGGCACTTTTTCCCCAACTCTTCCAGCCGGTCGGCTCTTCTGGCGATGGCCCAGATCTCATCATAGTCATACTCCTTGTCGATGGCAAGCAGCAGCTCCCGGCCTATGCCTGAGCTTGCGCCGGTAACAACGGCAATCTTCACGATCACACACCTCGATTTCTTTTGATGGACATATCATAGCATAAACCCCGCCGCCAGACAAGCAGAGCGGGTGACTTGACTTGCCTTTTTCCAATGGCACTGCAAGGAAATAAGGCTATGCTCTGACCGGAGGAGCGGCACATATAGCTCTCCATACTCTCATATACATTAAGCACGAGAGTATGGGGAGTGGTGTATTTGTATACAAATATCGAAGAGCGGGCCTGCGATCTGGCCGCATACATCATTGATAACCGGGCGACCGTCCGCTCCGCCGCCACAGAGTTCGGCATTTCTAAATCAACGGTACATAAAGACCTGACTGAGCGGCTGCCAAGGCTTAACCCGGGCTTATACAAGCAGGTGCGGCAGCTGCTGGATATAAACAAGGCGGAGAGGCATATCCGGGGTGGGCTGGCTACCCGGAGAAAGTACAAGGGAGAGGATTGAGCGCCTGGACCTGTTTGCCGGAAAATATTAAAAATCAAGCAGCATTTTGCCATTGGTAAAATGCTGCTTGATTTTTAAAACTTCAGATTTTATTCGGCTTCTTCGGCGCTGTCCAGCGGCTCATAGAACATGTCCAAATATTCCTCCAGAGTGACGCCCAGTTCATATATCTCCGCCGCCTCTTCTTCTCCTACGTAGCGGTAGTGCCAGGGCTCATAAATTATGCCGGTTATATCGCTGCTGCCGTTGGGGTAACGGAGGATAAAACCGTAGCGCCAGGAATTCTCCATAAGCCACTGCTGGGTTGCGGTCTGCTCCTGGCGGCTGTCCAGATTGGTATAGAAGAAGTCAATGATGTCAACTGCCAGTCCCAGCTGGTGCTCGCTGGTGTTCGGCTTGGCCACGCTCATGGCGGCGATGTCAGGAGCTTCATCATGGTCCACACCCTCCAGCACAAGACGGCGTATCTTGTTGTTGAACAGGAACTTCTGCTTATCCAGACTGCGGTAGGCCGAGCATATGTAGGGGTGACCGCCGCCATCTTTGCAGTCGGCTATCATCTGCT
Source organism: uncultured Eubacteriales bacterium (assembly GCA_949294945.1). Classification (GTDB taxonomy): domain Bacteria; phylum Bacillota; class Clostridia; order Oscillospirales; family Oscillospiraceae; genus Limivicinus. The sequence goes on from CASFJB010000148.1 coordinate 4,450, forward strand.
TTAGGGCCTCGGCACAGCGCACATCCACATACAGCGGGTCCTCAGTATCCGCCTGGGGGATCTCCTCCAGCTCCGGCTGGTAGTCCTCCGGCAGCTTGTTCCAGGGATTTACCAGAATGAGCAGTTCCGTGCGCTCTCCGAGAGCCGGCGTTGGCTCCGGCGTTGCCGTGGGCTCCGGTGTGGCTGTCGCTGCAATCGTCGGTGACGGTGTGGGCGAAGCTGAATCGGCCGCCAGCAGCAACAGGGTCTGACAGCCTGCGGCTGAAAGCATCACAGAAAGCATACCGGCTGCCAAAATTCCACGTACAATCTTCCTCATCCTATCCGTTCCCCCTTAAACCATGTGACAGCGGCATACCGCCGACACGCAGCGCCGTTCTTTCTTTTAAGTATAGCAGACCGCATCGGTTTGTCAACCAAAAACCGGCCGGCATCCATCCGAGCGGATACCGGCCGGTCAACGGCTCAATAGCGGTTGTCAAATACGCGGGTCGATTTCTTTTCGCTGCGCGGCAG
>CASFJB010000149.1 GCA_949294945.1 uncultured Eubacteriales bacterium
CTGGGCACCATGATCGCACCCATCACCGGCCTGGCCGTCTGCCTCGGTCAGATTCTGGAGCAGAAGGGCGGCTCCCTGGAGGCCCCCGCTGCCGAAGCTGCAGAGTAAGCAGCAAACAAAGATTTAATTGGAGGATATTACAATGAGTGAAAAAATCGCCGCCATGATCGAGGAGATCAAGGCTCTTTCCGTTCTTGAGCTCAGCGAGCTCGTACACGCTCTGGAAGACACCTTCGGTGTTTCCGCCGCCGCCGTCGCCGCAGGCCCCGCAGTTGCTGCCGGTCCTGTCGTCGAGGAGAAGACCGAGTTCGACGTTGTCATGACCGAGTTCGGCGCCGAGAAGATCAAGGTCATCAAGGAAGTCCGCGCCATCACCGGTCTGGGCCTGGCCGAGGCCAAGGCCATGGTGGAAGGCGTTCCCGCCAAGATCAAGGAAGGAGGGTATCTCCAAGGAAGATGCCGAGGCTCTCAAGGCTCAGCTGGAGGCCGTCGGCGCCAAGGTCGAGATCAAGTAAGAAATTATTTGAATACGAAAAAAAGCATCTGCATTTTTGCAGATGCTTTATTCATTGACTGCCTGGCCTTTGCAGCGTACAATTAATACAGTCCCCGCAGTATGCCGGCTTCTCAGTCCCCACGGGGCGGGCTGAGGCCAAGGGAGGAGGAGCGAGCCGATGAACTGCCCCTATTGCGGAAATGAAATGGCCGACGGATATCTGGGCACCGGACCCGGCCGCATTGCCTGGCTCACGGAAGAGCCGGGCGTCCACGCCTATCCCCAGGGAGAAGATGAATTTTTCCTGACCAAACCGAGCTTTTGGAAGTGCAGCTCGGTAAAAGCGCCTTATTGCAAAACATGCAAAATCATATTGATAAAAGTCTGATCCGAACATTCAAAGGCCCCTGCAATTTCTAGGGCTTGAAATTGCAGGGGCGCTTCATTTTTAAAAAAACCTTGATGCGGGGAGTATGCCGCTATTTTAAATTTTCTCCCCCAGGCCCCGGCGGGCGGCGGAGACAAGGCCGGGAAGCACGGCGGTGTAGGCGGCGGCCTTCACCAGGCACACCCCTATCCGGGCGGGCAGGCTGCCGAAGATGAACACCGGACTGTAATAGCCGTATATCTTGCTGTCTATATACAGAGCGCCGGTATTCAGTATCAGCACCAGGATGCCGGTGGAAAAGGCCACAAAGGCCAGCTGCTTCCGGCTCAGCTGAAAGCCCCGGCCCCTGGCATAGAGCCCGGCCAGCAATCCGCAGAGCACATAGGGCAGCACCCACAGCAGCGTGGTGGCTGTGACTCCGTAGCACAGCAGCTGGTATATGAGTATGCCCAGGCCCCCCACGGCCATGGCGTCCACCGGCCCGAAGAGCAGGGCGGAGATGAGCACCGGCAGCCCCTCAAAGGTGAACTTCATGTTGCCCAGGTTTACGGACAGGGCCCCCAGCACCGCGCTCATGGCGGCCAGCAGGGCGTTGACGGCCAGATTCTTTGTTTTCATATAAAAACTCCTTTCGTGACGGTTGCCACGAAAGGAGCCCTATTCCTCTGGTGGCAGCGGAAGCGGAGTCAGCACCGCACACTGTGTGTTTCGTCCGTGGACAACTTCCCATCCCACGGCACTTAACGCGCTGCTCCTACTCTGACAGTAGCTTATCTCCCCTGCATTATACACAGGGCCCCGGCCAACTGTCAAGGCGGCCCGTAAAAGTGCACAAATTTCCCTGGCAATAATTATAAAAAATGTCTGGCAAAGCTTCCTGCCAGTCCTTGACAGGGGCTTTGAAACTATGCTATGTTATCCATATAAAACAGAAAGGTACCTTGGCTCTGACGGTTTGTGCCGGACACAGCGCCGGTGCTGCTCTCCCTAGGGAGGGTAAGTGGAGCACCACGTGGACCATCTTACCTGTTATTTGCCGACCGTCTGGGCGTACTCACTACTGAGCAAGGTATGAGTGCGCCCAGTTTCTGTTTTATGTCCCAAAGCTCAAAAACATTTTTTCGGAGGTAAGCTGTGAAAAAAGTCGGTCTGATAATGGGCAGCAACAGCGATCTGCCCACTGTTCAGAAGGCCGCCGAGGTCCTTGACAGCTTCGGCGTCCCCTACGAAATGCATATCTATTCCGCCCACCGCACCCCTGTACAGGCCCGGGATTTCTGCACCTCGGCCCGTGACAGGGGTTTTGGCGTCATTATTGCCGCTGCCGGCATGGCCGCCCACCTGGCGGGAGCCATGGCCGCCGGCACCACCCTGCCCGTTATAGGCATACCCCTCAGCTCCGCCCACCTGGACGGTATGGACGCGCTGCTGTCCACAGTTCAGATGCCCTCCGGCATCCCCGTCGCCACCGTGGCCATAGACGGGGCCAAGAACGCCGCCATCCTGGCCGTGGAGATCCTGGCCCTGGGGGACGAGGAGCTCACCGAGAAGCTGGAGGCCTTCCGGGCCAAGGGCACCGAGGAAGCTCTGGAAAAAGACCGGGCTCTCTCCCGGTCCTACCCGCTGTAATGGGCGGCTTTTTCGGCGCCGTATCCAGGCGCGACGTGGTATTGGACGTCTTTTTCGGTGTGGACTACCACTCCCATCTGGGCACCCGCAGGGCGGGCATGGTGATGCACCACAAGGAGAAGGGCTTCCAGCGTCAGATTCACAACATTGAAAACGCCCCCTTCCGTTCCAAGTTTGAAAACGACCTGGCGGAGTTCCGGGGCTGCAGCGGCATAGGCTGCATCAGCGACACCGACCCCCAGCCCCTGCTGGTGCGCTCCCACCTGGGGCTTTACGCCATCACCACCGTGGGCATAATCAACAACGCCGAGGCCCTTATAGAGAAATACTTCTCCCACCAGGGCCATCAGTTCATGGCCATGAGCTCCGGCGCCGTCAACTCCACGGAGCTGGTGGCCGGGCTTATAAACCAGAAGGACAGCCTGGTGGAGGGCATACTCCACGCCCAGGAGCTCATCGACGGTTCCGCCACCATCCTCATCCTCACGGACAAGGGCATCATCGCCGCCCGGGACAAGCTGGGCCGGCTGCCGGTGCTCATAGGCAAAAACGAGGACGGCCACTGCGTGTCCTTCGAGTCTTTTGCTTATCACAAGCTGGGCTACAGCGACGAGCACGAGCTGGGCCCCCGGGAGATAGTTAAGGTCACCGCCGAGGGTTGGGAGACCCTATCCCCCGCCGCCGGCAAAATGCGCATCTGCGCCTTCCTCTGGACCTACTACGGCTACCCCAACTCCAACTATGAGGGGCTGAACGTGGAGCTTATGCGCTACCGCAACGGTGAGATCCTGGCCCGGGACGAGCAGCAGCGGGGCAGCGCCCCGGACGTGGACTACGTGGCCGGTGTGCCGGACTCCGGCGTGCCCCACGCCATAGGCTACGCCAACTACAGCCACAAGCCCTTTGCCCGGCCCTTCGTGAAATATACCCCCACCTGGCCCCGTTCCTTCATGCCTGCAAACCAGCAGGTGCGCAATCAGGTGGCCAAGATGAAGCAGATACCCGTGCCGGAGCTTATACAGGGCAAGAAGCTTTTGTTTGTGGACGACTCCATAGTCCGGGGCACCCAGCTCCAGGAGACCGTGGACTTCCTATACGGCTCCGGGGCCAAGGAGGTGCACATGCGCTCGGCCTGCCCGCCTATCATGTTCGCCTGCAAGTACCTGAACTTCTCCCGCAGCAACTCCGACTCCGAGCTGCTGGCCCGGCGCATCGTCCATGAGCTGGAGGGCAAGGAGGGGGACAAGCACCTGGAGGAGTACTCCGACCCGGGCACCGAGAGGGGCCAGTGCCTGCTCCACAGCATCTGTGAGAAGCTGGGCTTCAGCTCCCTGGGCTACCAGTCCCTGGAGGGGCTGATGGAGGCCATCGGGCTGGACAGAGACAAGATCTGCACCTACTGCTGGACCGGCAGAGAATAATGGTTAAAAGGAGAGCTTCCTTATGAGCGACAGTTATTCCGCCTCCTACGCCGCCGCCGGAGTGGACATCACCGCCGGCTACAAGGCCGTGGAGCTTATGAAAAGCCACATCGCCCGCACCCTCACTTCCGGGGTCTGCTCCGACGTGGGTGGCTTCGGCGGGCTCTTTGAGCTGGACACTACCGGCATGGAGCGCCCCGTTCTGGTCTCCGGCACCGACGGCGTGGGCACCAAGCTGAAGCTGGCCTTTCTTATGGACAAGCACGACACTGTAGGCATAGACTGCGTGGCCATGTGCGTAAACGATATCATCTGCTGCGGGGCAAAGCCCCTCTTCTTCCTGGATTACATCGCCTGCGGCAAGAACGTCCCGGAGCGCATCGCCCAGATAGTCTCCGGCGTGGCGGAGGGCTGCGTCCAGAGCGGAGCCGCCCTTATCGGCGGCGAGACCGCCGAGATGCCCGGCTTCTACCCGGAGGAGGAGTACGACCTGGCAGGCTTCTCCGTAGGCGTGGTGGACAAAAAGGCCATCATAGACAACAGCGCCATGGCCGCCGGGGATGTAGTCATCGCCCTGCCCTCCAGCGGCGTCCACTCCAACGGCTTCTCCCTGGTGCGGAAGGTCTTTGACGTGGAGCACCGGGACATCAAGACCCCCCTGGAGTCCCTGGGAGGAAAGAGCATAGGGGAGACCCTGCTCACTCCCACCAGAATATACGTAAAGCCCATGCTGGAGCTGTTCAAAAGCGTGAAGGTGAAGGGAGTCTCCCACATCACCGGCGGCGGCTTTTACGAGAACATCCCCCGGAGCATACCCCAGGGTCTGGGGGCAGTGATAGACAAGAGCGCCGTGAAGGTGCTGCCCGTCTTTGAGCTCATCGCAAAAGAGGGCAACATCCCGGAGCGGGACATGTTCAACACCTTCAACATGGGCGTGGGCATGAGCGTCATAGTGGCGGAGCAGGAGGCGGACAAGGCCCTGGAGATACTGAGAGCCCATGGCGAAAACGCCTATGTCATAGGCCATGTGGCCGAGAGCGAGGATAAGGTGCGGATATGCTGAAAGCCAGGATAGCGGTTCTGGTCTCCGGCGGCGGTACCAATCTTCAGGCCCTCATAGACGCAGAGAAGAGCGGCATCATAAAGAGCGGTACCATCAGCCTTGTTGTCTCCAACAAGGCTGATGCCTATGCTCTGGAGAGGGCGAGGCTTGCAGGCATCCCCTCTGTCACGCTGCTGAAAAGAGAGCTGGGCTCCCAGGAGGCCTTTGAGGCCGCTCTGATAAAGCTGCTGGAGGACGAGGGC
>CASFJB010000150.1 GCA_949294945.1 uncultured Eubacteriales bacterium
GAGCGGCAGACCGGCCTGGCCGTGCTGCTGGAACGCCGTGCCGCCGGCGACTATGACCCGGCTGCCGATAGCCGCCAGGCCCAGGAGGAACAGGCGGCCTGGCAGGAGACCCTGAGCTGGCTGGAGGAAAACTGCGCCGGCTTCGGCTTCATACAGCGATTCCCCCCGGACAAGGAACAAATCACCGGCATAAACGGCCTGGAGAACCTGTTTCGCTATGTGGGCCATGGTGCGGCGGAATATCTCGGCAGCCGGGACCTGTGCCTGGAGGAATACCTGGCCGGGACTGAGGCTTCGGCCCCTGCCGCCTCCGAAACCGCCGTGGATGCAAGCCTCTTTTTCGTCATCCCCAAGGAGGGTGAGGGCTCGGACTATGCCCCTGAAAACCTCACCCAGATAAGGGAGGAGACCGAGGAGCTGCCCGCCCTGTATCTGGACTCCCGGGCTGTGGAGAGCCTGGAGCGTATGCTTTCCGACTGCCGCTCGGCGGGACACGAGATAGATGTGTTCAGAGCCTACGAGAGCTATGAGGAGACCCTGGAAATAATTGCCCAGGATTTTAGCGGCGAACCCCAGCTCTCCGAAAACTGGGACTTCTACAGAAGCCACATCAAGCTGGATCTCCAGTCGGGCCTGTCGGTGCTGCTGTCCAGATTCCCCAACGGTGAATTCTATACCCCTGAGGAAGAGCAGTCTCAGGAGACAATCGAGCAGACCCAGCTCAGATGGGACAAGACAAAAGACTGGCTGAAGGAGCACTGCACGGATTACGGCTTTATCCAGCGTTTTCCTGGGGATAAAATGGATATCACCGGGAGAAGCTTCGGCCTGCTGTTCCGCTATGTGGGGGAGCCGGTGGCGGAGTACATGAACGAGCAGAACCTGTGCCTGGAGGAATATCTGCTGATAGCCGCCGATGCCTCTATAGACAGCGGCTACAGCCTGCCCCAGGTGGAGATACTGGGGGCCTATGCCCAGGGGGAGGACTACTGCTGCTATGTGAAGCTCAGCGAGCTGGACCCGGGCTATCTGAGCATGGACAGCGGGAAGCTGTACATAAACGGGGTGTATACCAAGTCGGAAAACGAGATAAAGATGATACGCTCCGACAGCAATCCGGCCAATACCCTGAGACAGGCCTATGACGCCCAGAGCCAAAGCCTCACGGTCTGCCTCTGGGTCAGCGATTACAAGAACAGCCTGGGAGAAGGCTGGCCCAAGGAGATAGAGCTGAAGATGACGGTGAACGGCCAGGTCATCCCCAGCCTGGGCATGTATCAACTGCCGGAGCCCTCGGCGGAGAGCCTGAGTTTCAGACTGGACCAGCCGGTGGAATACGACAGCCCCATACAGGACAATCCTGTCCGGCTGCTGGGAGCGGAGCTGTATCCCAGCGGGGCGGCCTGGGTGCTGGAGTGGACAGACTACGAGCAGGTCATGGAGGGCAACAGGAACTTCCCCACCCTTTCGGAGGAGGAAGCCCAGTGGGTGACCGATCAGACTGCGGGCCTCTCCATGGCCGCATCTGAAATGCAGTCGATGTCCATATCCTTCGCCGACGGCAGCACCATGGAAGTTCAGCGTGGAGAGGGCGGGAGCTATGGAGCGGACGGCCTCATCTACTGGAACACCTGGACCTTCCCCCAGCCCATAGACCTTACCGGCGTCACCGCCGTCAGCGTGGGCGGACAGACCATTAAAGTGAATAGTTAATAGCGAATAATAATGAGAAGGTCGGAGCTTGAACCTTGTGTTCTCAAGCTCCGGCCTTCTCATACATTATGGAGTGTAATATGCAGCCAATCCTACAAAGCAGATGTTATCAGAAACGACAAGTACGCCGTCCTTTCGGTCTTTTGCTTTAACAAGTAAACACCGGTAAGTATCACCTTCTGAACATAGAGCGTGATTATCTTCTATAAAATCCCGGTCTGCCAGCATGTCCCATATGAAATTATCATATTCCAGGCCCGATAAGTTTATTGTCCGAACAATTTCATATAAATGCTCATCATCCAACAAATGTGGAACTTTCAGATCCAGTATTGTGCGGGGCCCTTTGACAAAATAGGCTTTCATCAAGCTTCCTCCTTTTAAATATTATAGATATACAGTATATCCATAATGAACATAATAGCACACCGCAGTCATAAAATAAACACAAAATATCTTGATGCGGGGTGGTTTTATGGCGATAAAAAGCGTGTCCATACGCATGGAGGAAGAGATGCTTCGGAAACTGGGCTATGTGGCGGACTATGAGGGCCGCTCGGTGAACAGCCATGTGCTTGTGCTGATAAGGGACAGCATCAGGAATTTTGAGCGGGAGCACGGGGAGATATCCGGGGATATCAAGCCGGACATGAACGTGAAGCCCGGCAAGAAAAGCGAATAACTAAAAATCCGGGATTTGGTTTCAAACCAGATCCCGGATTTTTATACCCTTTTTTACTTTTCTTTTCCGATCTCCTGGAGCAGACGGTGCAGGGCCTGGGAGCGGTGGCTGATGCGGTTCTTCTCCTCCGGGCTTATCTGGGCGGCGGTGAGTCCGCCCTCCTCCGGCAGGATGAACAGGGGGTCGTAGCCGAAGCCGTTGCTCCCCTTCTCCTCAAAGCCTATGCTGCCGTACATGTAGCCCTCGGCCTCGTATATGCTGCCCTCGGGCCCCACCAGGGCGATGGCGCAGGTGTAGTGGGCGCCCCGGTCCTCCACGCCCTCCAGCTTTTCCAGCAGCAGGCGGTTGTTGGCCTTGTCGTCCCCGTGGCGGCCGGAGAAGCGGGCGGAGTAGATGCCGGGAGCGCCGTCCAGGGCGTCCACGCAGATGCCGCTGTCGTCGGCGATGGCCCAGCAGCCGGATATCTCCGCTATCTCCCGGGCCTTCTTCACGGCGTTTTCCATAAAGGTCTTGCCGTCCTCCACAGTCTCGTGGTCTATGCCCGCCTCCTTCATGGAGACTATCTCGTCGAACATCCCGCCCAGGATGTCCTTTATCTCGATGAGCTTGTGGGCATTGTTGGATGCGATTATAAGTTTCATAGTTTCCTGTTCTCTCTCTGTTTTTTGATTAGAATAGTCCGCTGATGACGCCGCTGTCGTCCAGGTCTATCCCCTCGGCGGCGGGGGACTTGGGCAGGCCCGGCATGGTCATTATATCCCCGGCGAGGGCAACGATAAAGTTTGCCCCGGCGGAGACTTTCACGTTCTTTATGGTCACGGTGAAGCCCTCCGGAGCCCCCAGCTTTGTGGGGTCGTCGGAGAAGCTGTACTGGGTCTTGGCTATGCACACCGGCAGCTTGTCAAAGCCCAGGGCGGTGAGCTCCTGAATCTGCTTTTTGGCGGCAGGCAGGACATTGATGCCCTGGCCTCCGTAGATGCGCCGCGCCACGGCAGTGAGCTTTTCCTCAATGGAGCAGTCCAGCTCATAGCTGAAATGGAAGTCGCCCTTCTCCTCTTCGCAGAGACGCACCACTTCCTTTGCCAGCTCCACGCCGCCTTCGCCGCCCTTGGCCCACACGTCGGAGAGCACTACGTTCACACCCAGCTCACGGCACTTTTCGATGATGAACTGCAGCTCGTTGCCGGTGTCCGTGGGGAACTTGTTCACCGCCACCACGCAGGGCAGGCCGTAGACATTCTTGATGTTGGACACATGGCGCAGCAGGTTGGGCACGCCCTTTTCCAGAGCGCCCAGGTCCTCCCGGTTAAGCTCCGTCTTGGCAAGGCCCCCGTGCATCTTGAGAGCTCTGACCGTGGCCACCACCACCACGGCGGAGGGGACAAGCCCCGCCGCCCGGCACTTGATGTCCAAAAACTTCTCGGCCCCCAGGTCGGCCCCGAAGCCAGCCTCGGTGACGGCGTATTCCCCGCAGCGGAGAGCCATGCGGGTGGCAAGCACCGAGTTGCAGCCGTGGGCAATGTTGGCGAAGGGGCCGCCGTGAACAAAGGCGGGGGTGCCCTCCAGGGTCTGCACCAGGTTGGGCTTTATGGCCTCCTTCAGCAGCGCGGCCATGGCTCCGGCGGCTTTCAGCTCTCCGCATGTCACGGGCTTGCCTTCAAAATTATAGCCCACCACTATGCGGCTGAGCCGCTCTTTTAAATCCTTGATGGAGCCGGCCAGGCACAGCACCGCCATTATCTCGCTGGCCACGGTGATGTCAAAGCCGTCCTCCCGGGGCACGCCGTTGGCGCGGCCCCCCAGGCCGTCCACAATGAAGCGCAGCTGCCGGTCGTTCATGTCCAGGCAGCGCTTCCAGGTCACCCTCTTCACGTCTATGCCCAGGGCGTTGCCCTGCTGGATGTGGTTATCCAGCATGGCGGCCAGGAGATTGTTGGCCGTGCCTATGGCGTGGATGTCCCCGGTGAAGTGGAGGTTTATGTCCTCCATAGGCACCACCTGGGCGTAGCCGCCGCCGCAGGCTCCCCCTTTCACCCCGAACACCGGGCCCAGGGAGGGCTCCCGCATGGCCACCACGGCCTCCTTGCCAATGCGGCGCAGGCCGTCGGCCAGGCCGATGGTGGTGGTGGTCTTGCCCTCCCCGGCGGGGGTGGGGGTTATGGCCGTCACCAGCACCAGCTTGCCCTCTTTCCGGGGGCTGTCAGCCAGGAAGGAGAGGTCTACCTTGGCCTTGTAGCGGCCGTACTGTTCCAGGTATTTGTCGTCCACGTGGGCCTTTTGGGCTATCTCGCCGATGGGGTGCATAGTGCAGTTTTGGGCAATCTCGATATCGCTGAGCCAAGGCATAAACATATCTCTCCTTATATTATTTTTTTACTTGAAATACTCCACGGCGGCCTTGAACATCTCCATGTCGTAGCTGCCGGGGACGTTTTTGTAGAGGCCGGAGCCGATGCGCTCGGCGTGGCCCATCTTGCCGAAGACCCTGCCGTCG
>CASFJB010000151.1 GCA_949294945.1 uncultured Eubacteriales bacterium
GATAGGTCTGATGAAACAGTATGTCAATCCCACAGAATTGACGGCTGAACTTCTGAATACGCTGATTGAAAAAATCCTTATCCATGAAGCGGTCAAAAGCGAGGACGGAAGCCGGGAACAGGAGGTAGAAATCTTCTACCGCTTTATCGGCAAAATCGAATGACACATCTTGAGATACCCAACAATATCTTTAACTAAGGGAAACCGGCCTGAGCCTGCCGGACGTAGGCATGCTGCTGCCTCTGGCAGATATTCTGGAGGTGAGCGTTACGGAGCTTCTGGAGAGCCGGCGCATGGACACCACCGCCTCAGCCGACATGGAGCAGGTGGAGGAAATAGTGAAAAAAGCCATCAGCTTTTCCGGGGAACACCCGGCAGATAGAGGTCGGGCTTCACACAGGATGAAGCTGGCTTTCATAGTCAGCAGCTGCCTGAGCCTTGCAGCGGCAGCCTATCTCCTTATTACCGGCGGATTCGGGAACTTGCTTCCAGGCGGCCTGACAATAGTCTTTCTCTCCATCTTCTTCGGCATATACTTCTGCTTTTTTGCCAAAGGCCGTCTGCCGGACTATTACGACGAAAACCGCATCAGCTGCTGCAGCGATGGGATATTCAGACTTAATCTTGCCGGAGTTCGCTTCAGCAACCGCAATTGGCCCTATATATTGAAAGCCTTACGCATCTGGTGCTGCTGGGCGCCGATAGCTATGGCGCTCGTTATGCTTGCATCCCACAGCTTCTTCCCCGGATTGAATAACAGCATTTATCTTCCGGCAATATTTGTGGTATTTCTAGGCGGACTTTTTGTTCCGGTTTACATAACTTCAAAGAGGCATGAATGATAAGGCACAGCAAGGCCGCGGAGTGATTACTCTCCGCGGGCTTATAGAATTTATCCGTAGGGCTCAATCACGTCCGGCGGTTCCTCCCCCGCTTCAATGAGGGGCAGATACCAGCGCTCGTAGTGGTAGGGGCGGCCGCTGCCCTGGGGCCATTCGTCTCCCCAGGGACGCAGGTAAATGGTATAGTAAAAGCTCCCGGTGCTGTTGTCGCTGTAGTAGCCGCTGAGCACCATAACAAGTCCCTGCTCATCCCGGAGCTTAATGCTTACATCTCCCCTGCCCAGACTGATATCCAGGAATTCCCCGCCGCTGCTGATGTAGCTCCCCTGGGCGGCGGAAAAGTCCAGCCGGGCCAGGTAGTAGTCCTTGGGCATGTCCTCATCCCACAGCAGCAGGGAGAAGCCCTCGGCCCCGGAGCTGAGCTCTCCGCAGCAGTCCCAGCTGTAGCCCTCCAAAGGGAGCCAGTCCTCCTGGGTGTCGGTAATATACCAATAGCCGTACCAGTACCTGCCGAGCTCGTCCGGTGCAGGATCCGCCGTAGGCGAGGCCTCCGTCTCCAGGACGGTGAGTTTCTTTTCCATGGAACCGCAGCCCCACAGGCTGCAGAGGGCGAGACAGCCTATAAGTGATAGCAGCAGCTTTTGTCCTCTCTTCACGTTATCCCAACTTTACAACGATATAATCTCCTATCTTTTTCACGGAACCGTAGTAGGGGTATTCCGCCATCTCCTGGAATTCCGGCATGGAGCTGATGGTCTCCAGCTCCTCCTCGGCGGCAAATTCGATATCAAAGCCCAGATACTGCCGGAAGAAATTTTCCCGGGAATAGATATTTATCAGGTCCGCCGAAGGTCCCAGCAGCAGCGAGGTGTCCAGCTCCGGGGCATTGTACAGCAGGTTGTCCTGCCGCCCAATTATGGCCAAGCGGCTGTTCTCGTCAAAGCCCTCAGTGTCTTTTATCTGAGCTATCATTGACACGTAGAAGGAGTCCGCGGCCTCATATTGCAGCTGCATCTTCAGATAGCACATATTGGCAAAGTATACATTGGAGCAGATCACCAGGCACATCAGCAGTGCCAGGATATCTTTCATCGGCCTCAGCACTGCCGGTCCTGCCTTCTCTGCCAGCAGGGCAGCCAGGAAATAGAAACACACGAAACTGTACAGCACCAGAGTGTGGATGGACTGAGGCGACATCATGAGGTACATGCAGTTTATGCTCAAAGGCAGCAGCAGAATCAGCACCGCAAGCAGCGCCCAATTCAGAGGCTGCCGCCTTCTTGAGGCGGCCAGCAGGCCGCAGACGAGCATAAGGGCCAAAAGCAGCAGGTGCACTATCCTGGATGCTTCAGAGCTGATGAGGTAGTAGTTGCGGAAGGTAAAGATATCCCGGAAGTTTTGGTAGGCCATGAGTATGCGGCCGGGAATGCTGGCCTGGGAGTTCACATTGTCCACCACGTAGTCGTTGAACTCTGCTCCGGCAAACCTGAAAACCAGCAGGGTAATGCCGAAATATACGGCCAGAGCCGCCGCCATCATGGCCAGGGCCTTAAGTCCCCAGACAAGGGTTTTCCATGGGCTGTCCTCCCCTTCCAGGCAGGCCTTTATCATAAGCAGCACAAAGAGGCTGGCGCTTATGGCGACATAGGCCTGATATATGCTCAAACACAGCACCAGGGCCAGGGCAGAGAAAGCGGCGTTCATGGCCCCGCCTCTTTTAAACAGGGCCGCACACAGCACCGCAAGGAAAAACGCCAGGCCGTAGGGGGCGCTGGTGAACATGAAACAATAGGTCCCTGTAAGGGAGGGGAAGCTGACCACGGCAGCGGCCAGGGCTATCTCCAGGACCGGAGACGATATCTCCAGCAGCCGCAGCATCATGCACGCCGATACGGCTATCAAAAGCAGCGTTATAATGCCGTATATCCAGGGCATGGACCAGTCAGGGAAAAGGAGCTTGGAAAGCTCCAGCCCCCAGCGCCCGGAGGTCACGGTAGCCCCTTTATAGAACAGGGATTCGATGTCGTCATGGTTCACCAGTTTGTTGGTAAACATGAACATGTGAGCGGCAAGGCCGGTTATCACCGCGGCCAGGAAGGGCCTGCGGTTGGATAAATACAGGCTTCTCAGCCGAAAATAGATTTTCTCACTGAGAGATAGGTCTAACTTGTCCATATTGTGTTCCTTTGTCAGTAAGCCGGGACAGCCCCGGCTTACTGTTTTGTTTATTTGGATTGTTCCAGTTTTTCGCTGTGGCGGTCCACTCTGTGAAAGAACACGCAGAATCCGAAGGCGGCCAGCGGTACCATAAGTATGAAATAAGGCAGGGCATACTGGCTTTTGGCCTCCGACAGAAGGTGGTAGAGTATACCGCCCAGGATGACCAGCAGAGGCAAGCATTGCACAATATCCCGGCGTATTAAAAGATATATGTAGGCCAGAAGGCAGCCGAGAAAAACAAGCTGCTGGTATTGGTTCATGACCATGACGGACAGGTTCTGTCCCGCATCGCAGAACCAGTTGTACAGCAGGCCCTTTTCACCATAGCTCTGCTGCACCTGGTTTATCCAGAGGCTCTCGTAGCTGGGCTCGTTCCACTGGGACCTGAGCTTTTCCCAATAGAACTCCACAGCGTTCCTGGGGTTCACAGAAAAGTAGGCCGCCCGGTCCTGGATGACCTTGATGGCATTATCCTCCGTGGCCTCGGTGTCCATACCGCTGTCCATGAATACGGTTACGGTATAGTCCTCCCTGTACCAGCCGGGGCCCGCATAGCCTTCGCTCATGCCCATGGCGACCCAGGCCAGCATGGGTATGCCCTCTCCGAATTCTTTTCCAGAACGGCTCTCGTAGACGGACTGGGGCAGACCGTCCATCACCGTCACGGACACCACAGCCAGGATAAGGCACACCAGGGACTTCAGCTTTCTGTTTTTAAGCAGGTCTATGAACCATATTATCCAAATCGCCAGGGCAAAAATCATGTAGTTGAGTTTTATCGCTACAGCCATGCCCAGGCATAGGGCGCACAAAAGCCCCTGCCAGAAGCGGCGGCGGCGCACAAATGCCGCAAACATCCACAGAGCCAGAGCTCCCAGGGCAAAGCCGGGTATAAGGCCATAGAGGAAGGTGCAGGACAAAATCGGAGGCAGGCAGAACATCAGCAGTATCATTGTAAAGACCTGGACGCGCCGGTTTTGGAACAGCTCCCAGTTCATCTGTATCACGGCGTGGTAAGCAACAAGCAGCCACAGGACGTTGAGCCCCTGAAGAGCCAGGCGGTAATATCCCGCAGGCATTCCCGGCAGCAAACTGCCCATTATCCGAAACATTATCTCTCCATAGAGCACATAGCCCAGCTGAAAGGGAAAGCGGTAGAAATAGGCATCCAAGGCCCCGTAGTCCCCTGAGGCTGCCCGCTCGGCAGCATACAGCAGCTGATAGGAGTCGGAGTACCAGGGTGCGGCAAGCTTCACCGATATGATAAATGCACAGCCCAATATAAGGACAAGGGCCATCAGTATAAGCTCCGTGCGCCAAAGCTTAAAATTCACACAATGTCTGTATAGCAGGTACAGGCTGGAAATGAGAAGGATGAGCAGCAAAAGATTGAGGAAAATATTATCTGAATACAGCTCCACCAGTTCCCCTGCCTCATTGTTGATGCTCACATCCGCCGTCTCCGTATAGGCGGAAATGGTGAGCAGCAGCATAAACAGCGTGGACAGTCCCAAAATAACCGCCGCACCCAGCCGCGAGAGCCAGGAGATACCGGAATCGATGCGTCCCGGCTTCATAATCTCCCCCCTGTGTCATATCTTCTAATCTAATATTTATTTATATCATATATGCCCCTACAATTCAAATAGTTTTGCAGCGGCAGATAAAGTTCCGGCAAAATAAAACGGCCCCGAACTTTTCCCTGTGTACTCAAAAGGGAAAAATTCAGGGCCGGCAGCGTTCTGGGCTCAAAGCTCTTCCACGGTAGTCACGTTCTCCACCAGGTTTATGGATTTGACCACCTCTTC
>CASFJB010000152.1 GCA_949294945.1 uncultured Eubacteriales bacterium
GCTCCATGCCTCGGTTGTACGCCAGAAGCGTACAATTCGACACTTCGCTCCGTGAGAAGTGTTTTCTGCGACGTACACGCCGCCGCAGAAAACGATTGACATTATTTTTTCGCTGCGGCGAAAAAACTCTGCGAGGCTTTTTAGACAGTCTACAAGAGCCCGGCACTGTCTGCGCCGGACTCTTGTAAATATATCACTCCGTTACCAGGCGGCTACGGAGCCGTCGGAGCGGGGCTCGGTGCCGCCTACCAGGGTGCCGTCGGACCGCCGCCAGATTATCTGGCCCCGACCCATGGCTATGCGGTCGGATACGATCTCCACCTCATGGCCCCGGCGGCGCAGGTCCTCCGCCACGGCGGCGGGAACGGCCTCCTCCAACTGTATCTTCTTTTCACCCTGCCACTGAAAGCGTGGGGCGTCCAGACAGTCCTGAGGGTTCATGTGGTAGTCCACAGTGTTGACTATCACCTGCACGTGGCCCTGGGGCTGCATGAAGCCGCCCATGACACCGAAGGGGCCTATGGCCTGGCCGTCCCTGGCCAGAAAGCCGGGGATGATGGTGTGGTAGGAGCGCTTGCCGCCGGCCAGGCAGTTGTCGCTGGCCGGGTCCAGGGAAAAGTTGGCTCCCCGGTTCTGGAGGCTGATGGCGGTGCCGGGGATGACCACCCCGGAACCGAACTCCATGTAGTTGCTCTGGATGAAGGAGACCATGTTGCCCTCTCCGTCGGCGGTGCAGAAGTACACCGTATCCCCGCAGGCCGGGTCCCCGGCAAGGGGGTACAGGGCCTCTTCCCCTATGAGGCTGCGGCGTTTTGCGGCGTAGCGCTCCGAGAGCATGTCCTCCACCTTGGTCTGCATATAGCGGGGATCGGCCACAAAGGTCTTGGCGTCGATAAAAGCCAGCTTCACCGCCTCGATTATCTTGTGATATGTATCGGCGCTGTCTCTCTCCCCCAGCTCCAGACCCTTGAGGATGTTCAGGGCCATGAGCACGGTTATGCCGTGGCCGTTGGGGGGCATCTCAAAAACCTGGTAGCCCTTGTAGTCGGTGCTGATGGGCTCCACCCACAGGGGATGATAGCTCTCAAAATCCTCCCGGCTGAAGTAGCCCCCGGTCTTTTGGGAGAAGGCCAGTATCTTCTCCATAAGCTCGCCCCGGTAAAAGCTCTCGCAGTCCGTGGCGGCCAGGCTCTCCAGACTGGCGGCATAGTCCGGCAGACGGAAGAGCTCTCCCGGGCCGTAGGCCTCACCGCTTTTGGTAAAATACTCCAGCCAGGGGGCAAAGACCTCCGGCTCCTTTTCCGCGGCGGCTTTGAAGCGCCGGGCCTCCCCCACCCACAGCCGGTGGACGTTCAGAGGCACCGGATAGCCCTCCCGGGCGTAGGCCATGGCCGGAGCCATCAGCTCCCTCATGCTCATGCTGCCGAAGCGGCGGCGCAGCTCCGCCCAGGCCCCTACGGCCCCGGGGACCATGGTGGGCAGCCAGCCGTTCACCGGCATCTCACTGTAGCCCATGTCCCGCAGCTTTTGGGCGGACAGGGCCCTGGGGGCAAGACCGGAGCCGTTGAGACCGTAGAGCTTTTTGTCCTTTGCGCTCCAGACCAGCACGAAGCAGTCGCTGCCCAGACCGTTGCAGGTGGGCTCCACCAGAGGCAGGGTGACGGCCATGGCGATGGCGGCGTCTATGGCGTTGCCGCCCCGCTTCATGGTATCTATGCCCACCTGGGAGGCCAGAGGCACGCAGGAGCAGGCCATGCCCTTGCGGGCAAAGACCACGTTCCGCCGGGAGGCATAGGAATATTTGTTGCAGTCAAAGTTAAGCATTGTAAGGCTCTCCCTTTAAAAGTTTGAGGTGCGCCCACAGCGGAGCGCACCCCATGTCTGTTATGCTGCTTTAAATATATTTCTCCCGACAGTAAAAGTCAAGAGCTCTCAGCCTTCGCCATCCCGGGCCCAGGCCGGGCCTCTGCCCTGGCCATAGCCCTGACCCTGGCCGCCGCCGGGGGCATGGGCCTGCGGGGAGCCGCTCTCCCCATCGCCTGAGAGGCTATCTATCATATCTCTCAGCTCACGCATGCTCATGCCGCTTACTTCCCTGGGGCTTATATCGGAGCCCAGCTCCAGAAGTTCCAGGTATACCCGGTACTTGCCGTAGGACAGGCCCAGACTGTGAGCCGCCTCCAGCTCCTCCTCGTCGGCGGAGTAGCAATAGGCATTGCCCTGCCCGGCGGTACACTGCTGTAAGCCGGACAGCAGTCTGCCGCACTGCTTCTCATTGTCGCCCACTACCGCCAGGCTCAGCACGGCGTCATCGGAGAGAAGGGAGCTTACCTTCTCGCTGGCCATGATCTCCTCCAGGGCCTGCTCATAATCCATATATTTCAGGTCCAGGGAGGAGGCCAGCTCCCGGCCGTCCTCGTTCCAGCCCACCACCTGGACCACCTTGTCAAAGCGGTTGAGCCACAGCTCCAGGGAGGGGTTGATGTCCACGCTGATGGTGGCGCTGGGACTGAACCAGGCCCAGCCGCCGGCCAGTATAACCAGAGCAAGGCAGGCCAGCAGAGGCAGCAGCTCTGCGGCTCTGGCAGCTGGCCGCCGCTTCTCCATCCGGGAGCTCACATAGCGAAGAGTCTTTTCCTTCAGCTCATCTTCCGCCTTTACGCTGTCAAAGGCGCTCTTTATACGCTCATTCATCTGCCTCACCTCCCAGCTTTTCCCGAAGCTGTTGTCTGGCCCTGTTCAAAAGGGTGTAGACGGTGTTCACGTTCCTGCCCAGTATCCTGCCTATCTCCGGGGCGCTGTAGTCCTCGTAGTAGTGGAGGTACACCACCTCCCTGTATTTGTCCGGCAGGGAGAGCACGGCCTCCAGAACATACCGTTTGTCCTCGCCCATCTCAGCCGGCAGTTCCTCCAGGGACACGGTGCGGCTGCGGAAAAAACTTTTCAGCAGGTCCTTGCAGGCGCTTATGGTGACCCGGATGAACCAGGCCTTCTCATGCTCCCTGCTCTCAAACTCAGCGGAGCTGAGGGCATATTTCAGAAATACCGTCTGAAATATGTCTTCGGTGTCGGCCGTGTTTTTAAGATGTACCATGCACAGCCGCTTCACGGTATCGGCATACCGCTCCACTGCCGCGTTCACCTCATATTCGCTCCGCATTCAAACACCTTCCTCAGCGGCCCCGGCCTCCCCGGAAGCCCCGGCCTGCGCCGGTGCCATAGTTGTCGCAGACTCCGTCGCCGTCGGCATCCACAAAGCCTGCGCCGTTGCCCCGGCCTGTGCCGGTGCCGCAGTTGTCGCAAATTCCGTCGCCGTCGGTGTCCACGAAGCCCGCACCGTTGCCCCGGCCGTTGCCCGCAGCAAAGGCGCTGCCTATGCCCAGAGAGAGCACCAGACTGAGGGCCAATATTCCTGCAATGATCTTCTTCATATGAATTTCCTCCAATGTTTTAAATAGCCTTTTATGACTTCGCCTATAATACGAAGCTGAGGGGGAAATCCATTCATTCAGCACAGAAAAAATTTTTTGAGCCGTCTCCCGGCCTGCAATGTGCTTATTATACTATTGCCCGGGGAATAATACAAAGCCCAATTTCCCTGCAGGGATGGCAGAGGTATATTTTTCAAATGCCCTCACAGAATAAAAACAAAAGTTCCGGGGAGGCATTACAATGACCAACGAGAGGAAAAAACTGATACTGGCTCTGGCCGTGATTTTTGCGGTAAACATATTTATAATAGCTCTGGCCCAAAACGCCTGGGCCGATTTGTATAAGAAGGGCAGCTCCGGGGCCGCAGTCACCGAGATACAGACCCGCCTTAAAAACTGGGGCTACTATTCCGGAGAGGTGGACGGGATCTACGGCAGCGCCACCGAAGCGGCGGTGAAGTACTTCCAGAGAAAGAACGGACTGAGCGTTGACGGTCAGGTTGGGGACGAGACCCTGGCGGCCCTGGGCATCACTCCAGGCTCCTTCGGCGGATCGGGCAGTTCCGGGGGCTCCGGCGGCTACGGAGACCAGTCCGGAGACCTGAACCTCCTGGCAAGACTTATCTCCGCCGAAGCGAGAGGGGAGCCCTATGAGGGACAGGTGGCGGTGGGGGCAGTGGTGCTCAACCGGGTGGAGCATGCCTCTTTCCCCAATTCCATCTCCGAGGTCATATATCAGCCCTGGGCCTTCACCTGCATAAACGACGGACAGTTTGACCAGCCTGTGGCGGAGAGCGCCTACAGGGCCGCCCAGGACGCCCTCAACGGCTGGGACCCCAGCTACGGAGCCATATATTATTTCAATCCCAGCACCGCCACCAGCGACTGGATATGGTCCAGGCCCCTTATAGTGGAGATAGGCAAACACCGCTTCTGTTCGTGATTTCTGCGGAAGCTGTTGAAAAATACCCGGCCATGGGGTATAATATACAATAATATAATATACTTTGGAGGAAAGCATGGCATATTGCAGAAGCTGCGGAGCCTATATCCCTGACGGGCATACCAAGTGTCTTGCCTGCGGGCTGGACCAGGAGCAGGAGGAGAACACCCAATACGCCTCCGCCGCCCAGGCCCGGGAGGAAGAGGAGAGCCGCCGCAGAGAAGAGGAAGAACGCCGGCGGGAGGAAGAAGCCAGGCAGCGCCGGGAGGAAAACAGAAAATGGGCCGAGGCAGAACGCCGCCGCCGGGAGAACCAGAGACAGTATGGACCGGCTGGCAGACAGTACTATCCCGGGGCAGGGAGACCCAAGGGCTATCAGTCCAACAGACTCCTGGCCTCCCTGTCTTATATATGGATACTGTTCCTGCTGCCCTTTATCTTCTGCCGGGACGACAGCTTCGCCCTTTACCATGCCCGCCAGGGACTTA
>CASFJB010000153.1 GCA_949294945.1 uncultured Eubacteriales bacterium
AGGGCCAGGGAGAGGATGTCGTCCTCATCCACGCTGATGGTCACGGACACGCTCACATCCGGGGCCAGGGTCAATACCTCGTCGGTGGTTTCGCTCTCCAGGTCCTCCAGCTCCGTCACCGAATACACCGTGCCGGAGATGGGGGCGGTAAGGCCGCCGTACTGCTGTATCTTCAGAAGCTCCAGCAGTTCCTCCTCCATGTCGCCGCGGCTCTGGAGCAGGGAATCATAGCCGGCGCTGGTGCTGGTATCCGTCAGCACAAAGAGAGTGCCGGAGGCGCTCACCGTCTGGTTCTCCGTCACGTATACCCCGCTCACCGTTCCGGCGTAGCCGGTGACCTTCAGGGGGCTGTGGACGTAGAGGCTGCCGCTGCCCAGCTCCCTGCCCTGGGCATCCACCACCGTGACCGTCTCATCCACCGCCGGGCCGTCGTCGCTTATAAGCACCGTGGCGGTATCTCCCACCACCGAGCCCACCAGGCCCTCTTCCTCGCTGCCGTCGGAGAGGGTGACGGTGACCGCAGCCCCTTCCTCCAGGCCGTTCGCCTCTATATCCACGGCCATGTAGCCGTCCAGGGAAATGAGGGCCAGGGCCCCCTTATCCACCATCACATCCGCAACGCCGGAGCCCACCTGGGCATAGATGGCCTTCACCCGGCCCGCCACTCCGGCGGAGATGTAGCTGCTGACGGTGTCGCCTTCGGCCTGGGATATCTCCTCGTCCAGGGCGTCCAGCTCAGACTGGAGGGTGGACATGGCGCTTCTCACGCTGGCCATGTCTGCCGTGGCCAGCAGCTCCCCTTCCTGGTAGCTGTCGCCGAACTGGGCCAGTATCTCCGTCAGCTCCACGCCCTCAGGCAGGGTCACCGTCTCGGTGTCCACGTTCTCCAGCATGCCGGAGCCGGAGACCACGGTGCTGATGGTGCCCCGCTCCACCGTGGCGCTGAGGACCTCGCCCGCGTCCATGGCGAAGTTCACCCGCACCTGGCGGCGGAGAATGAGCACGGCGGCAACCAATACCACCGCCAGCACCCCCACTACTATGGCGGCCCTGCGTATGCGCTTTTTCTTCCGTTCCTTCTTGCTGCGCTGGAGAGAGTTGAAGAGCTCCTCGTCCCGCTGCTGTATCTCTTTGTCCGCCGCCTGTAAGGCGCCGTCCTTGTTTTCCATGTCCATATGCTGCTCCTTTCCCCTTCCGGGATTTGAGGCGGGGCTACCCGTCTTTCTGTCTCCCAATTATAGTGGGCAAAGCTTAAGCCATCCTTAATTTTCCTGAGAAAATTTCCCCCTATTTTTTAACTTTCTGTTTCCTCTCTACCTTTTTCCCCTCTGTTCCGCCGGAGCTCCCCTCAGCCGGAGCGGGCGGGGGAAAATTTTTCCCGCCCCGGCGCTTTTTCTGTTTGCTATTTCACCGGGCTTATGCTACTATGTTTGAAGATTTTTACCCAGCGGAGGTCTGTATGGCAAAGGCTAAGCTGATAAGCGACAATCTTTCTGTAGGCGAAAACGGTCGCCTCTTTTTTCGGGGCCACGACACCCTGGCTCTGGCGGAGAAATACTCCACCCCCCTCTACCTCATGGACGAGGTACGCATAAGAGAGAACATGGCCATGTATGTGAAGGCCTTCCGGGAGAGCTTCGGCTCCGGCTCCCTGCCCATATATGCGGGGAAGGCCAACTCCTTCAAGCGCATATATCAGATAGCCAAGGAGGAGGGCATGGGCATCGACGCCGTGTCCGCCGGGGAGCTGTACACCGCCATGAAGGCGGGCTTCCCCCTGGAGCGGGCCTTCTTTCAGGGCAACAACAAGACCGATTGGGACATTGCCTTCGCCATGGACCTGGGGGTGGGCTACTTCGTGGTGGACAACCGGGAGGAGCTGGACGCTATAGCACGGATAGCTTCCGAGAGGGGCATACGCCAGAAGCTGCTTCTGCGCCTCACTCCGGGCATAGACCCCCATACCTACGACGCCGTGGCCACCGGCAAGGTGGACAGCAAGTTCGGCACCGCCATCGAGACCGGCCAGGCCCGTCAGATGCTGGAGCACACCCTCAGCCTACCCTCCATCGACCTGAGGGGCTTCCACTGCCACGTGGGCTCCCAGGTCTTCGGGGAGGACGTCTTTGAGCGCAGCGCCGACATCATGCTGGAATTCATGGACAGCTGCAAGCAGGAGCTGGGTCTGGAGCCGGAGATCCTGGACCTGGGGGGCGGCTACGGTGTGCGCTATGTGGAAGAGGACGGCCATGTGGACATCCCCGCCGCCATTGCCGACGTAGCGGAGCACATGAAAAAGACCTGCGCCCGGCTGGGCATGGAGCTGCCCAAAATCATCATGGAACCGGGGCGCAGCATCGTTGCCGACGCCGGGCTTACGCTCTACACCGTGGGTACGGTGAAAAAGATCACCGGCTACAAAAACTATGTCTCCGTGGACGGGGGCATGTCCGACAATCCCCGCTATGCCCTCTACCGCTCTAAGTATACGGTGCTGCTGGCCTCCCGGCCGGAGGCGGAGGCCGATCTCCTTTGCGACGTGGTGGGCCGCTGCTGCGAAAGCGACGACGTGATCCAGCCCAACGTGCTGCTGCCGGAGCCGGAGAGGGGAGAGATCCTGGCCGTCTGCACCACCGGGGCCTACAACTACTCCATGGCCTCCAACTACAACCGCCTGGCCCGCCCGGCCATGGTGATGCTCACCGAGGCTTCCGACTATCTGGCAGTGCGCCGGGAGACTCTGGACGACCTGGTGAGAAACGATATATAATGATATATAATATAATACTATAATGTAATGCACAGTCTAAACGGCCGGCTGCAAAGGCAGCCGGCCTATTGCCTTGGTTTTACTGTTTGATTTTCAGAGCTTCTCCATACCGCAGTCGTAGGCCTCCCGGATGAGGCAGCGGTCGGAAGTGACGGCGGAATAGAAGCCGTGGCCGCCGGAGAAGTTGTAGCAGTCGTAGCCGTGACCTGTGAGTATGCGGCAGGCCACATAGCTCCTCAGGCCGCTCTGGCACATGACGTACACCGGCTTTCCCTGGGGCAGCTCCCCTATGCGCTCCCTCAGCTCGTCCACGGGGATGTTGATAAAGTCGGGGGCATGGCCTCTGGAATACTCCGCCACGGTGCGGGTATCCAGCAAAGTCACACTGCCGTCCCTGGGCAGCTTCTCCACGTCCTCCACATGGAACTGCTTCACCAGGCCCCTCGCCAGGTTCTCCACCATGAAGCCCGCCATATTCACCGGGTCCTTGGCGGAGGAGTAGGGGGGAGCGTAGGCCAGGTCCAGAGTGGTGAGCTCCGTGGCCTTCATGCCGCAATGGATGGCAGTGGCCAGCACGTCTATCCGCTTGTCCACTCCCTCATAGCCCACTATCTGGGCCCCCAGCAGCCGGTATGTGCCCTTTTCAAAGACTATCTTCAAAGTCAACACCTTGCCGCCGGGATAATATCCCGCATGGCTCATGGGGGAGAGGACCACCTTGTCCACATCAAAGCCCGCCTTTTTGGCGTTGGTCTCGTTGAGACCGGTGGAGGCGGCGGTCATGTCAAAGAGCTTCAGCACGGAGCTGCCCTGGGAGCCGGGATAACGGCTGTCCCCGCCGCAGATATTATCCGCTGCTATGCGGCCCTGCTTGTTTGCCGGGCCCGCCAGGGAGATCACCGCGTCCTGGCCGGAGACATAGTTCTTCACCTGCACCGCATCACCCACAGCGTAGATATCCGGGTCAGAGGTCTCCATCCTGTCGTTCACCACAATGCTGCCCTTGATGCCCAGCTCCAGCCCGGCCTGGGCGGCCAGGCGGCTGTCGGGGCTGACGCCGATGGCCAGCACCACCATGTCCGCATGGAGGGGGGCGGCGTCCTTCAGCAGCACGTCCACTCCGCCTTCCTTCTCCTCAAAGCCCTCCACGGTGTGGCCCAGGGCCAGCTTCACCCCGTGGCGGCGCATCTGGTTGTGGATATAGGCGGCCATGTCGGAGTCAAAGGGGTTCATCAGCTGCTTGGGCCGCTGGACTATGGTCACATCCAGGCCCAGCTCCCGCAGGTTCTCCGCCAGCTCCAGGCTTATGAAGCCGCCCCCCGCCAGCACGGCGGATTTGGGCTTCTTCTCCACCACGTAGTTTCTTATCTTAAAGCAGTCCTCCACGGTGCGCAGGGTGAAGAGCTTGTCTATCCCCGCTCCCGGCAGCTTGGGCTGGGTGGGCTTTGCACCGGGGGAGAGGATGAGCTTATCATAGCTCTCTTCAAACTCCCCGCCGGTTTCCAGATTCCGGACGGAGACGGTCTTCTTCTCCCGGTGGATGGCGGTGACCTCGTGGTGCACCTTCATATCTACCCGGAAGCGGGAATAGAAGCTCTCGGGAGTCTGCAAGGTCAGGTCCTCCGCGTCCTCTATGGTTCCGCCGATGTAATAGGGCAGGCCGCAGTTTGCATAGGAGATATAGCCTGAGCGCTCAAAGACCACTATCTCCGCCTGCTCGTCCAGACGGCGGAGCCGGGCCGCCGCAGAGGCTCCCCCTGCCACGCCGCCCACGATGACAACTTTCATTTAATATTCCACCTCTCCTTTATATCCGGCTATGCCGCCGATGTTCTTTACATTGTTATAGCCTATGCGCCGGAGCACCGTCGCCGCCTGGCTGCTGCGGGCCCCGCTGAGGCAGTAGACATACACGGGACTGTCCTTGCCCACGCCTATGCTCCTGCGGCCGCTGAGTGTGGGCAGGGGCAGATTCACGCTGCCGGGTATATGCCCCCCGGCATATTAGTCCGCTCCCCGCACATCTACCAGCAGAGCCCCCGGAGCACTCCTGTACTCCTT
>CASFJB010000154.1 GCA_949294945.1 uncultured Eubacteriales bacterium
GGTTCCTGTGCTGAGCATGCATGCACCCTTTGAGGTGGTGTCCAAGTTCGACTGCTACATGACCTATAAAGGTGTGCTGGCGGCCTATTCCGATAAATAAGATATTGGCTTGACCGGGCGGGAGGCGCTTTCCTCCCGCCCGGTCTTATGTATGGAGCGTCAAAATGCATGGGCGAGTGGGGCGCCTGATTTATTCCGCCGCCTTTCGGGCAAAATATCCGGGAGGTGAAGGCATGGACGAATTAAAAGAAATAAAGGAGCTGGGCTCCAGCTCCGGAGGAAGCATACACTGTCTGACTATCGTGGGGCAAATAGAGGGTCATCAGGTGCTGCCTGAGGAGGCAAAGACCACAAAATATGAGCATGTGCTGCCCCTTATTGCGGCAATTGAGGAGTCACCGGAGATAGGGGGACTGCTGGTGCTGCTCAACACCATGGGGGGAGACGTGGAGGCGGGGCTTGCCATAGCGGAGCTGATAGCGGGTATGAAGAAGCCTGCGGTGTCCCTGGTGCTGGGGGGAGGACACTCCATTGGAGTGCCCCTGGCGGTGGCGGCAAAGCGCAGCATGATAGCCCCCTCGGCTGCCATGACTATACACCCTGTGCGGATAAACGGCGTGGTCATCGGTGTGCCCCAGACCTACAACTATTTCTCTCGGATACAGGAGCGCATAGTCTCCTTTGTGACTGAGCATTCCCATATCAGCCGGGAGGATTATGTGAGCTATATGAGCAAGACCGACGAGCTGGCAAACGATGTGGGCAGCGTTATATACGGCAAGGAGGCGGTGGACAGCGGGCTCATCGACCAGCTGGGCACCTTGTCCGACGCCCTGGATTATCTCCACGGGGAGATAGACAGACAGAAACAGTGAATGTGCGGGAGCGTTTCAGCTCCCGCTTTTTTCTCGGCAAGCCTGCCTGCCTTGCTCATATGGCGGCTTGGCAGTTCTCAAAGTCTTGTTTTTCACATAAGAATGTGGTAATATATAATTTATGATTATCGTGGGGGTATGTGCCGATGAGCATGTGGGAAGCAGTTTTGCTGGGCCTGGTCCAGGGTATAGCGGAGTTCCTGCCTATATCCAGTTCCGGGCATCTCTCTATTGTAAATAATCTTTTTAAAATATCCGAAGAGGGGCACATGTTCTTTGACGTGCTGCTGCATCTGGGCACCCTGGCCTCCATTTTCATCGTCTATTGGCAGGATATCAAGGATATGTTTTATGAGGTAATATCCTTTGCCAATCTGGGCCCCCTGGCGGGGCAGCCCCGGGAGCGCTATCCCCAGGCCCGCACCTTCCTGATGATAGTTATGGCAACGCTGCCTCTGGTCCTGATCCTGCCTATAAACGACATGATAGAGACCTTATACTACAACAACGTCTTTATCGGCGTGGCTATTATCCTCACCGGCTGCATGCTCTATGTCTCCGACAGGATGAGGCCGGGGAAAAAGACCGAGAGAAGCATGACCATACTGGACGCCGTGATAATCGGCCTGTGCCAGTGCGTGGCCACTATCCCCGGCCTGTCCCGCTCCGGTACCACCATCACCGCAGGCATCGCTACAGGACTTCGCCGGGACTTTGCAGTGAAGTTTTCCTTCCTCCTGTCCATACCCGCCGTGCTGGGGGCGAATATCCTCAGCCTGGCCGATGCCTTCAGGGAGGGCATAAACTGGGCCAGCGTGCCGGCCTACCTGGTGGGCATGGTGGTGGCCATGCTCTCAGGCATAGCGGCCATCAATCTGCTTAAGTTCATAAGCAACAAGGGCAAGTTCGGCGGATTTGCCTATTACTGCTGGGTGATGGGTGTGCTGTCCATTGTCCTGTACATGATATTCTGATATATACCCTACAACATACGCCAAAGAAAGGATCTCTTTAATGGCACAGACTAAGAAGAAAAGCACAGCAACAAAAAAGAGCGGCAGCAGCAAGAGCAGTTCCTCCAAGAAGGGCGGAAAGCAGACTGCAAGTCAGCCGCCCCAGGAGCCGGTAGTACCTATCCGCCGGGAGGTGGGAGCGGTCATATTCCTGTTTCTCGCTGTTTTTGTGACCATAAGCTATTTCCGCTCCGAAGGCTCCTTCATAATGTTTTTTGCAAACCTGCTGAAGGGCCTTGTGGGCTGGGGCTATTGGCTCACGGCGCCTGCCTTCCTGCTCACGGCCATAATCCTTGGCTTTCACAGAGGCCGCCCGGTGATGCTCCGCTGCTTCTGCGCCCTGCTTTTGCCGCTGCTTATGGCGGCCATAGTGAGCCTGATAATCTACGAGCCGCCCTTCCAGGCGGAGTTTGACTTGAAATTTACTGCCGGGCAGCTCTTTGAGTCAGGCCAGTATCTGGAGTCGGCAGGAGCTCTGGGAGGGCTGCTGGCAATAGGGCTGGAGATGGCCTTCAGTATATATGGTGCTCTGCCCGTGCTGGTGGTTTTCTTTATTGCCTGCACCATATGCGCCTTCAGCAGCAGCTTCAAAAAAGCTGCTCAGCAGATAAAGATAAGAGCTACCGCTCCCTACGACCCCTCCATGTATGAGGACGCTCTGGCCCCGGTGGGCTCCGTTACCGGAAAGATGCCGGCAACAGAGGCAAAGAAGATACAGCGCATCACCCGGGAGAGCATGATGGATATTCCCCTGGAGGAGGAAGAGGACGACCGCTTCCTTTTCTCCGGAGACAGCAGGGAACCTGTGAATCCCTTTGCCGGGGAGACATGTCCTGAGCACAAGCCAGGGAAGGTGAAACCGGAGAAAAAGCTTAAAGATAGGCGGGAGAGCGAAGTCAAGGAAGAAAAGAAGAAAGAGACCGGGAAAAAGACACCTATTATCAAAGAGCCCAGCCTTGGCCCCACCGACGATGTTATGCCCCTCACGCCTGAGGAGGCGGCCAGCATTGCCGGAGTGGTCCTGGCGGTGCAGCGGGAGGAGCGGGAGCAGCTTAAGCCCGTATCCTTCAGCGGGGAGATATCCGACCCGCCCAAGGGGAAGAAAGCCGTCAAGGCCGAAGTCGAGGCGGAAGCCCAGGCAGTGGCCCAGGCCATATCCGCCGCCGGAGACAGCGGAGACTACGAGTTCCCGCCGGTGTCCCTGCTGCGCAGCGGAGGCGCCGCCACGGTGGATGCCAGAGACGAGATAGCCGTTAACCGCAGCCGCCTGGAGGGGGCCATAAGAAGCTTCGGCATCAACGCCTCCATAGTGGGCGTCACTCGGGGGCCCACCGTCACCCGCTATGATATCGAGCTGGAGCAGGGCGTGAAGCTCTCCAGAGTAACCAATCTGGCGGGAGACCTGGCTCTGGCCCTGGGCGTAATCAACGTGCGCATTGCGCCTATCCCGGAGAAAATCTCCACGGTGGGCATCGAGGTGCCCAACAAGATAGTCAGCACAGTCTACCTGAGGGATATTATTGAATCCCCCCAGTTTGTCAATGCCAAATCCAAGCTCAGCTTTGCTTTGGGCAAGGACATTGGTGGCGAGTGCGTGGTGGGCAACATCGCAAAGCTGCCCCACATGCTCATTGCCGGTACCACCGGCTCCGGCAAGTCCGTGTGCATGAACTCCCTCATCCTCAGCCTGCTGTATAAGGCCCGGCCCGACGAGGTACGCCTTATCATGATAGACCCCAAGATGGTGGAGCTGGGCATATATAACGGCATACCCCATCTGTATGTCCCGGTAGTTACCGATCCCAAGAAGGCCGCCGGGGCTCTCCAGTGGTCTGTGGTTGAAATGCTCAAGCGCTACCGTCT
Source organism: uncultured Eubacteriales bacterium (assembly GCA_949294945.1). GTDB lineage: Bacteria > Bacillota > Clostridia > Oscillospirales > Oscillospiraceae > Limivicinus. The sequence continues at coordinate 3,752 of CASFJB010000154.1, forward strand.
CTTCTCCGAGATCGGGGTGCGGGACCTGGCCAGCTACAACAAGCACTGTCTGGACTCCGGGGAGCAGACCCTGCCCCAGGTGGTCATAGTCATAGACGAGCTGGCGGATCTGATGCTGGTGGCTTCCAAGGAAGTGGAGGAGAGCATCTGCCGGGTGGCCCAGATGGGCCGCGCCGCCGGAATGCACCTGATAATCGCCACTCAGCGTCCCTCTGCCGACGTGATAACCGGCCTGATGAAGGCCAACATCCCCTCCCGCATCGCCTTTGCCGTCTCCTCCGCCATGGAGAGCCGGATAATACTGGACCAGGCGGGAGCTGAAAAGCTGGTGGGCATGGGAGACATGCTCTTCTCACCTGTGGGATGCGGCAAGCCCACACGTATACAGGGCGCCTTCGTCTCCGATGAGGAACGGGAAGAGGTCATACAGTTTATTAAGGAAGGGGCGGGAGTCACCAACCAGAACTCCGAGATAGAGGAGTTCATGAACAAGGCCGCCCAGGACAAGAACTCCCACGACAGCGACAGGGACTCCCATGACGAGGGTCCTGCCGGCAGCTTCGACGAGATGCTGCCCCAGGCTGTGGAAGTGGTGCTGGAGACCGGCTCCTGCTCCGTGTCCATGCTCCAGCGCCGGGTGAAGCTGGGCTATTCCAGGGCTGCCCGCATAGTGGACCAGATGGAGGAGCTGGGCATAGTAGGCCCCTATGAGGGGGCAAAGCCCCGGCAGGTCACCATTGACCGGGAGGGCTGGACCAATGTCCAGCGGAACCTTGGCCTGATACCCGGCGAGGAACCGCTGTTGCCCATAGGCGGCGGAGCCGGCCATGGAGACAGCGCCGAAGAAGATATTTAAAAAAGGGAGCGGCAGGGAGCGAAGGCTTCCTGCCGCCTTGGGTGAAGATATGTACGGATTTTTCCCGAAAATGGATGTCAAGGATGTGAATAAAATAAGCATCCTGGGCCTGGCCCACGTAGGGGACGGAGTGTACGAGCTTATGGTGCGCAGCATGCTCTGTCAAAGCGGACACACTGCGCTGCTTGACCTGCACAAAAGCACCGTGAAAATG
>CASFJB010000155.1 GCA_949294945.1 uncultured Eubacteriales bacterium
TATCTCACATTTTCTCCGGGGCCTGTACGCCTACTATGCCCAGGGACAGGGCGATGACCCGGCGCACGCAGTCGGCCAGGAGCAGGCGGGCGGCCTGGACCTCAGGCTCCGCACCCTTGATGCGGCAGACGGTGTAGAAGCGGTGGAAGCGGGCGGCCAGCTCCGTGACATAGCGGTTGAGACGACTGGGGTCGTAGTCCCGGGCGGCCAGGTGCAGCTCCTCAGGCAGGGCGGCCAGCTGCTTTATCAGCTCCCGCTCCTCCGGGGTGGAGAGCAGGGAGGCATCCGCCTTTTCCGGCACCGGATGGCCCTCGGCGGCCAGGGCGGAGATGAGGGTGCAGATACGGGCGTGGGCGTACTGGACGTAGTACACCGGGTTCTCGCTGTCCTGGCGGATGGCCAGCTCCAGGTCGAATTCCACAGGGGACTCGGGCCGGGAGTTGAAGAAGTAGCGGGCGGCGTCCACGGGGATCTCATCCAGCAGGTCGGTGAGGGATATGGCCTTGCCGGTGCGCTTGGACATGCGCACCACCTCGCCGCCCCGGGTGAGCTTCACCAGCTGCATGAGCACCACGTCCAGCTTGTCTCCGTCCAGGCCAAGGGCATCCATGGCCCCCTTGAGCCGGGCCACATGGCCGTGGTGGTCGGCGCCCCAAACATTGATGACACGGTCAAAGTGCCGCTGCTCCAGCTTGTTGCGGTGGTAGGCGATGTCGGCGGCAAAATAGGTGTAGAAGCCGTTGGCCCGGCGCAGCACGTCGTCCTTCAGCTCCAGGCGCTCTATCTCCTCCTGGGATTTGCCGGCCTTGGCATAGTGCTCCCGGAGTATCTGGGAGGTCTTGAGCCAGAGGGCGCCGTCCTTCTCATAGGTGTAGCCCCTCTCCGTCAGCTTCTCCACGGTCTGGGCCACGTAGCCGGACTCATGGAGAGAGGACTCGAAGAACCACTGGTCGTATTCAATGCCGTAGCGGCGCAGATCGCTCTGCATTTTGGGGATGTTGATGTCCAGACCGAATTTGGCCATGGCCTCGTGGCGTTCTGAAACGGGCCGGTCCAGGAAAGCGTCGCCATGGGCTTCCCGGAAGAGCCGTGCCAGCTCCTTTATATCGTCGCCGTGGTAGCCGTCCTCGGGAAACTCCACCTTATCCTCACCCAGCAGGAGCTGCTGGTAGCGCACGTCAATGGAATTGGCGAACTTTTCTATCTGGTTGCCGGCGTCATTGACGTAGAACTCCCGCCATACATCGTAGCCCACCCGGTCCAGTACGCTGGCCAGGGCATCACCCAGCACGCCGCCCCGGGCGTTGCCCATGTGCATGGGGCCGGTGGGGTTGGCGGAGACGAATTCCACCATGAGCTTTTTGCCCTGGCCCTCATTGCTGCGGCCGTAGTCGTCACCTTCGGAGGTGACGGCCTTCAGCACATCGGCATACCAGCTGTCCGCCAGGCGGAAGTTGATAAAGCCGGGGCCTGCGGCTTCCACGGAGGAAAACCAGCTGCCCTCCAGTTCCATGTTGGAGATGAGGGCGTCTGCGATCTTCCTGGGGGCCATGTGCAGGGCCTTGGCCCCGGCCATGGCATGGTTGGCGGCGAAGTCGCCGTTGGAGCTGTCCTTGGGTATCTCTACGGTGCCGGAGAGCACGGCCCCGGCGGGCAGCAGCCCGGCCTGGGCGGCCTTGTCATAAGCCTTAGCCAGAATATCGTTTATGCTGTCCTTGGCGCTTTGTATCATGTTAGCCATACTGATTTTCTCCCATCTGCTTTTGTTCTGTAATATCCAGGCGGAATTTGTTTTTGGTAACAATGGTGTGTTCCATGTCCACCACGTAATCTATCTCCACCTGGCCCCCGTGCTCATCCAGATCGCGGAGGATGCGCCGGGTGCTGATGTTCATGGTGGCGGTGCCGTAGGGCGTGTTGTAAAGGAAGGAGGTCTTGTCGCCCTCCCGGAATATCATGCGGCTGGTAATCATACCGTCCCGGTCTACCACCACCTGGTCGGGCATAACGATAACGCTGGTGCGGGTGCCCTCCATCCCGGTGACTTCCGTCTCCAGATAGCTGAGGCAGCCCACCTCCCCGTCGTAGGTGTACAGGCCGTCGGTGGTGAAATCCAGATAATCTTCCTCCTCCGTGTCGCAGGAGTGGACTGTGCGAATGGAAATGACCACGTCATTCATCATTTTGAAACTTATCTCCGTAAATTTATTTTATCTCCATGGCGGGCAGGTGCCCGGCCTGAAGCTCCCGGCCCAGGAGCCGGGACGCGGCGGCGGAAAACTCCTCCGCATCACCGCTGGTATAATAAAGCGTCTCCCCGCTGCCTCCGGTGAGTTTTCGCTGTTCCAGCCACATACAGGCGGCCCGGGCCGCGCTTTGAGAAGCGCTGACCAGCTCCACCCGGTCTCCCAGAAAGCTGCGTATGGCCGGGGCGATAATGCCGTAGTGGGTGCAGCCCAGCAGCAGCGCGGCGATGCCTGCCTCCTTGGCCGGGGCCAGGGAGTCCCTGACCGCCTCCATCAGCTCGGGGTCATCCGCCCCGGTGTGGCCGCCCTCGATAAGGGGCACGAATCTGGGGCAGGGCAGGTCTATTATCTCCCGACCGGGGCAGAGCCGCTCCAGCTCCCGGCGGAAGGCGCCGGTACGTATGCTGGCCTGAGTGGCTATTATTCCCAGGGGAGAGTCGCCGGGGATGCGGCTCAAGTCCCGGATGCCCGGCTTCAGCACTCCGATGGTGGGCACGGGGAAGCTCTCCAGAACCCGGGAGGCATTGCTGGACACGGTGCCGCAGGCGGCAATAATGAATTTGACCGAGAAGGAGGAGAGCAGCTCCAGATCCTGCCGGGCAATTATCAGCAGTTCATCCCGGCTCTTGGCCCCATAGGGCACCCGGGCGCTGTCGGCAAAGTAGATGATGTTCTCTCCGGGCATAAGCTCTCTCAGTGCTGCGGCAGCGGTGAGCCCGCCCAGGCCGGAGTCGAAAATGCCGATAGCTCTGTTATCCATCAAAGTCCCCCTTTATGTACAAAGGCACCGGCGAAGCGATGCCGACACTTTAATATACCTCAAAGCTCCGCTTAATACAAGGAAAATTTATTCTCCGGCGGGGGATTTCAGCACTGCGGGGTAATTTTGTTGGCAATATCCATTGCTCTTTGATATAATAAGAGTATAATATATCCGGCCAGCAAGGAGGCGGTAGCATGAATATAGAGCTGAGCGAAAAAGAGTTCAGGCGTTTGCTTGACATGGTATATATAGGAAACTGGATACTGAATTCCGCCCGGGGCGACGACAGGTTTGAGGATTACGACCTTTTGCAGGAGAAGCTGTTTGCCCTGTGCCCGGGCCACGGCATGCGCTCCCTGGTGGAGACCTGGCAGGGACACATTTTCCCCTCCCGGGCCTATGAGGACGGGGGCATCCATGAGGCCATAGCCGACTATGAGGACGCGGTGTTCTACAATATCCTGGCGGAGGAACTGGCCCGGAGAGACCTGGGACTGGAGGACAGCGACCCGGAGGACTTCTCCCAGCTCCAGGAGCGCATGGAGGAGTATATGGACGAATTTGACAGGAACGGCCTGAACACCATCAATATAGATATCTGACGGAGAAGATAAAATGCACGACGAATTGACAAAAGAAGACATCAAAAAGATGAAGGAGGAGCTGGATTACCGGCGGTTGGAGCTGATGCCCGGGCTTATAGAGGAAGTCAAGCGCACCAGGGCCTTCGGCGACCTCAGCGAGAACTTTGAATACAAGGCGGCAAAGCAGGCCCAGAACAAGAACCGCAGCCGCATACGCTATCTGGAGGGCATGATAAAGTCCGCCAAGATAATCGACGACAGCTCTGCCGAGGACGAGGTGGGCCTCTTTGACAAGGTGGAGATATACATGCCCGATGAGGATGATACCCAGGTCATCCAGGTGGTCACCACCGTGCGCTGCGACCCAAGGAAGGGCCTTATCAGCAAGGAATCCCCCTTTGGCCGCCAGGTACTGGGGAAAAAGGTGGGAGACGAATTCACCGTCCAGGTCAACGACAGCTATTCCTATAAGGCCCGGATACGCTCCATCACCAAAATGAAGGATGACGGCTCCGCCCCGCTGCTGGAGTACTGAGCCAGGGACGAAACATAATCACAGAAGCGATACGTAAGCTCTGTAAAATTCAAGGCCTCTCCGCCGGGAACACCCGGCGGAGAGGCCTTTTACCGTTCATGTGCGTTTCAGATTATCAGAGGAAGGGGTCGAGAGTCCCGCCGGAAGGCAGAGGACTCAGACCGGAGCTGCCGGAGGGCAGGGGACCCAGACCGCTGTCCCCGGAGGGGAGAGGACTGAGGCTGCCGCCGGAGCTGCCGCCGGAGATACTGCCGGTGAAGCCGGGCTCTACATAGACCTGGATGCTCAGCTCCAGGGACAGGCCGTAGGAGTTGTTAACTTCCTGGGGCAGAGTCACCGTTCCGCTGACGGTGAGCACCTGCATACCCTGGACGGTGGGGTCATAAGCTGCGTGCTGGGTGTCCCACCACACCTGGGCCGTGTATTGACTGCGGAGGCCCCGGTTGTTGACTATCTCCACCTGAGAGGGGAGGGCTGCCGCCAGACTGGAGGCCAGGTCCCCGCCGCCGCTGAGGTAGACGCTCTCCGGCTCCACAATGGCCTGGAGCTCCTCGTTGAGCAGGGTGAAGGGGATGACCGCCTGGGCGCCGTTGTAGTTGAAGGTGCCTTCCACGCTGGCCATCACGTACCAGGTGCCCGGGGCATTGTTCACATCCCA
>CASFJB010000156.1 GCA_949294945.1 uncultured Eubacteriales bacterium
GGCCACCGCCCGGCTGCTGGCGTTGAACTCCGTGGGCAGAGTCACCAGCTGGAACACGGCGCACAGGCCGTAGAGAGCCACGCCGATATAGGCAGCGTAGATAAATACCGGGGACATGGAGCCCAGCAGCAGGCCCAAAATGATAAGCGGCACCGAGAGCTTGGCCCCCAGATTGGTCACCGGCACTATCGCCTCCCGGACCTTTACGGGCACATAGCCAACGCTGTGCTGTATGGCGTGGCCCACCTCGTGGCAGGCCACTCCCACCGCTGCGGTGGAGCGGCCGTCATACACCCCGGCGGACAGGCGCACCGTGTTGTCCCTGGGGTCGTAGTGGTCGGTGAGCTCACCGTTTATCCTTTCTATAGGCACATTCCTCAGGCCGTTGGCATCCAGGACCCGGCGGGCCGCCTCCGCCCCGGTAAGGCCCCGGGAGCTGTACTGCTTTGAATATTTCTCATAGGTATGGCTCACATTGCCGCTGGCCCACATGGCAAAGAGCACCGCCGGCAGCACCAGCACTATATACGTCCAGTCAAAGTACATCTTGATTCCCCTTCCCTTTTTCTGTTTATAGCATTATACAGTTGGGTCGGGAATTATACAATGGATAATGTATGAACAAATAATGCCCCAGCCGTTAAGAAAAAGAAAAGTTCCCGGCTGTCCGGTGAAGGTAAAAAAATTGCCGGAGCAAGCTGAAACTTGCTCCGGGCTTTGTGGTGACCCGTACGGGACTCGAACCCATGTTACCGCCGTGAAAGGGCGGTGTCTTAACCACTTGACCAACGGGCCATAAAAAGGCGCAGTCATAGGCTGCGCCTTGATGGTAGCGGCACCTGGATTCGAACCGGGGACACTGCGGGTATGAACCGCATGCTCTAGCCAACTGAGCTATGCCGCCATTTCTGTTCTCTGAACAGCAATAGGAATTTTATCAGAAGAGGTGTAAAATGTCAACTATTAATTTCAAAATGTCCGAAAATATTTTTTCAAAAAATGTGAAAGTTTCTCTTGCAATGTTCGGAATCATGTGTTATCATGTACAGGCTATGGAGGGTTAGCTCAGCTGGTTAGAGCGTCCGCCTCACACGCGGAAGGTCATCGGTTCGAGTCCGCTACTCTCCACCAAATCGGAGCAAAGCTTGCTTTGCTCCGATTTTTTTATTCCCGGCAGTCCCGCTGCAACATTGTCTTTAATACAACAGCAAGGGCCCGGGCGACAAGCCCGGGGCCCTTGCTGTTTTTATACCGTTCTTATTTTGCCGTATCTCCGCCGGCTTCACATCAGTGCCAGAACCTCCGCAAGCTCCGGGACGCTGGATATTCCCCCGGGCCTGGTGGCGGAAAGGCCCGCCGCAGTTGAGGCAAAGCGCACCAGTTCTTCCAGCTCCGCCCCCTCCAGCTCCTCCGGAGCCTTGCCGCTTTGCAGCAGCCTGTACATGGCCGAGCCTCCGAAGATATCCCCCGCTCCGGTGGTGTCCGCTATATGTATGCCCTTCAGGCTGTCCACATGGCCTTTGGCTTTGGGATTCATGTACCAGCAGCCCCCGGCGCCGCAGGTGACATAAAGCAGCTTGGGGGCATAGGTCTCAAAGATGTATCCGCAGGCCTCCTCCGGCTCCAGGCCGAAGAGGAACTCCACCTCGCTGTCGCTTATCTTCACCACGTCAGCCCTGCTCAGGCCCCAGAGCATCTGCTCCTTTGCCTGCTCCAGGTCCGGCCACAGAGGCTCCCTCAGGTTCGGGTCAAAGCTTATGAGCTTGCCTTTAGCCTTGGCGTAATCCACGGCTTTCACCGTGGCGCTTCTGGCCGGTTCATGGGTGAGGGACAACGTGCCGAAGTGAAAGACCCGGCTGTCGTCTATGAGGCTCCAGTCTATCTCCTCTTCTCCAAGGCGGGTGTCCGCCCCCGGCTTTCTGGCAAAGGAGAACTCCCGCTCTCCCTTCCCGTCCAGGGTCACAAAAGCCAGGGTGGTAAAGACCTCTTTGTCCGCTATCACTCCCCGGCTGTCGATTCCCGCCCTTTCAAGAGTTCCCAGGAGCAGACGGCCGAAGCTGTCCTCCCCCACCTTGGATATCAGGACGGTCTTTGCCCCAAACTTGGCCAGCGCCGCCAGAAAATTGGCCGGGGCTCCGCCGGGGTGGGCGGCCATGGTGGGGTAGCCCTCTGCATCCGCCGATACCGTAGTGAAGTCTATAAGGGCCTCGCCCAGGGAAAGCACGTCGTACATTTCAGTCCTCCTCGATGCTTATGCTCCAGTCGTTCTCATAGCGCTCACCCGGCTCCAAGCGCACCATGTCCCCCTTGCAGTAAAAGTCCTCGGTGACGCCGTGTCTTGCCGGTAGGGAGAGCCAGGGCTCGATGCACACATAGGGAGCCTCCAGGCCGTCCTTGTGCCAGAAGCCCACATAGTTCATTTTGGGGAAGGCCACCTTCACTGCCCGGTGTCCTCCCTTGCATCGGATGGCCACCTCCTTGGGGGTGTGCTCCAGTACTACTGCGTCGTTGTCGAAGAGCTCATGCCTCAGGTGCAGAATTCTGCCCTCCTCCAGGGGATAGCGCTCCCGCACCCCCGACACCAGGCAGTCCGTTCCAAAGAGGATGCGGTCTGCGTCGCAGGCCTGGGGGAACTCCAGGTAGTATTCCTCAAAGCTCCGCCCCTCTTCCAGGGGAATCTTGAAGCCCGGGTGCCCGCCCATTCCGAAGGGCAGCAGTTCCTTTCCGCTGTTTTCCACGGCGTAGCTTATATCCAGCCTCCAGCCCTCCAGCCGGTAGCCCACATAAAATTCGAAGGCAAAAGGGTAGTGCTCCCGGGTCTTATCATTGTCCCGGAGCAGAAAGACCAGCTCCGTCTCCGTCTGTTTATACAGCTGGAATTCGCTCTCTGGAGCAAAGCCGTGCTTTGACATGGTATATTCCCTGTCCCCCAGGCGGTAGCGGTCCTCTCTGAGCCGGGCCACAAAGGGGAAGAGCACCGGGGCATGGCGCCGCCAATAGCGGGCATCGGCATCCCAGAGATAGTCCCCGCCGGTGCAGGACTTCAGGCTCTGCATCTCGGCGCCCAAGCTGCTGACTTCCAGGCTAAGTTTGCCGTTGTCTATCTTATATATCATCTTCTCTTACCTCGCTTTTGGATATTCGTTGCACAAAAGGCGGTAGGGGGGCTCATCCTCCTCTATCTCTGGGAAGCGGCCCACTGGGGGATTAAAGCGGTTATCCGTATTGTCGTCGTTGCACTGGCTCACCTCTCCCAGCAGCACGGCTCCGGTGCCCGGCTCCACGGTAAAATCGTGGTAAAGGTACTGCTGGACGTGGATGCTCTCCCCCGGGGCCAGGCGCACATGGGTGCCTGCGGGCACGGTGAGGCTGCGGCCGTCCAGATGCACCGTCACATCGGATTCATAGTCTATCTCCTCATTGGGCAGGGAATTATATACCCGGATGAGCACATTGCCTCCGCCCCGGTTTATGATGTCCTCGGTCTTGTACCAGTGGAAGTGGTTTGGGGCATACTGTCCCTCCTTCAGGTACAGCAGCTTCTCCGCATAGACCTTGGGGTATTTGTCCGCCATGGCGCGGTTGCCGTTGCGCAGGGTGATGAGGGAAAAGCCCACTCTGTCGAAGTCCCCCAGGCCGTAGTCGGTTATGTCCCAGCCCAGCATGCAGTCCCTCACCTCGTCATACTCATGGCCCAGGCTCTGCCACTGCTCAGGGGTGAAATGGCAGAAGGGGGGCAGATAGCAGTGCTCTTTAATACACATTGCCTCCAGCTCCTTCAGAGCTCTGTTTATCTCTGAACGTTTCATGTTATTTCTCCTTCTCACGGTATCTCAGGCCAAGGGGCATTTCAGCACCACCGTCAGGTGGTCTTCTCCCCACTCCGGCTCCAGGACATTGGTATCAAAATTTTTCACCCGGTCCATTCTCTCGGTGAAGTCATCCACCTCCGACAGTACAGGGAAGCCGAAGCCCTCTCCCCTGTAGTGCATGGGTACCACCAGGCCCGGCTCCAGGCTGCGGACCACGGCGGCAGCGGCGGCGGCATCTATGGTGTAGTAACCCCCCACAGGTACCAGCAGCAGGTCCACATTCCCCAGCTGCTCTGTCAGTTCAGGGCCGGGCATGTGTCCCAGGTCACCCATGTGGAGCACTCTGCGCCCCTCTGCCTCTATCAGGTGCATGGTGTTCTTCCCCCGCATCATGCCCTGCTTGTCGTCGTGGAAGCAGTCAAATTTCCGCACCTTAAACTCCGGGCTGCGGCCGCTGAGCCGGACCCCGGCGCTGTAGTTATGGTCGCCGTGTCCATGGCTGCAAAGGCACAGGTCGGCCTCCATCTGCGGCATGCTCAGTCCCGGAACGTAGCCGGGCTCATAGGGGTCAAAGACCACGCTGCCCTCTTTCGTCTCCAGCAAAAAGCAGGAGTGTCCATACCATGTAAGTTTCACTGTCCGCCCTCCTCGAATGCATTTTTTAAAATATTCAAATAATATTTAAGGTTTATATCCGGATCGGTGTTATTATAACATCAGCGTCTGCCCTGCACAAGGCCGCCGGGGCTTTCTTGCAGGCAAATGTTAAAAAAGTCATCTTGTCAGGATTTTCTGGGATAAAGTGTAGGATTGTCAAACATATTGGACAGTGAACTCTAAGGGAGAGCGCCAGCCAAGAGGCCTCATAGGAAAGTTGTTGGAGCGGCGGTTATGGATGGCGA
>CASFJB010000157.1 GCA_949294945.1 uncultured Eubacteriales bacterium
GACGTGACCTCCAAGCCCCCCGCCACGATAGAGTTCGAATAAGTAAATATAAGATAAGCATACGCCCGGCTGATGAAGAATCAGTCGGGCGTATGCTTATCTTATGGCTCTTTGCTGCTGCGCAGAGGGCTCCGGGCTCAGCCTTCGGCCGGGGCGGAGCTCCCCATCTTCTCCATGTGCTCCCGGATGGCCCGGAAGCTCTCGTCGCTGATGACGTGCTCGATGCGGCAGGCGTCCTCCACGGCGGTCTTGCTGTCCACGCCCAGGCGCTCCAGAAGGCCGGAGAGCACGGTGTGCCGGGTATATATCTTCTTCGCCACCTCCAGGCCGGAGGGGGTGAGGTGCAGGGAGCCGTCCTTATCTGCGGTGACGTAGCCGCCGCTTTTCAGGGCGCTCATGGCCCGGCTGACGCTGGGCTTGGAGTAGCCCAGGTATTCCCCCACGTCGATGGAACGGACGCAGGGGCTTTTCAGGGAGAGAACGTAGATGCTCTCCAGATACATCTCCCCGGACTCGTGCAGATTCATGGAAACCGTCCTCCCTGAAAAAATAGTGGATTTAAAAGGAGCCCGCCGGCGGAGGCGAGCTTCCTTTATATGGCTTTATAGACTCTGCGGCTCAGATGACCCGCACTCTCAGCACATGCTCCATGGAACGGATGTTGTCGGCAGTGGCCTCATCTATGGGGCTGCCCAGGTCAACCATGGTGTAGGCATAACCCTCCCGGGGCTTGTTTATCATGTGCTCCACATTCACGTCTGCCCCCAGACGGTCCAGGATGCGGTTTATCATCTTGGGCACGTTGTGGTGGATGACGCACAGACGGCACACGCCCATGCGGGACAGGGACACGTCGGGCAGGTTCACGGAGTTCTTGATGTTGCCGTTGGCCAGGTAGTCATAGAGCTCCCGGGCGGCCATCACGGCGCAGCGGTCCTCGCTTTCCGGGGTACAGGCGCCCAGATGGGGCATGGCAATGACATTGGGGGCCTTGAGGATGACCTTGTTGGGGAAGTCGGTGACGTACTTGCCCACCTTGCCGGACTTGAGCGCTTCGGTCATGGCCTCGTCGTCCACCACCTCGGCCCGGCTCTCGTTGATTATCCTGACGCCCTGGCGCATTTTCTGGAAGGCCTCGGCGTTGAGAAGATGGTGGGTGCTCTCGGTGTAGGGGACATTGAGGCTGATGTAATCGCTGTTGGCGAAAATATCGTCTATAGTGTCGGAGTGTATCACATCTCTGGACAGACGCCAGGCGGCGTTCACGGACATGAAGGGGTCAAAGCCGTATACCACCATGCCCAGGTCCAGGGCGGCGTTGGCCACCAGGGCTCCGGTGGCGCCCAGGCCGATAACGCCCAGGGACTTGCCCAGCAGCTCGGGGCCGGCAAAGTTGGACTTGCCCTTTTCCACCAGAGCGGGGATCTCGTCGCCCCTGTCTGCTATGGTCTTGACCCACTCAATGCTGCCCAGCACGTCCCGGGAGGCCATGACCATGGTGCATATCTCCTGCTCCTTGACGGCCTCGGCGTTGGCGCCGGGGCTGTTGAACACAACGATGCCCTTCTCGGTGCAGTCCTCAACGGGGATGTTGTTGGTGCCGGCTCCGGCCCTGCCTATGGCCAGCAGGTCCTGGGGGAACACGGCGGAGTGGAGGTCGGCGCTGCGGATGAGATAGGCCTGGGCGTTTTCCACATCAGGCCCCACGGTGCAGCCCTTCTGCTCCAGGACCTCAATGCCGGAGTGGGAAATGGCGTTCATGGTACGTATATTAAACATGGTCAAGTTCAAACTCCTTCATATAATTTGCCAGCCTCTGCACACCTTCCAGGGGCATGGCGTTGTAGATGGAGGCTCTCATGCCTCCGGCCACCTTGTGGCCTTTCAGGTTCACCAGGCCTATGGCAGCGGCGCCGCTTATGAACTCTGCATCCAGCTCCTTATCGCCGGTGGAGAAGGTGACGTTCATGAAGCTTCGGGAGCCGGGCAGGGCCTTGGCGTGGAACACGCGGCTGTTGTCCAGAAAATCGTAGAGGAGGGAGGCCCGTTCCCGGCGCATGGCGTCCATGGCCTTGACGCCGCCCTGCTCTCTTATCCAGTCCAGAGTCAGCCCCAGCATGTATATGCACCAGCAGGGGGGAGTGTTCAGCATGGAATCGTGGTCGGAGAGCACCTTGTAGCTCATCACCTGGGGGGTGAAGGGCAGCTCCCTGCCCAGCAGGGACTTGTCCACTATCACCACGGTGAGGCCGGCGGGGGCCATGTTCTTCTGGGCCCCGGCGTAGATAAGGCCGAAGCGGGACACGTCCACAGGGTAGGACAGAATGTCCGAGGACATGTCGCACACCAGGGGGGCTGAGGTCTCCGGCACATACTGCCACTCGGTGCCGTAGACGGTGTTGTTGCCGCAATAGTAGAAGTATTTGGCGCCCTCGGTGAATTTAAGTTCCTCCTGAGCGGGGATGCGGTCGAAACCGGTGGCGGAGCTGTCTCCGGCGATGTTCACATTGCCGTACTTCTCCGCCTCCACGGCCGCCTTCTTTGAGAAGTTGCCGGTTACGGCGTAGTCGGCACAGCCGCCCTCAATAAGGTTCATGGGTATGGCGGCAAACTGCAAGGTAGCGCCGCCCTGAAGGAAGAGTATCTCGTGGGTGTCGGGAACGCCCATCAGCTCCCTGAGGCTGAGCTTCGTGCGGTCGAATATATCCTGGAAGAGCTTACTTCTGTGGCTCATCTCCATCACGGACATGCCGCTGCCCTGGTAATCCATAAGCTCGTCCCTGGCACGCTCCAGGGCCGGAAGGGGCATTACGGAAGGGCCCGCTGAAAAGTTGAAAATATTGTCTCTGGCCACAATGTCATCTCCTATTGCTTGTTAATTCTAAGATATAATACTCTTATGATATGGCTTAGTCAATCGTCCAAGTGCCCAAAAAGCTGGTCTCCCCGGACTTCCGAGATCAAAACCTGCCGGATTTGTCCCCTGAGGTTCTCCCCGGGGGACGACACCAGCACATAGCTGTCGCTGTGACCGGTCCAGAGCCCATCCTCCCGGGTCTCGAAAAGCACGCTCAGGCGGCTGCCTATGCAGGAGCGGAGGAAGTCCATATGCATTTGCCTGGCCACTTCCTGGGCCTCATGAGCTCTCCGGGCCTTCACGGCGTTTTCAACCTGGCCGGGCATGGAGTCTGCCGGGGTGCCGGGACGGCGGGAATAGGGGAAGATGTGCATGCCCTCGAAGGCGCATTTTTTTATAAAAGCCAGGGTCTCCAGCTGATCCTGCTCCGTCTCTCCGGGAAAGCCGGTGATAAGGTCGCAGGTAATGGCGCAGCCGGGGAAGTACTGTCTCAGCAGTTCCACCGCCCGGTAGAAAGCGGCGGTGTCGTACTTGCGGTTCATGGCCTTCAAGGTCCTGTCGCAGCCGGACTGGAGGGACAGGTGGAAATGGCGGCAGAGCCGGCCGGAGGCTGCCAGGCGGCGGCAGAAATCCTCAGTTATTACCGTGGGCTCCAGGGAGCTGAGGCGTATGCGCATCTCTCCGGCGGCCTCCGCCACGGCGCAGACCACATCTGCAAGGCCGGGGTGCCCCGGCAGGTCAAGACCGTAGGAGGCCACCTCTATGCCGGTGAGCACCAGCTCCCGATAGCCCAGCTCCGCCAGACGCCGGGTCTCCTCCACCGCCTCGGGTATGGGCAGACTGCGCAGCCTTCCCCGGGTGTAGGGTATGATACAGTAGGAGCAGAAGTTGACGCAGCCGTCCTGGATCTTCAGCATGGCCCTGGTGCGGCCGGACACCGCCCCGGAGGGCAGGCGCTCAAAGTCCCGGCGCTGGAAGGGCTTGTCTATACAGCGGCAGCCCCGGCCCTCCTCCACGGCCTTTTCCACCGCCTCCACCAGCTTTTTACGGTCGGCGGCGCCGAAGATCACCTGGGCTCCCAGAGCGGCCACCTCTTCCTGGCTTATCTGGGAATAGCAGCCGCAGACGGCCAGCACGGCTCCGGGGTTTGCCTCTTTCAGACGGCGTATGGTCTGGCGGGATTTGCGGCCGCTCTCGGCGGTGACGGCGCAGGTATTGACTATCACGGCGTCGGCCTGCTCTCCCTGGGCGGCGGCACTGTGGCCGTGCTGCTTCAGCAGGGTCTCCATGGCCTGGGTCTCATACTGGTTGACCTTGCAGCCCAGAGTGGATATAATATACTTCATGATTGTCTCCTATAGAAAAAGGATGGAGTGTGTAGAAATGGAACACTATCTGGATAATTCGGCCACCACCAGAGTCTGCCCTGAGGCAGCGGAGGCGGCTTTGAAAGCAATGACCGAGAGCTACGGCAATCCCAGCTCCACCCACACCAAGGGGCGGGAGGCCAAGCGCCTGCTGGACGAGAGCCGCAAGCAGGTGGCCTCTGCTCTGGGCTGCACTCCCCAGGAGCTGGTTTTCACCTCCTGCGGCAGCGAAAGCGACAACTGGGCTATCCTGAACGGGGCGGAGCTGATGCACCGCCGGGGAAAGCATGTGATAAGCTCCATGGTGGAGCACGATGCAGTGCTCAAGTCTCTGGATGAGCTGGAGCGCCGGGGATTTGAGGTGACAAGGCTGCGGCCCGATGAGACGGGGGCTGTCCCGGTGCAGTCGGTGCTGGAGGCTCTGAGAGAGGACACGGTGCTGGTGTCATTGATGCTGGTGAACAACGAGACCGGAGCCGTGA
>CASFJB010000158.1 GCA_949294945.1 uncultured Eubacteriales bacterium
TGAGCAAACTTAAGACATTGTTTGCCGGAATTATTACCGAAGCTAAAAATTCAAAGGCACCGGCTCTTTTGTCAGCTAAAAATAATGTGTTACAGGATATGATTTATCATCATATGAATGGTTTGCGACGAGTGGTTGTAAATAATCATTTGCTGCAAGATGAGCTTGATAAAATTCTGCCGGCGGAATATGCGGCTTCACCATTTGCCGAAGCCGGAATTGATGATATGCTTGAAGAGGCTTTGCGGAAAATTGTCAGGTTGGATTGCGGCGGACGGGTTATTATTGAAGAGACTCGTGCCTGCACGGCAATAGATGTTGACAGCGGCGAGGGTACGGCTCAGGGCGGTTTCGGACGCTTGAATCAGGAAGCTGCGGCGGAAATTGTCCGGCAGGGAGATGCCCAGCATGCCGGAAACGCCCCGGGAGATGTCCACACAGCCGGAGAAATCGGCATAGAGCTGGAAGGTGTACAGGCACATGGCCAGAAAGACGGACAGTCCGGCATAGGCCTCATAATTGTCAAAGACCTGATTCACCAATAGCCCGGCCCGGTCGGCGATGACCAGCTTTTTGAAAAAGCCCCAGAGCATCAGCTGAGCGCCGAATTTAAGCTGCCTGTAGTCCAGCCGGTGGGGGTTGCTGAGCTGGGGAGACAGCTGGGAATAGCGGCAGATGGGCCCCTGCATTATTATGGGGAAAAAGCTCATGTACAGGGCAAATTTCCACAGGCTCCTTTCACACCGCAGCTCCCCCCGGTATACGTCTATAAGATAGGACAGGGCCTGAAGAGTGTAGAAGGAGATGCCCAGGGGCACCAGGAGCCTGGGCTGGGGCAGCTCCCGCCCCAGCACAAGACCCAGGAGGTTCAGGGAATAGGGCAGAAACTTCACACAGGCCAGCAGCCCCAGATTGAACAGCAGCACCAGCAGAAAAATGAGCTTCTTTCCCCCGGCCCGGCCCTGGATAGCCCGGGCTCCGGCGTAGCAGCTGAGTATACTGGCGAGCAAAAACAGCAGATACCTTATATCGGCGTATATATAAAAGAAGAGGCTGGCGGCCAGAAGCCAGAAGGGCCGCAGCTTCAGCGGCAGGAGATAGTATACCGCCGCCGTCAGCAGCACAAAGGCCAGAAAGCCTAAAGAGATGATGTTCATATATCTCTCCCATCCAGTGATGTGAAAACCCCGCCGCCCGGGCCGGGGGCGGAGAAAATGCAAGTACATGATAATTGAAGCCTCCGTCCCTGTCAAGCGGCAGCGGAATGCGGCAAAAAAGTTTAGTGATTTATCACGCTAATGTGTTGACAAATCCTCCCGACAGTGCTATTATTGCCTCATCCCTGAAAAGGACGAGAAAATGATGAGGTGATTTTGATGAAAAAGATATTTGCACTGGCGCTTATACTTTGCATGGTGCTCTGCTGCGCTGCCTGCGGCAGCGGCGGTGATAAGGACCTGCTTGCCGAGATAAAGGAGCAGGGCTACATCGAACTTTGCACCGAGCCCTACTTTGCCCCCTATGAGTTCATAGACCCCACCAAGAGCGGGGATGAGCAGTATGTGGGCATGGACATCGAGATAGCGAGGTATATTGCCGATAAGATAGGGGTGGAGCTGAGGGTGGTGCCTCTGGACTTCACCGCAGTGCTGGCTGGCATAGTGGACGGCAAGTATGACATGGCCATTTCCGCCATAGCCTACTCCCCTGCCCGGGCCGAGAACATGAACCTGTCCGACGTGTACCAGACCTCCGGCGGCGGCTACGGCTTCATGGTGCGCACCGAGGATGCGGACAAATACAATTCCATTGAGGACCTGAAGGATGCGGTGGTCATCACCCAGTCCGGCTCCGTCCAGGAATCCCTATATAACCAGAATGTGACGGAATGCAAGGAGTTCAAGCTGGTGGCCAACATGACCGACGGCTATCTGGCGGTGGCGGAGAACAAGGCGGACGTGTGCATCTGCTCCATTGAATCCGCCCAGCTCTATGCCGACGCCAACGGCGGGCTGACGATCCCGGGCTTCCGTTTTGAGGTGGACCCCAACATGAACGGCACCGTAGTGGCTCTGCCCATGGAGGGCAGCGAGAGCCTGATGGAAGTGGTGAACGAGGCCATAGCCGAGCTCAACGAGCAGGGCCTGATAGAGCAGTGGAACGAGGAGTACACCGCCTACGCCTCTGAGCTGGGCATCGAATAAGAAACAAATTCTGACTGAGCAGTCAACGGGAGCATGAACTGATGGATAAGATGATAGGCCTGCTGGAGAAGTATTATTTCGTGTACCTGCAGGGCCTCTGGGGCACCTTGTGGATCTCCGCAGTCACCGTGCTTTTGGGCACGGTGCTGGGGGTGCTGATAGCGGTGCTGCGCATGAGCCGTTCAAAGATCCTCAACGGCATAGCCGGAGCCTACATAGAGGTGCTGCGGGGCACGCCCATACTTTTGCAGCTGTACTTTTTCTGGATAGGACTGCCCAAGCTCCTGCCCTTCCTGGAGCTGAGCGACACCCAGTGCATAGTGGTGGCCCTGGTGATAAACGCCTCTGCCTATATCGCCGAGATAATAAGAGCGGGCATAGGCGCCGTGGACAAGGGCCAGTGGGAAGCGGCCCGGAGCATAGGCCTCACGGAGACCCACCTGATGACCCATGTCATCATGCCCCAGGCGGTGAAGAACATCCTGCCTGCCTTGTGCAACGAGTTCATAACCACGGTGAAGGGCACCTCCCTTGCCTCGGTGTTCTTTGTGGGCGAGCTGATGACCAGCTACCGCAGCGTCCAGGCGGCCACCTTCCTGGCCCTGGAGTCCCTGACCATAGTGGGCATCATCTACTTCCTGCTGAACTTTATCCTGTCCCGGCTCCTGCGGGTCCTTGAAAGGAGGATGACTGCCAGTGACTGAGGAGATCATCCGTACCGAAAACCTGACCAAAAACTTCGGCAGCCTGGAGGTGCTCAAGGGCATCTCCACCACCATCCGCCGGGGGGAAGTGGTGTCCATCATCGGCCCCTCCGGAGGCGGCAAATCCACCTTCCTCCGCTGCCTTAACCTGCTGGAGGAGCCCAGCGGCGGCAAGGTCTATTTCAAAGGCCAGGACATAACCGACAAAAAGCTGGATACCTGCAAGTTCCGCCGGAGCATAGGCATGGTGTTCCAGAACTTCAACGTCTTTCCCAACATGACCGTGCTGGACAATATCACCCTGGCCCCGGTGCTGGAGAAGAAGGTGCCCAAGGCCCAGGCCCGGGAGGAAGCTCTGGCCCTGCTGCGCCGGGTAGGCCTGGAGGACAAGGCGGAGGAATATCCCCGCAAGCTCTCCGGCGGCCAGAAGCAGCGCCTGGCCATAGTCCGGGCCCTGGCCATGCAGCCGGAGGTCATGCTCTTTGACGAGCCCACCTCCGCCCTGGACCCGGAGATGGTGAAAGAGGTGCTCAAGGTCATCATGGACCTGACCCGCAGCGGCATGACCATCCTCATCGTCACCCATGAGATGGCCTTTGCCCGGGAGGTATCCGACCGGGTGCTCTTCATCTGTGACGGAGTGATAAAGGAGGAGGGCAGCCCCGACCAGATCTTCACCTGCCCCCACGATCCCAGTACCATTAAGTTCCTGAGTATGGTATTATAAGCGGGAGATAAAATTTAAGGAGACGAGTCAATGACACAAGTGGAACAGATAAAGGAACTGGTGGCCAAAAATGCCGGCACCACCGTGGCCTTGGCAAAAGAGATATGGGGCTATGCAGAGCTGAGCTATGAGGAGTTCAAGTCCTCTTCGGCCCTGATAAAGGCCCTAAAGGAGCAGGGCTTTGAGGTGGAAGAGGGCATAGCGGAAATGCCCACCGCCTTCAAGGCAAGCTTCAAGTGCGGCAGCGGCAAGCCGGTTATCGGCCTGCTGGCGGAGTATGACGCCCTCTCCGGCCTGAGCCAGAAGGCGGCCTGCCCCCGGCAGGAGGCCATAGAGCCCGGCGGCTCCGGCCACGGCTGCGGCCACAACCTGATAGGCGCCGGCTGCTATGCCGCCGCCGTAGCCTTGAAGGAGTATTTCACCGCCCACTCCATCGACGGCACCGTGGTCTTTTTCGGCTGCCCCGCCGAGGAGGGCGCCGGCTCCAAGCAGTTCATCGCCCGGGCCGGCTACTTTGACGATGTGGACTTTGCCTATACCTGGCACCCCGCCACGGTGAACGAGGTGGGCTCCAAGGGCAGCGTGGCCATCATGGGTGCAAACTTCATCTTTGACGGCGTGGCCGCCCATGCCGGCGGCGCTCCCCACCTGGGCCGCAGCGCCCTGGATGCGGTGGAGCTGATGAACGTGGGAGCAAACTACCTGCGGGAGCACATGATAGACGCCGCCCGCATCCACTACGCCTATTCAGACCCCGGCGGCACCGCCCCCAATGTGGTCCAGAGCCACGCGGTGATAAAGTACGAGGTCCGGGCCCCCAAGGTCAACCAGGTCCAGGAGCTCTTCACCCGACTGGTGGACGTGGCCAAGGGAGCGGCTTTGATGACCGGCACCAAGATGCAGTATGAGATAACCATGGCCTTCTCCGATTACGTGCCCAACCGCACTCTGGGCGCACTGATGGACGAGAGCATGAGGGAGATGGGAGCGCCCCAGTGGACGGAGGAGGATTACGCTCTGGCCACGGAGTTTCTGCGTACCTACAACC
>CASFJB010000159.1 GCA_949294945.1 uncultured Eubacteriales bacterium
AGGCGATATCAGCAAAAGCTGAACGCAAATAAAAGCCGACAGGCACATTTATCAAAAGAGAGGATTCAAAATGTACGAAGACAAGACCTTAGTTTGCAAAGAGTGTGGTAAGGAGTTTGTGTTTACCGCCGGTGAGCAGGAGTTCTACGCAGAGCGCGGATTCCAGAACGAGCCCCAGCGCTGCAAGGCATGCCGCGATGCACGCAAGAACGCTGCCCGTGGTCCCCGCGAGTTCTTTACCGCTGTCTGCGCTGCCTGCGGCGGCGAGGCAAAGGTTCCCTTCGAGCCCAAGTCTGACCGTCCCGTATACTGCAGCGAGTGCTTTGCAAAGATGAGAGAGCAGGCCTGATCGCCTGAGCAGATTAAAGGGGCACTTCAGGTGTCCCTTTAATCTTTTCACCCAACAGCTCCCCACCGCCGCTTGTGGGCAGCAGCGCAGAAAGAGCTATAAGCGGCAGAATGGAGAAAGCAATGGAAATTACCAGAGAGACCCTTATTGCAGAAATCGTGGAGAATTGCCCCCAGGCTATGCCCGCTTTTATGGAGATCGGCATGCACTGCATGGGCTGCGCCCTTGCCAGCGGTGAGACCCTGGAGCAGGCATGTGCCGCCCACGGTGTGGACCCGGACGAATTTCTGGTCTATCTCAAGGCCTTTCTTGAAACAGCTTGACAGAACAGTTTAAAGCCGGACTTGTTCCGGCTTTAGTTTTTATGGGGACCTTTATGAATAAACGGATGCAAGCAATAGTCAAATATATGGAGGCGGGCAGGGGAGTTGTAGACGTGGGCACGGACCACGGCTATTTTCCTGCCTGGATGGCCTCCCATGGATACAAGGGGAATATAATCGCCTCTGATATTAACGCCGCTCCCCTGCAAAAGGCTATAGACACAGCCAGGGAGGCGGGAGTGGAAGATAAAATACGCTTCCAGCTAAGTGACGGTTTGGATGGCTGTCCTCCTGATTTGGTGGACACTATAGTGATCGCCGGCATGGGCGGAGAGCTTATCTGCCGCATCCTGGACAGAGCCGAGTGGTGTATGAATAAACGCTACAAGCTCATTCTCCAGCCTATGACCAAGAGCGAAGTGCTTAGGTATTGGCTGGTATACAACGAGTTTGAGATAAGCTCCGAGGAGCTTGTTTTGGAGGGCGACACCATATACCAGCTGATAGTCGCCAGGTTCGGCGGACTTACCAAGCTAACGGACGCCGAGTTATTTATAGGAAAAAAAGAGCTCTGCATGGATCCGGAATTGTACGGCATGCAGAGGAAGAAATATATAAAACGATTTGAGTCCGCCGTTGCCGGTATGGAGGAGAGCAGTTCGGGCAAGCCGGCAGCTGCTCTCGGCCTTTACCGGGAGATATTGACTCAGCTTATGGAGTTGAACTGAAAATGACCAGAGTAAAAGATATATTTGAGCAACTGTGCCGCCTGGCTCCCCTGGAGCTGCAGATGGGCTTTGACAATTCAGGTTTTCTCTTTGGAAGACTGGAGGGGGAAGTTAGCAAAGTTTTGTTGGCTCTGGATGTCACGCCTGCCGTAGTAGACGAAGCTGTAGAACTGGGTGCGGAGCTGATAGTCTCCCACCATCCTTTGATATTCAGCCCTCTGAAGTCCGTCACCGACGAAAAGCTGCTCAAGCTTGCTGCAAACAATATTTCCGTGATATCTATGCACACCAACCTGGACATTGCTCAGGGAGGTGTAAACGATGTGCTGATGGAGGCACTGGGGGCCGCCGTGGAGGCTCCGCTGGACGAGCAGGACTGCGGAAGAGTTGGGACTCTTCCCGGCCCCATGAGCATGCCGGAATTCATTTCCCTGTGCAAAGAGGTACTGAAAACCAAGGGCTTACGGTATTACGACAGCGGCAGACCGGTGGAACATCTGGCCGTCATGGGCGGCTCCGGAGGCGACAGTCTGGAAACAGCATTTCAGCTGGGCTGCGACACCTATCTTACCGCAGATATCAAATATCACCAATTCCTTCAGGCTGAAGAGCTTGGTATCAACCTGATAGACGGTGACCATTTCTGTACCGAGAACCTGGTCATCCCTGTGCTGGCCGGTAAGCTGGAAGAACACTTCAAAGACCTGAGCTTTACTGTTTCAAAGGTCCACTGCCAGACTGTCTCCTTTGCTTGAAGTGCTTGTCATAAAGCCCCTCCGCTGCTCATAAACTCGTACAAACGAGAACATGAGAGCGGAGGTTTTTTATGACTGATACAAATATTTATCGTGATATCGCTGCAAGGACTGACGGGGCTTTCATGCTCGGCGTTGTAGGCCCGGTCAGGACTGGGAAATCCACCTTTATAAAAAGGTTTATGGAAAGGCTTGTTATCCCGCAGATAGACAATACATATATGAAAGAGCGGGCCAGAGACGAGTTGCCTCAAAGCGGCTCTGGGAAAACCATAATGACGGCAGAGCCCAAGTTCGTGCCTGAAAATCCTGTTACTGTATCCCTGGCGGAAAATATTCAGCTGTCGGTGCGGCTGGTGGACTGCGTAGGCTACATGGTGGAAGGCGCGGCCGGACAGTTTGAGGACGGGGAGGAGCGAATGGTCACCACTCCTTGGTTTGACCATGAGATAAGCATGACAGAGGCAGCTGAGAAAGGCACTTACAAGGTAATAAGCGAACATTCAACGATAGGCATAGTGATAACTACCGACGGCAGCATATGCGATATTCCCAGGGAAAAGTATACCGTCCCTGAGCAAAGGGTAATAAACGAGCTGAAAGAAATCGGGAAACCCTTTGTTGTACTCCTCAACAGCGCAGAGCCTGACGCTGAATTGGCGATAGAAACCGCCAGAGAAATAAGCGAAAACTACGGTGTGCGCTGCCTGAGAGTAAACTGCCTGCAGCTGGACGAGGAGGACATATCAGAGATAATCCGCTCCGTCCTGGAGGAATTCCCCCTGAAATCTGTTGGCATATATCTGCCGGAATGGCTGGAAGCTCTGCCCAGTGACAATGAACTGCGCAGTGAGATATTCTCAGGCATAATGGAGAGCTACTCGGGAGTCTGCAAAATAAAAGACTGCTACACCTCCGTAGATAAGCTTTCAGAATACGAGAATATCAGTGAGGTGAGAATAAGCAAAAGCGATCTTGGGTGCGGGTCTATGGAGGTAAACGTTCGTTTACCAAGAGTCCTGTATTACAAAACAATAAGTGAGCAGACAGGTATTGAGGTCAGGAACGATGGGGATCTGATCACCACCTTGTCGGAAATGAGCGTCGTAAAGCTGGACTACGACAAGCTGCGTTCAGCCCTGGAGGACGTGCGCACCAAGGGCTATGGCGTAGTAATGCCTGATTCTTCCCAGATGCATCTTGAAGAGCCTCAGATAGTTCGTCAGGGAGGTAAATACAGCGTGAAGCTGAAAGCCAGCGCACCGGCCATACATATGATGATGACGAATATAGAGACGGAGGTAACACCTGCTTTGGGTGGGGAGACTGCTTCGGAGGATATAATCAATTTCCTGCTTCAGGGCTTTGACGGAGACGTAAACAGGATATGGCAATCCAATATCTTTGGAAAATCCTTATATGATATTGCCGAGGAGGGGCTGACTTCCAAGATAGAGTCTCTGCCTCAAAGTGCAAAAGATAAGCTTCAGGAGACCTTACAAAGGATAATCAATGAGGGAAGCGGCGGACTTATCTGTATTTTGCTTTGAGCTGCCCGGTTGACTTGGCAGTTTGGAACATATATAATGAGTTCTGGCCTCAAATATCTTTTATGAGGGGTCTGCATGTACTGCATTTTCAAAGTAAAAGGCGGCAATAAAGCCGCCCTTATAGTGGCCGCCATTCTTTTGGTGGCAGCTATTATAGTTAGTCTTTTGGTGCCTGAGCAGGAGGACCTGTCTGAAACCGCCGCAGACAGTGGAAGCTATACTCTGGTGATAGATCCTGGTCACGGCGGCATAGACGGCGGCGCTTTGGCGGCAGACGGAACCAAGGAGAGCGATATCAATTTGGCCATTGGCCTGAAGCTTCGGGCTTTGGCGGAGTTTTATGGACAGGACAATGCCATGACCCGCCAGGACGACAGCACCAAGTCCAGTACAGAAAGCTACAGCGAGCATGACGATCTGGTCAACCGGGCTGAATTGGTAAATTCCTCGCCAAACCCTGTACTTATTAGTATCCATCAGAATTGCTATCCTACCGGCCAGCCCAGCGGTCCCCAGGTCATATACTCTACCATGGGCGGCAGTGAGGGACTAGGTAAGCTGACACATCAAAATCTCATATCAAATCTATATCCGGACAACAGACGGGTGGCGGAACCTGCATCAAGCAAACTTTATGTGCTCAATCACGTATCTTGCCCTGCCATTCTGGTGGAATGCGGCTTTATGTCCAACTTGTCGGATATGGAAAGACTGTCAGACAACAGTTATCAGACCGCCCTTTCCACGGTACTTATGGCTTCTTTCCTGCAATATAAAACCGGCTTGGCCGATGCTTGAATACGGAGAAAAATATGGCAAAACAAAAGACAATTTATTGCTGTACGGAATGCGGCAACGAAACTGCCAACTGGGCGGGCAAATGCCCGTCCTGCGGCGCTTGGAACACTCTTAG
>CASFJB010000160.1 GCA_949294945.1 uncultured Eubacteriales bacterium
CCGGTCGCGGAGAAGAAGTTCGTGCTGGCCGTTCTGCTGACCTCTATGCCGCCCACGGTGACGGTCTGGGGAGCGTTGGTCTGAATGGCGCCGAGACATACGATCGTCTTGACGCGGTTGTCATAGTCGGCCTTGACATCGGCTGCCAGCTTTTCAAAATATGCGAGCTGGTCGTCGTTCAAACGCGCCTTGGCAAGCTCGGAGGCATCCTGATAGATCTCCTCCTTGGTGAAGGTCTGGCCGAAGGTGTCATAGAGCACGTTGATGAGCAGATCGTTGTAGGTGAAGATGCTGCCGCCCTTAAGCAGTGCTGCGTTGGCGCGCACACCGCCTGCGGAGTGACCGGCAATACCGATGCGTGTGGAGTCAACGAACTCGACGTTCTGCAGATACTTCACCACGTCGAGCAGACCGCCGGGAGTGCCGGCCTCGGTGAAGGTCTCCGGCGTCTGACCGCCGTCATCGATATCGACCCATTCGCTGAGACCGCTGCCGTAGAAGTTTACGTTCATGACAACAAAGCCGCGGCGTGCGATCTCTGCCGCCAACGGGCGCATGACGCCGTTGTTGACGCCGCCGCCGTGCATGACCACGACTGCAGGCAGGCTGTCATCCGCGTTTGTGCCGGCGGGATAGTACATCTCAGCCGCAAGAGCACCGCCGCGAACGTCAAGAGTCAGCTTTTCGATCTTGAGCTTGCCGAAGTCTGTGGATACGATACGCGCACAGAGACTTGCCGCAAGAATGATGCACAGGAAAAGCGCCAGAAGCCGCAGGCAGCCTTCCCGCGTGGAGAGAGTGAATTTCTTTTCTTTCATGTTCCTTTCCTTTCTTAAAATTTTTTCGTCTTTGCGGATTATCTTTCTCCGCCTTTCTGGTTTAATGGTAATAAAATATTCATTTTTCCACAATATATATGATTATCGTCAAATGTGGGATTTTTGTATTGTATTTTTGTCCTGTATTTTTGTTTTGCTGTGAAATATAGATAAAAAAATAACTTTACCAACAGTTGCCTTTGTGCTTTGTGCAGGATGTCTCAGGAACCGGTTTACAAATTTTTATAAAAAAAGAGCCCTGGCACCGGCCGGAACTCTTTGTCTTATCATCTGTATTTATGCTGTCTATACACAAGCGGGGTGGTTCCCTCGAACTTTTTGAACACGCTTATAAAATAGCTGGAATCCATATATCCCAGCTCCTGAGCTATCTGCACAACGCTGTCGTTGCTGCTGCGAAGCTGCTCCTTCGCCCACTGTATTTTTTGACGATTTACATAATTTATAAAGTTCTCACCCAGCTCCCGCCGAAACAGCCGGGAAAAATAGCTGGGGCTCAGGTGGCACAGCTTGGCCATCTCGCTCATTGTCACCATCTCATGCCGGTGATTTTTCACATAGGCTACCGCTGGATACACCGGGCTGCTCTTTGGCAGCTCAGGCTCCCCGCCATAGATTTCCCCCACCGCCGGATTTTTCAGTTCCTGTATCTCCTGGTTTCCGTGGGCTCCATGCATATTGCTGTTATGCAGCAAAAACCTGTAGGTCATGGCCTCATTTTCCGTATTTACCGCCCGGTCCACTATATAGTTGACCATAGCGTTTATAGTATCCGCCACAGCAACAATACGCCTGTACTCCATCTCCGGCAGGCGTTGGTATTTTTCCAGCAGGTCCTGCCTGGCAGTATCGCTCTCAGCCTGGAAAGAGCTTATTTCACTGACCAGACGCTCCACCTTTGCCTCTGTGTCATTGTTGGGTATGCGCACCTGGCCGAACATTACGGCTCCAAGATACCTGTCCCCCACCATCACCGGCACCGCCACATCCACTATTCCGCAGTGGCACAAATAGATATACGGTCTGCCCAAACGTACCGCTTCCAGTCCGGCCAGGGCGTCGCACCGGAAACACCGCTTGCGTGAAATTGGATTTTCCCTTATCACGCTGCAAAAATCCGTGCGGCAGCTGTGCTTGGTTATTGGGTTGCCTTTGAAATCAATGGTTATTATAGCCGTCCCTGTGAGCTTGGCCAGCTCGTCCTGCACCTTCTCCCACAGGGGAATATCCAAAAGCGTCTTCAAATCTAAATCCTTTATTGCCATATTCAAAACACCTCCTAAAAGCCGGCAAAGCTCATTTTTTCCGTATTTACGCCGCTTATCCTTTTGCTGCGTATTTATTATACATTTAGTATATAATAATTACTGAAAATATCCATTCTACAATGATGATATAATATACGATAATTTTGCATCATAAATGTTATTTATACGTTAATTTTGCAGCCCTATTTCCTCTGAGACACATCTCCTCTTGTCAGAATCACCAAGTCGAATTATAATAGTTATTATACACAAATAGTTTTTTCATTTGCATTTATGAGACAGGGTGATACATATGGCAGAGACAGAAGCCAGGGTGCTGTGCAGCACTGAGGAAATGGATATCGTAAAGACCTTTGAGTGCGGCCAGTGTTTTCGCTGGAACCCCGATGGAGACGGAGCCTACTGGGGCATAGCCATGGGCTGCCCAGCCAAACTCTGGGTCCAGGACGGTATGGTTTACATAAAATCTTCCGGCAGTATGGAGATGTGGCGGGAGTACTTCGATCTGGACAGGGACTACGCCGAGATCAGCCGCAGTTTCCAGGGGGGCGAATATCTGTCCACCTGCGTCAGCTATGGCCAGGGCATACGCATACTGCGCCAGGAGCCCTGGGAAGCTCTCTGCTCTTTTATTATATCACAATGCAACAACATCAGCCGCATAAAGGGTATAGTGGAGCGGCTGTGCAGCAATTTCGGCCAGCCGGTGGAATATGAGGGCCGCTGTTTTTATAGCTTTCCCTCTGCCGCCACACTGGCGGAACTGCCTGACGGTGCGCTGGATGTGCTGCGCTGCGGCTACAGAGCTCCCTACATAAGCGCTGCCGCCCTGGCGGTAGCCAGCGGAGCGCTGGACATGAATGCCCTCATATCCGGCGACAGCTCCACCGCCAAGCGTTCTCTCATGGCTCTGCCTGGCATAGGCGAAAAAGTGGCCAACTGCGTGGTGCTCTTCGGTCTTTACCACATGGAGGCCTTCCCAATAGACGTATGGATACGCCGCGCTTTAAAGGAGCACTTCCCCGCCGACTTTGATCCGGCCTGCCTTGGAGACTACGCAGGCCTTGCCCAGCAGTATATCTTCTACTACGCCCGCAGCACCGGTGACGGCAAATAAACTTCCTGCATTTAAAGGGCTAAAAATAATTTGGATTTTTTGAAAATTCTTGTTGACAAACCCGCCAGTTTTTGCTATTATAACTGAGCGGTTGAGAGCCCGCCCAGTGATGTCGGCTCACTACAGAAGCGGCGTCGTAATAAACGCTGGTGTAGCTCAGTCGGTAGAGCAGCTGATTTGTAATCAGCAGGTCGGGGGTTCGAGTCCGTCCACCAGCTCCAAGCTTTTTTAAGCTGGGTCCAGGGCGGTTTTAACAAGTCAATATGGGGGAATTCCCGAGTGGCCAAAGGGGACAGACTGTAAATCTGCTGGCAATGCCTTCGGTGGTTCGAATCCACCTTCCCCCACCATCTGGGGTGGACACTTTAGATGCCCACCCCATTTTTGTCAGTATTCATGCGGGTTTGCGGACTTTTTAGAGCCCAAAATCCAAAGTGATTTTCCATAGATGCCTTTTCCATTAGATGGCAAAATTAAGGCTTTGTACGAGATGAAGCGGGGCTTCCGCCTGATTTTTCAGGTCGGAGGCCCCGCTTTTTTTGCGTTCTGCGGCCCTTTTCCCCGTTGTCAAATGTGTAGAAGTTTGCGCCTGCCAAATAGACAGGTTGACGAAAGCCCAAAACGGCCCAAAATCAAACCCTCAAAATACAAGGGGGTAGTGCGCCCTTTTTCAGGAACTCTCCGGCTGGCTGGCCGGGGAGTTTTTTGCGCTCCCCCCCTCTCACACTCTCCCCCCTAAATACTTTACCAGCTGGGAAAGAACAAGATACGCTTCGCTCTTAACCAGCAGGAAACCAAGTTTTCAACAACAGCCAAGAAAGGATGAGCAAAACCATGAACATCGGCATCGACCATGGCTACTACGCCATCAAGACCCGGCATTTTTCTTTTCCAGCCGGTATCACCGCCTATTCCCACGAACCCTACACCCTGCAGAACACGCTGGAGTACGGTGGAAAGTTCTTCGTGTGCGGGACCGGCAGGCAGCCGATCCTGCGAAACAAGATGGAGAACGAGAACTACTACCTGCTGACCCTTGCGGCCATCGCCAAAGAGATCCAGCAGCGGGGCGTCAAGACGGAGTGTTCCGTCACCATCGCAGCCGGCCTTCCTCTGGCCGGGTTTGGCAGGGAGAAGAAGTCCTTCCGGGAGTACCTTCGCCCTTCTTCCCAGCCGGTAAGCTTCAAGTTCGAGGGCGTCCCCTACAAAGTGGCCATCGAGGATGTGAAGCTGTTCCCACAGGGGTATTCCGCCCTGATGATCCACCCGGAACTCCTCCAGAACGAACCCTCTGTCCTGCTCATGGACATCGGCGGCTGGACGGTGGATCT
>CASFJB010000161.1 GCA_949294945.1 uncultured Eubacteriales bacterium
GCCCCCCGCTCCAACCCCATCAACGCCTTCGAGGCCAGCATGATGCCCAAGCTCTCCGGCAAGAGAGCCGCAAAACTCCGCACCAGCGATGCCTGCGTGGCCTGTGGTCAGTGTGTGAAGCTCTGTCCCAAAGGCAACATCAGCCTGGAAAACGGCAGAGTGAGCTTTGGCAGGAACTGCATCGGCTGTCTCAGCTGCCTGCAATACTGCCCCACCCAGGCCATCAGCATGGGCGGCGTCACCGAAAAGCGGGAGCGCTACCACAACGTGAACGTCACGGCTGAGGATCTGTGCCAAAAAGTCATACACATCGACTGACAGCATCATACAGCATTAAGTCCAGGGCTCCCCGGTCTGGGGAGCCCTGGACACTTTTATATTTATATTTTCCCCTTATGCCCTCCGGCATCTTACACCGTCTCCGCCTGCCGCACCATCAGCCGGCAAAGACACTGGGATATCCATTTCGTCAGCGTCTCCACCCTAAGCCACTTCTTCAGCTGCTCTATCACCACGGAGGCAGCCAGGGAGCTTGCAAACAGGAACAGGTAAATAAGCGCCGGATATCTCAGGGAATAGGTAAAATCATAAAACCAGTTCTGATATATGAAGGCGTGGACGAAGAACATGTTCATGGAGTGCCTGCCCACAAACTCCGCCACATCGTTCAGATAGGGTATGCGGGCAATGGTGAGCAAGGTCAGCAGCACCACCGGCAGCAGGAGAACTGTCTCATAAATGTCCAGCAGCCCGTCTCCGGCCCTAAGCCACAGCACGCTGCCCAGGCCCAGCACCACAAATATGCCTAGGTACACTCCGGCCTTTTTCACCGGGCCCCATTGTCTGTAAGCCTCGGTCACCCTCTCCGCTACCCTGTATTCCGCCATCAGTATGCCCACCATGGCCGGGAGAAGATAACGGTAGATGACCCAGTTCACATTCAGCCAGCGCACCAGAAGTATTTCCGGCAGCAGAACAAAAAATCCGTATCTCCGGCAAAGCTTTATCAGCAGCGGCAGGATCAGTACAAAGGTGACTGCAAGAGACATGTACCACCAGGAGGAATTGTAGGAGGGCGTGTTGATTATGAAGCTTATGCCCATGAAATCCAAAAGGGCAAAGACCAGATTTTCCAGCCGGCTGGGGCTGTACAAGGTAAACCAGCTCTTTCCCCCCAGGGGGCAGAGCAGCGCCACGATGATATACACGAACTGAAAGTTCACCAGAAGCTTCACCAGCCTCCTGGTGCTCTTCTCCATCAGGCGGCCGCAATCCCTCATGTCGTCCCCCAGGTAACCCTTGGTAGTGCCGTAGGCGGTAACAAACACGAAGATGGTGACACACAGCTTGCACAGCTGGCCCAGGGACGCAAGCCTCCATGGGTTGGACAGCAGCGGCCCATACACCAGCGCGGGGTAATCCGCCTGGTCGGCATACATAAACAGATGATGGAACAGCATCAGCATGATGGCTACGCATTTGAGTATATTGCTCTCTCTTTTAGTCATGGCCAACTCCCTTTATCTCCCGGCAGGTAAAGAGTATCACCTGCCGCTCCCTGGCTATCTGTTTGAGCAGCTCCATGGCCTGCTCCTGTCTTGTCTCGTCCAGATTCACCAGAGCGTCGTCTATTATCAGGGGACAGTTCTCCCCCTCCGGCAGAGCCAGACGGCACACCGCCAGGCGTACCGCCAGATACATCAGATCCAGGGTCCCGGCGCTTAGGTACTCCGAATCCCTGGCTATGCTGTCTTCGCTGGTGCGGGTCTGGGCGCTGAAGTCCCTATTGATAAACACATCCAGATAGCGCCCGCCGGTAACGGCGGACATATATTTCGCCGCCAGTTTCCCCAGCTCCGGGGAGAAGCGGCTCTGTATCTCCGTGTCCGCCTCCTTCAGAGTGTCCACTGCCAGGGCTATGGCGTCATACTCCTTGGAGATGAGCTCGTATTCCTCCCTCATACTGCTGAGGGAGCTGGAGAGCACCAGGGGATCGCCCATGGCGGCCAGGCGGCCGTTTATCTCCGCTATCTGCTGGCTCAGGCGCTGGGCTCCCGCTCTGGCTGCGGCCAGCTCCCGGCTGAGCCGGGCAGCCTCGGAGTTGCCTCCGGCAAAGTCCAGCTCCGCCATGGCGCTCTCCTCAAGGCTGCGCTGCATCTTCCTGGCATTCTCGTAGGCCAGACGGCAGCGCCGCTCCTCCTTGTCCGCGTCCTCCACAGCCTGGCTGAGGCGGCGGTGCTCCTCCAAGGCTTCCCTCAGCTCTGCCGAACCCGCCACACGATATTTGCCGTATATCTCCCGCCGTCGTTCCTTGGCCTGATTAACGGCCTGGCGGGCCTTGCTGTAGCCCATGAGCAGGTACACGGCCACGGCGCAAAAGACCGCGGCCCCTGCTATCACCAGCCAATTTCCCAGAGCGGTATACAGCGCCGCTGCCGCTATCGCCAGCACGAAAAACACCACGGCCAGCAAGGCGCTGGGCTTTTTTGAGGCCTTTTCCTTCAGCTCCTTCAGGCTGTCCAGGTCCCGCTGCACCTGCTCCTCAGTCTCTCTGAGGCTTTGCAGGCCGAAGCGGCTCTTTCTCATCTCTTCCCGCCGCTGCGACAGCTCCGTCATGGCCGCATCGTGGGCGGCGCTGCATTTGTCCGTCTCTGCCCTGCCGGCGCTGAGGCGGTCCAAAGCCTCCCGGCGCTGGCGCTTGCGGCTGTCCGTGACCTGCTGCTCCAGTCGGCGGCAGTCCTCCCCCGCCTGTTCCAGGCGTTTTTCCAGGCTCTCTATATCCTGCACCGAGCCCTGCATCAGCTCCAGCCTGCGCTGGGTCTCGTCCATTTTGCTCTCCAGCTCCGGCAGCATGCCCCGGCGGTTATACCGGCGCTTGCGCTGCCACTGGCGCAGTCTCTCGTCCGCCTCGCTGTAAGAGGTCTGCTCCTCTCCGGTGGAGACTATGGAGCTTATGCGCTTTTCCAGCTCCGGGCTGCCGGTGACGGCCACCGCCCCCTGGCCTATATAGGCGCTGCGGCGGAAAACGTCCTTTGACACTCCCGTGAGCTGCTCCCCGGCATTGGAGCCGTTGAGCCCCTCCACCGGCACGGTGCTGCCGGTATAGGTAGCGGAAAACTCCCGCATGGGGGCATTCTTCTGGCGGGTGCTGCGGGTGATGGTGATGTCACAGCCCCCGGCGTTCAGCTCCATGCTGCCCTCCATGGGGGCGCCGGACCAGGGGGCATAGCGCAGCTTGTCCGGCAGGTAGCCGGAGCGGGCCCGCTCCGCCGTGTCCACTCCGTAGAGCATGGCCCTTATGAAGGCGCACCAGGTGGATTTTCCGCTCTCATTGGGGGCATATATAACATTCAGTCCCGGGTGGAAGCTGAGGCTCTCGTTTTCCAGCTTTCCGAAGGAGGCCGTCATCTTATTTATCCTCATGCTTTGCCACCTCCTCCCGGTTGTCCAGAGCCGCAAGGCCCCAGCGGGCCGCCTGCTCTATTTCCAGGCGCTGCTCCTCGGTCTTTGCAGCATCGTACTTTTTCTTCAGCTTCTCCAGGAACAGGCCCCGGAGGGTGTCCTCCCCGGAGCGCTCCCACACGCTGCGGCGCAGACGGGTCTCATCCCTCAGCTGCAGCTGGAAAAACAACTCCGACAGGGCCGAGTGCAGCTGCTTCAGATCCGGGCTCTGCTCCGTCTCTCCGGTGAGGATTATGCGGTAGACGTCCTTCACCGTCTCGTCCGGCAGCTGGGTGTGTACCGCCAGCAGGGCGTCGGAGCCGGTGATGTCCACCTTCAGCAGCTCGTAGTGCCGCTGGGCTATGGACCGGGTCTCCAGTTTGCACTCCCCGTCCCCCAGCTCCAATATGTTCACCGTCTTTTCCCCGGTCTCGTCAAAGCCCCGGCCTTCCGGACAGCCGGGCCAGGAATACCAGGTATCTCCGGCCTTCTGCAAGCCGCTGGCTTTATGTATATGCCCCAGGGCCACATAGTCCATGCCGCTGTCCCTCAGCTCCTGCTCCGAGATGGGGTTATAGGCGGAGTCCGCCGCCCCCAGCTCCCCGTGGATACACATGAGGTTCAGCACGCCCTCCTGCCTCTCGGCCCTGAAGCCCCGGAGCAGAGGGCCGCTGTGCTTGCCGGTAAAGGCGGCGCCGTAGACCCGGACGCCAAGCTCCGGCAGCTCCACGCGCTCTATCTGCTCCTTGGTGAACACATGCAGGTTTTCCGGCAGCTTCAGCCGGGCATAGGGACACTTGGGAGAATACCAGTCGTGATTGCCGGGGGATATGAACACCGGGGCCTCTATCCGCCCCAGGCAGCGCACCAGCTCCTCCCCGGTCTCGCAATAGGTGTTGCCGCTGTCCAGCAGGTCCCCGGACAGCAGCACTATGTCCGCCTTCTCCTCCCGGGCCAGGTCGCCGAGGGCCCCCAGCAGCTGGCGCTGCTCGGCCCGGCGTATGGCGGCCTTCCCCGCCGTCAGCCCCTCAAAGGGGGAGTCCAGGTGCAGATCGGCGCTGTGGAGTATCTTTATTTTG
>CASFJB010000162.1 GCA_949294945.1 uncultured Eubacteriales bacterium
GTCAAAGGGAGATACGATTTTTTCTATGGACATGCTGGAAACACTGCGCTATACCGTGAAGAAGGATGACTGCGGCCCCCAGGGCTTTATAGGCGTCTGTCCCCTGGTACACTGGTCTCTCATAGCCGCCACGGCGCGAAACACCATGGAGGGCGGCAGCCGACGGGCTCTGATACGGCAGCTGAAGGCAGTGTGGATGATACGGCGTATCCGTCTCCGCCAGTTCTGCCGCGCCAAGGCCGGAGACGAGCTGGTAGGCTACGGCTCCAGCCGCACCCTCTGCGGCAACCAGTATGCCCAGCACGGCGAGCTCTATTGCCGGGACCGGCTGGTGGCATCCATGGATCTGATAATCATGCCTGTGGAATTGGAGAGCCGCAGGCGGCTCAACTGCGAGGACACGGAGCCCCTGTTCTCCCAGCCGGCTCTGAACCAGGCCCCCTCCTTTGAGGCCCTGCCCATGATATCCGATATGGAATACCCTGTGGAGCACAGCTTCACCCAGGCCGACTGCGACAGCAATGCCTCCCACCTCTCCTTTTTCAATTATCCTGCCCTGGTGCTGGATATGGCCCCCGGCTCCTCCGGGGAGGACAGCTCCCTGATATCCCTTTTGCAGCTGGACTATGTGAGGGAGTGTCTGGCAGGCAGCTGCATCCATCTGGGTTCCAGGCCTCAGGGCAAAGGCTACGCCGTGCAGGCCAAGCATGAAAACGGCAAGCCCTGCTTCAACGCCTATGTGGAATACGGACGCAGCTAAGGCGCGGCCCCTTCTTACATAAAAGTCCATTAAATCTGAATTCGGCCCCGGCGGCTTTTGCTGCCGGGGTTTTCTGATAAGGGCGGCTTTCTTTCCTGCCTGCGTTCCCCGTTTTTTCAAAAAGCTGTAATTTGAAGAGGGAAAAGGGTACTTAATAAGTGAGAGCCTTTTTGGGAGGAGCTTATGGACGACATAGAGATAATCGACTTATACTGGCAGCGCAGCCAGGAGGCCATAGGTCAGACGGACATCAAATACGGCGGCATGTGCCGGGGCATATCCTACAATATTCTGGCAAGCCACGAGGACTCGGAGGAGTGCGTCTCCGACGCCTATCTGGCCATGTGGCAGCGCATGCCCCCGGAGCGCCCCGGGCGCCTGGCCGCCTTCATCGCCGCCATAGTGCGAAACATCAGTCTCAAATGCCTGCGCTCCAGGCTTCGGCAAAAGCGGGGCGGAGGCGAGGCAGCGCTGGCCCTGGAGGAGCTGGAGGACTGCGTCGCCTCCGGCTCCGACGTGGAAAAGGACTATGACTTCAAGGAGCTCTGCGCCGCAATAGAGAGCTTTCTCCGCAGTCTTCCCCAGACAGAGCGGGACATTTTCATCTGCCGCTACTGGCTCTTCCTCCCCACGGCGGAGACCGCAGGGCGTCTGGGTCTCAGCAAAAGCCGGGTGAACACCGGGCTTTTCCGCACCAGAGCGAAGCTGGCTGAGCATCTGCGCCGGGAGGGATTCATATGAGAGCCTTGGACTTTGCCCTCGCCTTCAACGAGATAGACCCGGCTCTGCTCCAGGAGACTCTGGACAGAGTCCTGGTAAAGAGGCGGCCTTACCGGCTGAGGCGGCTGGCAAAGATAGCCCTGCTGGCGGCCCTGCTCTCCGCCCTGTTTATAGCCGCCGCCTACGCCTCCGGCTTCCTGCCTCTGAGAAACAGGATACATCAGGACGAAGACCTGGGCAGGCTCATCGTGCCCAACGGCTCCCAGGCCTCCGCCGAATATCAGGCGGCGGTGGACTGGTTCGGCTACCGGGCCCAGCATGCCGATGCCCAGCAGGACCTGAGCCTCTCCTTTGCCCGGACCCCGAAGGAGCGGTGGATAAGCCATATCTACTCCGTTACGGACCGGGAGGCCCTGGACACGCTCCTGGACATCTCCCGGGACTACGGGCTGAGCCTGTACACCGACTCTGTCCTTGCAGAGGACCCGGAGCAGCTCTCCCTTCTGGCAGGTACCGGGGATTTCTTTAGCGGCAGGATGGAAAACGCCGGCGGCTATGTGTTTGCCGACGGCTCCTTCAAGCTGGAGGGCCGCATGGATATAGATGACTGTTCCCTGCTTTTCACTCTCCACAGGATATACCGGGGCAGCATCTACCCCTATAACTACTACGGCCGGCCCCTGGACTTCGCCCAGGAGGAATATCTCACGGCCCTGGGCTTTGACGTGGGAGTCACCGTCTGGGAGGACGGACGTGGGGAGATATCCTTTACCGACGGAGAGGTCTATATAAATCTGAGCCTGGATGGGGCCGATGAAGCCCTGGCCCGCCGGGCGGCGGACTGCATAGACTTTAACGCCCTGTGCTCAAAGGGCGGTATAGCCGGAGAGATACTGGGCCTTGACCGCAGCCCCGGGGCCAATCCTGAGGCCGCCGAAGCCTATGAGGAGCTGTACGGCAGCCCGGAATTTCAGGGCAGCATAGAATTTACCCTGTGGTTCCGTGAGGTCTTTTACGGCAGCACCTTCACCGGGGTCTACGGCCAGGAGGGCTATGAGGACATCGACGCACAGATGGACCTGCTCCGGGAGAAATACGGCCTCAGGCCCGCCGTCTCAAAGGCGGAAGCTCAGTGGACGGAATATTCCAACGGCGCCCGCTATCTGGACGCCGGGGACTACAGTCTGCACTATATACCCAAGGGAGCTCTCTACACCCGGCTGGAATACTTTGCCCCCTTTTCGGAATACTCCATGATCTGGAGCTATGACACGGCGGGCGGGGAGCGGGTGTACTGTGCCTGCGACGGCCCGGAGAAGCGCAGCTGCGCCCATGTGCTCTATGTAACGGACAGCGCCTGGGTGCTGCTGAATATGCACACGCTGGATGTGTGGGAAATACAGCGCAGCGCCGACAGTATAGATTGGAGTGAATTCAAATGAAGCTTAGAAAACTCGTTGCCCTCTTATCCCTGGCCGCCCTTTTGCTCTCCTCCTGTACATCAGGTGGAGAAAGCTCCTCCCCCGCCCCGGAGAGCCCGGCGGCAACGGGGGAGCCTTCCGCCGCCGAGGCCCAGGCTCAGGAGACTCCGGCGGGGCTCACCGTCCTCCCCATGGACGACCCCATGGCGGGGATAGACGACAGCCTCAGCTTCAGCGTGGAACCGGACATTAACTCCGACTACGAAGCCTATACCAGAAGTCTGAAAGAGAATTTCAAGGCGGCATATTTGGAAAAATTGTCATCCTATTTTGCAGACATGGAGATAGACGATATGTCATACGGCGGGAACATGCTGGGCACCGGTATGACAGGCTGGTTCATTTTCACCGGCACGCCCAGCCCCGACTCCGGGATAGAGCCAAGAGAACAGTATTGCCGCAGCTTCAACATACGCTCGGAAAACGAGGGCCGGACCCTTATAGAATTTCAGCGCAGTTGGCCCATGGAGCCGGAGGAATATCTGAGCCAACGGCCCAGCGATGAGGAACTTTTGGCCAATCTTGATGCACTGCTGGGCGCCTATAAGGAGAAGGATGTGAAGGGCCTTGTGGAGGCGGAGCTCTATGTGAGGCAGCTGGACAGCCGCTATATCCTCACAGACCCGGAGAAGCTGGAAGCCCTGGCCCTCAGCCTCAGCGAAAACGATATCTCTTCCAGCGCCGACCCCGCCTCTGTCTATGACTACAATCCCCTGTATCTCCGCTTTGAAGACGGCAGCACACGCCTGGTCCTCACCGCCGCCGACGGCTCCAACCGCTGCTATGCCTGGGGCATCTGGTACGCCTACATGGACAGCGAGAGCATTTTCCGGCGCTTCGGCGTGCCTCTGGAAGCGGAGGGCTACGAGGCCCTGCCCGGCGGCGGGGTGCGAACCACCGTCCATGACTACCATGCCAGCGTGGGCCGGCGCATTATCACTGTGGAGTATTCGGCCCAGGGCGACCCGGTCAGCTGGCTTACCTGGCAGGAGTCCCCCGGGAACCAGCCCTCAGAGATACTGCGACGGTATGAATATGACGCCGGGAGGCACCGGATAAAGGAGGAGTACCTGGAGAACGGGGAGCTGCTCATCACCATAGTATACGAATACTCCGGGGAGCTGCTGGTGCGGATGGAACAAAGCTTCTCCACCGGCGGCGGATATTATGAGACCTACGGCTATGACGAGCTGGGCAGACTAATTGAGATGAACAGCTACTACCCCAACGCTATAGGCGGCCCCATCTCCTCCAGCGGAGCCTTCTGGTATGACGACCAGGGCTACCGGCACGCCTACGCCAAGGATGAAAACGGCAACCTGGTGGGCTATGAGGACCAGCCCATAAGAAAGCCCCAGGACTGAATATGCAAATAACCCCGGCAGCTTTTGCTGCCGGGGCCAGCTTGTCGAAGAAGGCTAAGCCTTCTTCGACAAAAGGGCTTGCACTTCGCTTCATGCCTCAGTTGTACG
>CASFJB010000163.1 GCA_949294945.1 uncultured Eubacteriales bacterium
GGCGTCGTAGCTGGCGCTGAAAAACAGCTCTACCCGGCGCATGGGCTCGTGGGTGTAGTTTATCACCTTGGAGCCGGTTATCTCGTTGTTGGGGATGGAGATGCTCTTGTTGTCGGCAGTGGTGACGGTGGTGTAAAACAGGCCTATGGTGCTCACGGTGCCGGAGACGCTGTTTATCTCCACAAAGTCCCCGGCCAGGAAGGGCCGGGTGGCCAGCAGGGTGATGCCGGAGAAGAGATTGGTCATTATGCCCTGGATGCTCAGGGACAGGGCCAGGCCTGCCACGGAGAGCACCGCCACCAGGGAGGCGGCGTCTATGCCCAGGGTGGTGGCCACGATGATTGCGGCGATGAACCACATAGAGACTCGGGAAGCGGACAGAAGGAAGTCCTTCATGCCCCGCTCGAAATGGGTTTTTTCAAATATGTTGTACAGTATCCTGGTAATTATCTTTATGATGATAAGACATACCAGGGTGAGGATGAGGGCGGAGAGGATTTTTCCCGCCACGGCGGCGGTGACCACATCCATGCCCAGGGCGGTGAATATCTCCGTGGCGTCACCCACGGCGCCGCCTACAGCTTCGCCCACGGCGTCGCTCACCACGCCGGTGACGGCATCGTCCACAGGAACACTCATAGCAAAATACCTTTCCTTTCATCAGTTTTATCAGTCCGGGGGATAACGGTAAAAAAGGGAGCAAGCGCCAGGACGCTTGCTCCCGAATGGCGGAGATGGAGAGATTCGAACTCTCGAAGAGCTTTTGACCCTTACACGATTTCCAATCGTGCGCGCTCGACCAACTACGCGACATCTCCGTGTTTGCTCAAGAAAAAGAAAACTATTAACTTTGAAGCTTGACCATTATAATTCACTGCGGCTATAAAGTCAAGAAGATTTTTTCTTTTTTCAGAGCATAATTTCAGCGACCCAGGCGGTTATATAGGGGCGCAGGGCAAACATCACCAGAACTACCGCCAGTACCACTACCGTGAGCTGACGCCGGCCGCTGTCGGCGGAGGAGAGGAGCAGGCCTTTGGAGCTGCGGCGGTGGAGGAACATCACCAGCTCATAGCCCAGCCAGGCGCCCAGAGAGTTCATAATAAGGTCGTCCACATCGGTGATGCGGTAGTTCAGCAGCTGGGACAGTTCAATGGCCAGGGAGAAGAAAAAACCGGTGAGGATGATGCGCTTCCTGCTGCGGAAGCGGCTCCACAGCAGCGGCAGGATAAAGCCCAGAGGTACAAAGAGGATGATGTTCAGCCCGGAGTTTATGATGTAGGCGCAAACGTCATTGCGTATATCCAGGAAGGGGATGAGATTGACATTGAAGTTGGGGTAGATGTAGGGCAGCTCCGGGGCTCCGGCCACGTTATACACTGCGGCCAGATACAGGGCCAGGATCAGTATCCATACTTTCTGGGCCAGAGACAGGCGGTGGCCGCTGATAAGCACGATTATGGACAGAGTCAGCACGAGGGCTGCCGACCACAGCAGCATATCCACTCCGTAGAAAATCAAATAGTACATGTCCCTACTCTCCGTAAAAACGCATCCTGCGCCGCTTTTCATGCTTTTATGACGGACTATCTCCCCTGTTTGTTCCAGTATTTTCCTCAAGATACGAATAATTTTCCTCTTTTTTTCCAAAAGACCATAACTGTCTCATATAGAGAAGGAACCAGACGGCTGTGGCCAGGGGGATGAAACCAATAAGGTATCCGCTGGAGCCCAGAGG
Organism: uncultured Eubacteriales bacterium; assembly: GCA_949294945.1. Taxonomy (GTDB): domain Bacteria; phylum Bacillota; class Clostridia; order Oscillospirales; family Oscillospiraceae; genus Limivicinus. The sequence continues at coordinate 1,739 of CASFJB010000163.1, forward strand.
GGCGAAGAGCTCCAGAGGCGTGCCGGGAGGGGGCCAGCTGAGGAACATGTAGTTGGTGCCCAGAAGCTTGTTGAGGGCCCAGATGGGCAGAGCAAAGGACAGCATCAGGGCCAGGCTGCAGGGAAAGCGGCGGATGTTTATCCGTATCTCACCCAGGGCCAGGGCGGTAATAGGGTAGAGCAGCAGGAAGAAGTGGAGAAGGAAGGAGGTGAAACTGACGAAGTGCCACAGGGGATAGTCGGCCCAGTCGGGAAAGGCCATGGCAAAGGCGGCGCCGGGCAGGGAGAAGGCATAGATGAACTGACCCAGAGCCGGTTTTGGCCTGAGCATGTGTATAAAGCAGAGGTAGACGGAGAGGGTGCACAGGTGCAGGGGAAGCCAGCCCCGGTCATAGATGCCCAGGGCGATCAGTATTGCCGCTCTGCCCAGCTGGGTGAAGAGCAGCAGCCAGGCTGAAGCCCTGTGCAGGCAGCGGCCCGGCCCGGGCATTTTCCGGCAGAGAATATAGGCCCCTAAAAGCAGCAGTACCAGAGCCGAAAGCAATATGAGATGGGCAGGGCTGAAGCGTCCGAAACCCAGCTCAGGAAAAGTATTTGCAGTATAATCGAAAAATTTGTTCATAGTCTATACACAATCCACATAAACAACAGGTTTTTCCACAGGGCTTATTATACAAAAATAATGATAATACGACAAGCCCATTTTTTCCTGTTGACAAAAATCGCATATGTTATATAATTGTAACAAATTTATAAATGATAGAGGCGCGGTGATCAATAGTATCTCCCTTGCAGCGACAGGAATCGCGGAGCGAAAGGGGTCATCGCCGAAGGGTATCTGTTTTCCTGGGCAGGTATCGCTGGGCCGACGGAGAATATCCGGCGGACTGTCGCGAAAGCGGAGAGCTGTCAGATGAAAATAGTGCATTTCATGTCATGAACAGCTTTTGCTCCGTTCATGGCATTTTATTTTTCCCCATTTCCCCGGATATATTTAAGGCCGACGCCCTCCCAGGGGGACTGCCGCTTGAAAATATAGTCATTAATTTTTTGGAGGTACAAGAGATGTACGGTACTTTCTGGGCCCTGGTGCCCCCCATCCTGGCCATAGTCCTGGCCCTTATCACCAAGGAGGCCTACTCCTCCCTGTTCATCGGTGTGCTGGTGGGCGCCCTCTTCTGCGCGAATTTTGCCCCGGTAGCCGCGCTGGACACCGCCCTCAACTCCGGCTTTATCACTGCCATTGCGGATAATGCGGGTATTTTTCTGTTCCTGGTCATTCTGGGAATAATCGTCGCCATGGTCAACGGCTCCGGCGGTTCCGCCGCCTTTGGACGCTGGGCCGAGAAGAACATCAAGACCCGGGTGGGCGCCACCCTGGCCACCTTCGTGCTGGGCGTGCTCATCTTCATCGACGACTACTTCAACTGCCTCACCGTGGGCTCCGTCATGCGCCCCGTCACCGACGGCCACCGCATCTCCCGGGCCAAGCTCTCCTACCTCATCGACGCTACCGCCGCCCCCGTGTGCATGATAGCCCCCATCTCCTCCTGGGCCGCCGCCGTCTCCGGCGTGGCCGCAGACCTGGATGCGGGCTTCAGCGGCATAGAGCTCTTCATCCGGGCCATACCCTATAACTTCTACTCCCTGCTCACCTTCGTGTTCATCATAGCCATCACCCTTATGAAGTTCGACTACGGCCCCATGCGTGTCCACGAGATGGCGGCCCAGCTGGAAGGCAAGCTGGGCGGGCTGGAGGGCCAGGAAGAAGAGACGGCCAATCCCAAGGGCCGGGTCTTTGACCTTATCTTCCCCGTTATCGTTCTGATTATCACCTGCACCGTAGGTATGATCTATGTGGGCGGCTTCTTCGGCGTGGACGCCTGGGGCGGCACCGAGTGCGCCGGCGACTTCATCGGCGCCTTCGGCAATACCGACGCCTTTGTGGGCCTGCCCTGGGGCGGCATCATCGCCCTGGTGCTCACCGTTATCTACATGTGCGCCCGCCGCGTCCTCAGCTTCAAGGAGGCCATGGCCTGCGTGCCCAAGGGCTTTATCGCCATGGTCCCCCCCATCATCATCCTCACCATGGCCGTGTCCCTGAAGACCATGACCAGCACCCTGGGTGCCGACGTCTTTGTCCATGACCTGATGATGGGCGCCTCCGAGAGCCTGTACAGCATGCTTCCCGCCGTCATCTTCGTGGTGGCCTGCATCCTGGCCTTTGCCTCCGGCACCTCCTGGGGCACCTTCGGCATCCTCATCCCCATCGTCACCGCCATTTTCCCCGCCTCCAGCAGCCTGCTGATAATCGGTATCTCCGCCTGCTGCGCCGGCGCTGTCTGCGGCGACCACTGCTCCCCCATCTCCGATACCACCATTATGGCCTCTGCCGGAGCTCAGATTGAGCACCTGAACCACGTGTCAACTCAGCTGCCCTACGCCATCACCGTGGCTGCCGTCAGCTTCGTGACCTACATAGTGGCGGGCTTCGTCCAGAATGCCGTCATCTGCTTCGTGGTGGGCGCCGTGCTCACCGTGGCCGTCCTCTTCGTCATCCGCAACATGGAGGCCAAGAAGGAAGTCAAGGCATAAGAGACATAGTATCCTGCGGGAAAAGAGAATAATATAAACAGACACAGCCGGCCGGGTCTCCCGGCGGGCTGTGTCTTGGTTATGGGCATC
>CASFJB010000164.1 GCA_949294945.1 uncultured Eubacteriales bacterium
CTTTTCTGGTGCTTATTTGCATAAGCTGTTCTTACATTGTTCAATTTTCAAGGTACACTCGCTAGCTCCCTTTCCGGGACAGCTTGATTATTTTAGCACGCTTTTGGAAGCTTGTCAAGAGGTTTTTTGAAATTTTTTAATTTCTTTTTCCATCTCTTGCCAATTTCTTGGCTCTCCCTCAAGGCGCTTTGCTAATATACCACCGGAATTTCCATTTGTCAACACTTTATTTGATTTTTTTGGAAGTTTTTTTACATGTCTAAATATTGCGTTATTTACGGGACATACTACACAATATGTATACTGATTCATATAACAACTCCCGCAGCTACCACAGACAGAAGCTGCCGGAGTACAAATGTCTCCTCAGCTCGGAGAATCTTAAAGACATTTTCTCCCGCTGCGGCGACTATGAGAGCCGGGAGATAATCCTGGGTCTGGAACAGAATATCAAACTGCAGATCTGCTGGCTGGACGGCCTTGTCTCCGGCACTGCCGTGGCGGAGGAGATAATCCGGCCCCTCACCCAGGCGGGGCGCAATCCTCTTATGAAAAGCGAGCAGCAGTGCCTGGAGTACATTCTCATGGGGGCGGCCTACAGCTACTCCGCCAAGGAGCGCAGTACCATGGACCAGCTGGTGAACGACCTGAGCCACGGCTGCTGCGGGGTGATACTGGACGGGATAAACCGGGCCGTCAGCTTTGAGGTGCGCAGCTCCAATGTGCGCAGCATCACCGAGCCCACTCTGGAGAAGTCCCTGAAGGGGGCTAAGGACTCCTTTGTGGAGACTCTGCGGACAAACACCGCCCTGGTGCGACGGAGGATCTGCTCTCCCAAGCTGAAGCTGGTGGAGAGCAGCGTGGGCCGCAAAAGCAAGACCCGGCTGTCCATAATGTTCATGGACGGCATAGCGGACCCGGCCACGGTGGAGGAGCTGGCCCGGCGGCTGGATGAGCTGGACGTGGACGCCCTGCTGGCCACCGGCACTCTGGAGGAATACATCGTGGACTCTCCCCGCTCCCCCATGCCTCAGCTGCTGCACACGGAGCGGCCGGACCGCTTTGCCATGCAGCTGATGGCGGGGCGGGTGGGGCTGCTGGTGGACGGGCTGCCTCTGGGCCTCATCCTCCCCGCCTCTCTGGCGGACTTCATGCAGGTCACCGGGGACAGCAGCAAGAACTATCTGGTGGCCACTTCCCTTACGGTGCTGCGCTACATGTCCTTGATGCTGGCCATATTTCTCCCCGCCCTGTATGTGGCGGTGGCCATGTATCACCAGGAGATGATACCCACGCCCTTGCTGCTGTCCATAATCGAGGCAAAAAAGAACGTACCCTTTTCCACGGCCCTGGAGATAGTGGGCATGCTCATCGCCTTTGAGCTTTTGCAGGAGGCAGGCCTCCGTCTGCCCAATCCCATAGGCGACACGGTGTCCATCATCGGCGCCCTTATCGTGGGCCAGTCGGCGGTGGAGGCCCAGGTGGTCTCCCCCATCGCCATCATCGTGGTGGCCACCTCAGGCATCGCCTGCTACACCCTGCCCAGCCAGGACCTGGGGGCGGTGGTGCGGCTGCTGCGCCTGGCCCTGGTGATAGCGGCCCTGGCGGCAGGGCTTTTCGGGGTGGGACTGGTGATCTGCCTTTTCCTGCTGCACATCTCTTCCATCGACAGCTTCGGGCTCAGCTATACCGCGCCCATGACCGACGGGCGGCCCTTTCCTCTGCTGCGGCTGCTGCTGAGGCTGCCCAAGGCTCTGGACAAGTACAGGGACCCGGATCTGAATACACCGGACAAGAGGCGGCAAAAATGAAACGCTATATATCCATTCTTATCGTAATATCCTCTCTTCTCAGTCTCAGCGGCTGCGGCGGCATCCACACCAACTTCCGGGAGATCCAGCAGCTTCTGGTGATCCAGACCCTGGGGCTGGACTGGGAGGAGGGGGGCGTCCGGGTCTCCATGGCTGCGGCGGCGGAGGCCTCCGGCAGCGGTCCCCGGCGGATGAGCGCCACCGGCGGCACCATAAACACCGCCATAGACCGGTCCTACGAGCTGTCCTATGAGGAGTCCATCTTCTTCTCCCACGTAAACCACATACTCATCGGCGAGGCCGCGGCCATGGAGGACATGGACGGCTTTCTGGATTATCTCTGCCAGTCCCCGGAGCTGCGCATAGACATCCCCCTGTATATAGTCCGGGAGGGTACGGCGGAGCAGGCGGTGATGGAGGTAGGCGACGGCAGCCGGGGCATCTCCGAAGTGATGCAGGCGGTGGCCGAGATCTTTGCCACCCCCAGCGACAGCCGGGTCTTTACCGTGGCCGACACCATAAGCAGTCTGGAGCGCTACGGCAGCGCCCTGGTCTGCGCCATACGCTGCGAACCCGGCTCCGAGTCCTCCGGGCCTCAGGCCTCCGGTGACTCCGGCGGTGAAGGCGGCCAGAACGAGGAAACCCAGGACACCCGGGAAGAGACTCAGGCAGCCGGCTCCGGCCAGGAGGCCTCGGGAGAGCAGGAGACCAAGACGCCTGCCGGCGGGGATGACTCCGGCACGGAGGAGGACTCCGGCGGCGATGAGGCCCGGGACTCCGCCTCGTCGGCCCAGGGGGACAGCCCCATCATGGCGGGCATCGCCGGATACGGAGTAATCCGGGACGGGCAGCTGTGCAAGTACCTGGAGCCGGAGCTGTCGGTGGCGGTGGGACTGATGACCGGCACCGTGCCCATCAGCTTTGTGGCCGTGAAGGACATGGACGGCCAAACCTGTTCCCTGGAGGTCTATGAGGGCAGCGCCCGGCTGGAGCCGGTGTGGGCCGGGCCCGGGGAGCTGAAGGGCCTGGAGCTCCAGGTGGAGGTCACCGCCTCGGTGATGGAGACCGGTCCTTCCCACAGCTCCCGGAGCGAAGAATATATCAACTATCTCACCGGACAGCTGGAGTCCGCCGTCTCCCGGCAGCTCAGCAGTCTTTTGCAGAGCTCCATGCAGCTGAAGGCGGACTTCCTTGGCCTTGCAGGCCGGGTGGAGCGCAGCTCCCCGGAGAACTACCGGCTCATGGACAGGGACTTCACGGAAGTCCTGCCCTCCCTGGAGCTTCAGATAAGCGTCAGCGGCAGGCTGAGCCACACCAACGACACGAAGGAAGCATAGACGTGAACAAACTGACACAGATAAGCCGGCGGCAGCTTTTTACTCTGGCCACGCTGATGCTGCTGGTGCCCTCTCTGAGGTTCTTTGTATCCTCCGCCACCGACTACGCCGGCCGGGCCGTATGGCTGACGGCGCCCCTGGCGGCCCTGCCCATGCTGCTGTATATATATTTCATATCAGATTTCATGGACTGCCGCCGGGACGGGGAGAACATCCAGGAGCTGTTCCTCCGCTGTCTTGGGCCGGGGCTGGGCAAGGCCGCCCTGGTGCTCAGCGCCGCCTGGCTCGTCCTCTATTCCGGCTTCATCCTCCGCTCCGGGGCGGACCGGCTGATAGTCACCGTCTATCCCGACAGCTCCCCCGGGATTTTCACCCTGGGCCTGGGCCTGGTGTGCCTGGCGGCGGCCCTGGGAAACCCCCGCTCCATAGTCCGCTCCGCCATGCTAATAAGCCCCGTGCTTTTGGGGGCCCTGCTGCTGATATTCGCCTTTTCTGTCAGCGACCTGGACTCCTCCAATCTGCTGCCCATAACAGTGGACGACGCCCTCCCCGTGACTCTGGGCTCCCTGGCCGCCGTGGACGTGCTGGTCTTTGGGGCCTACGCAGTGTGCTTTATGGAAGGCATGTGCCCCCGGGAGCCGGGCCGGGCCCGGCAGGGCAGTCTCTGGCTGCTGGGGATGGTGCTGCTGATGAGTCTGCTGTGCCTGCCGGTAGTGGGCATGTTCGGCGCGGAGCTCAGTTCCCGGCTCAGCCTCCCCTTTTTCATCATGGTGCGTAACCTGATGTTCTTCCACACCGTGGAGCGGGTGGAGGCCCTGGTGGTGATGCTCTGGCTCTTCCCGGACTTTCTGCTGGTGTCCGTCTTTCTCTACGCCGCCCAGTATTCCCTGCGCCTGAGCCTGGGCCAGGATGTGAGCTACCGGGGGGAGAGGCTCACGGATATGAGCCGGGGCCGCTGGCTCATCTGGCCCACGGCCCTGGCCGCCATGCTCATCTCCCTGCTCATAGGCCGGGACACTCTGGCCCTGGAGTTCTGGTCGAAAAAGCTCATCCCCCTGATAAATCTCTTTTACGCCTTTATCTTCATCCCTTCTATATATATAGTAGGAAAAGTAAAAAAGACGCTGTGATTTTGCGTCACAGCGCCTCAGCTTGTCGAAGAAGGTCAAGCCTTCTTCGACAAAAGGGATTGCACTTCGCTCCATGCCTCGGTTGTACGCCGGAGGCGTACAATTCGACACTTC
>CASFJB010000165.1 GCA_949294945.1 uncultured Eubacteriales bacterium
GGCGATACGGTCGGACAGGGTCAGGGCCTCCTCCTGGTCGTGGGTGACGTATATGGTGGTGATGCCGAATTCCTTCTGCATCTTTTTCAGCTCGTTTCTCAGCTGCACCCGGAGCTTTGCGTCCAGGTTGGAAAGGGGCTCGTCCATGCAGATTATTGCCGGGCCCGTCACCAGGGCCCTGGCTATGGCCACCCGCTGCTGCTGGCCGCCGGAGAGCTGGGACACGGCTTTCATCAGCTGCTCGTCACTGAGGTCCACTTTCTTTGCTATCTCCCGCACCCGCTTGTCTATCTCCGGTTTTTTCAGCTTCTTCACCTTCAGGCCGAAGGCGATATTGTCGTACACGGTCATGGTGGGAAAGAGGGCGTAGCTCTGGAAAACGATGCCGATATTCCTGCCCTCTATGGGCACATTGGTTATGTCCTTGCCCTTGACCACAACGCTGCCTTCCACCGGCTCAATGAAGCCTGTGAGAGTGCGCAGCGTGGTGGTCTTTCCGCAGCCGGAGGGTCCCAGGAAGGTGAAGAACTCCCCCTCCTTCACATGGACGCTGATGCCGTGGAGGGCTGTGAAATCTCCAAACTTCACCACGATGTCATTGAGCCTTATCATAGCAATTTCTCCTTAAAGTTCTCTCTGTTTTTCTCTCTCATTTCAGCTATGGCGGGCCAAAAGGCCCGCCATAGTGTAGGGTATTTACTTTTTCACTCAGCCGGCGGCCTGGGTCAGAGTGGCCCAGTCCAGATTCTCCCAGTCGGGCTCGGCAACTGCGGCGCTCTGGTCGGCCCAGTAAAAGCCCAGGTTGGTCATGATGTTGGTCCACTCGCTGGAGTGGGCGGCAACGTACTCGGCATAGTTCATATCGGTGCCTTCAACGGCGGTGAGGGCAAAGTTCTTGATGGTGTAAATGGCGGGGATACCGTCTGGGTAGAGGATGGCGGCAGCGGCAGTGTTGCAGGGATAGGAGTCGAACTCTTCGCCCCAGGCGGCCTGCACGTCGGCGGAGCCGAACCACTCGGCAAAGGCCATGACGGCCTCGGTCTCCTCGGCGCTGCGTCCGGCCTTATCCAGGATGCCCAGATACTCGGCAATGTAGTAGGTGCCGTCGTCTATATCCACCAGGGCCCAGTTCTCCGGCTCCAGGGCGCCCACGAGAGGATTCTCGGAGCTGTCGGCAGCGGCGTCAATGTTGCCGTAGAGGGAGGAAGAGTAGTAGGTGGAGACCTGAACGTCGCCCTTGTTCAGGGGCTGGAAGCCGTACTTATAGTCGTCATCGGAGGAGTAGACGCCCTCGGCGCAGTATTTCCACAGGGTCTTCCAGCCGTCCAGGCTTATGCCGCCGGCGGGGGACTCGGGGTCAACAAAGGCATAGAGCATGGCGGAGTTGATGTTGGAGTTGGTAGTGCCGCCAACCTTGTTCTGGCGGTACCAGCTGTAGCCGCAGTCCACCACGTCTGCCCAGTGCTCAAAGTGGAGGCTCTCACCAGCTGTAGCCGCAGTCCACCACGTCTGCCCAGTGCTCAAAGTGGAGGCTCTCCCCGTTGGTGCCCAGCTCATCGGTACGGTAGAGCATCAGCACGTTCTGTATGACCAGGCCGTAGGCGGCGCCGGGATAGACGTACTCGCCCACTTCATCGGCCCAGCTGGGGGTCCACTCCGTCAGCTTCAGGTTCTCATAGGTGCCGCCCACTACCTGGCTCCAGCGGGTCTCGTTGAGACCGAAGAGGATGTCGCCGTCTTTATTCTCGTTGGCGGCCTGGATGGCTGCATCGTCGCCGGAGATGACGCTGTTGTCGTCAATGGAAATGGTGAAGCCGGCGTCCTTGGCCTCGTTTATGAGCCAGGTGGTACGCTCGGTGGAGTTGGAGTTGGAGTAGATGCGGATGGTGTAGCCGGAATAGTCCTTTGCGGTGTCGGCGCTGTCCTCGGCGGGGGCGGCCTCCTCAGCGGGGGCAGCCTCTTCCTGGGCCGGGGTCTTGGCGCAGGCGCCCAGGGTAAACAGCATTGCCAGGGCCAGCAAAAGCGCAAGTAACTTCTTCATTTTAGCTTTCTCCTTTACAAATTTTTTGCAGCAATTTGGCTGTAATAATTATACTTGCTGCCGGGGAGAAAATGGAATGGGACGATTCTGCGATTATACTGTTGATTCTGTCAGGGCAGGCTTTTTAAATGCAAAAATTTTTATCGGTTTTTTGTGGATTATTAACAAAAGCACCGCTGTTCAGCGGCAGCGGTCCTGGTATTCCGAGGGTGAAAGTCCGGTGAGCTTTTTGAAGGTGCTGCCGAAATAGGCCACGTCCTTATAGCCCACCATGTCCGCCACCTCGTAGACCTTGTAGCGGCAGTCCCGCAGCAGCTTCATGGCCATATGTATCCTGTAGCGGGTGATATAGCCCACCACGGTATAGTTGGTCTCCTTTTTGAACACATGGCTCAGGTGGCCCTCGCTGACCCCCAGGTGCTGGGCGATGCCGGTTATATTTATGCCGCTCTCTCCGAAATGCTGGGCTATATACTCCAGGGCCTGGAGCACATAGCGGCTCTTGTCCCCCTTGGACAGCAGCAGCTCGTCGCTTAGGCTCAGCTCACTGCGCTCCTGTTCCTTCTGGTGCACCCGTTCCACCGCGGCCACCAGCTCCCTGTCCTCAAATGGCTTGAGCAGATAGTCGTCGGCCCCCAGCTGCAATGCCGAGCGCACATATTCAAAGTCACTGTAGGCGGTGAGGAGTATGGCGTGGGCACGGCAGCGGCGGCGGCGCAGCTCCTGGAGCATCTCTATGCCGTCCATCTTCGGCATGCGCACGTCGGTAATGATGAGGTTGGGGCTGTAGCGCTCCACCGCCGACAGGCCCTCCTCCCCGTTTGCCGCCTCACCCACCACTACGCAGCCCATGGCCGCCCAGTCCACTCCCAGGACTATGCCCCGGCGCACCACGGTCTCATCGTCTATGACCAGCACTTTAAGCATTTTCTTCCTCCTTCTTCCTCACGGGCATACGCAGCTCCACACGGCTGCCGGGGCCTGTCCGGGGCACTGCCGAAATGCCGTAGTCCCGGCCGTAGTACAGGCGCACGATGCGGTCCACATTTCTCAGGCCCAGGTGGCCCGCCGGCATCTCCTTGTCCGGGCTTTGAAGGGCCGCCAGCATCTCCTCCGGCATACCCTGGCCGTTATCCTCCACAGCCAGCACTAAGGTCTCCCCCTCCGCCGAGGCGGAGAGCTTTATATAGCCGTCGTCCATATTTGCCACGCCGTGGATAATGGCATTCTCCACCAGGGGCTGGAGTATCAGCTTGGGCACCAGGCAGTGCTGGAAGCTCTCGTCTATATCCGTCTCCCAGGTGAAGCGGTCCTCAAAGCGCACCGACTGGATATCCAGATATTTCTCCAGCAGCTCCAGCTCCTGTTCCAGGGTGATAAGCTTATCCCCGGATATGCCCGCTCTCAGCAGGGCCGCCAGGCCCGTGGCCATTGCCGCCACCTGGGGCACATGGTTGGTGACTCCCAGCCACTTCATGCTGTCCAGGGTATTATACAGGAAGTGGGGGTTCAGCTGGGCCTGGAGCATGGACAGCTCCGTCTCGTTCAGCTCCCGCTCATGCTGCACCGAGCGCTCCAGATTCTGCCGGTACTCCCGGGTCATGCGATTGAAGCTGGAGCTGAGCCGGCCCATCTCGTCGCTCCTGTCGCTTGAAAGCTCCACGTCGTAATCGCCTTTCTCCACCAGGCCCATGGCCTCGTCCAGCTCTTTCACCGGCTTGGAGAGATAGCGGCTGATTATCCAGGCGCAGACCAGGCTCAGCACCAGGCACAGCAGCCCCATCATCAGGCAGGCATAATATACGGAGCTCATGACCGTGGGGGTATAGGCCCGGGGCTGCTGGAGCACAAGGGTGAGCCCGCCCCGGTCCAGGGCCCTGAGATAGATGCTGTAATACCCGTCCCCCAGCTCTTGTCCGGAGAGCAGGGCCTCCCTCATGGCGGAGATCTTCTCCTCGGTATGTATGCTGTCGGAGCAGTAGACCCGGCGCCAGGTGCCGTCCAGAAGGAAAATGTCGTTGGAGGAGCCGAAGCTGTCCCCCAACAGGCTGTCAAAGCCCGACTCCTGTACCCGGACCAGGATATAGCCCAATATGCCGCCGTCATAGCTGCGCACCGCCCGGGTCAGATTGAGGCCCGCTTCCCGGTCCGCCTCTATGCTCAGCTCCTGGCTGTCCCCCGCCGAGCGCAGGGCTCCCCAGCCGGTGGGCAGCTGCACTTCCAGCTGGCTGCTGTCGCTGCTGTAGAGGCGTCGGCCCTCGCTGTCATACACCTGGGCTACGGCATAGTCCCTGAGCTGGGCGCTCTCCTGATACAGCACCTGGTACAGAAGCTTGGAGTCACTGCCGCCCCGACGCAGGGCGCTGCGCACCACGGTGCTCTCCGCCAGCTCCCGGGTTAGGGCGTCCGTCTGCTCCATCATGGACTCCAGCTCCTCCTCCAGCAGTTGGAGCTCATTCACGGCCTGCTGGTCCAGAAGCTCCTGGCTGTTGCCTATGGCCAGCTGCATGACCAGCACGTCACACAGCAGCATAGGCAGCAGAGTCACCAGCAGCACCGTGACAAATATACGGTTTTTAAAGGAGCGCTTTATCCATCTTATCATTTTTCCGCCCCTTCAAACTGTTCTTTCCACAGGCTCAGCAAATTCCCCTGCTCTTCGCTGGCCCACTGTATGTCATAGTCTATGAGCTCTATATCCTCCGTCTCATCGGCGGAGCCGCAGACGCCCCGGCGGGAGAACTCCTCCACCAGCATCTGCTGTATCTCCGGGCTGAGCATGAAGTCTATAAAGCTGCGGGCATTGTCCTCATGGGCACAGCCGGACACCACCGCCGCCCCGTCGGCCAAGGCGCTGGTGCCCTCCTTGGGATAAATGATGGCTATATCATAACCTTCCGCTATCCCTTTGAGGGCCGTCTCCTCCAGGGTGACGCCTATGTAGCAGCTGCCCTCGGCCACGGTGCCCACCACCTCTCCCGAGGAGGAGAGCTGGCGGCCCTTCAGGTTATAGGCAAATTTTTTCAAATTTTCCTCCCTGTCCCCGGGCAGGGCCTGGAGCAGGGTGCAAAGTCCCGTATAGCTGGAGCCGGACACTTCAGGATCGGCAAAAGCTATCCTTCCCCGCCAGGCCGGGTCCAGCAGGCTTTCCCAGCCTGTAGGCGGGTTCATCCGCACCAGCTTGGTGTTATATATCAGCACCACCGGCAGCACGGAGAAGGGACTGTAGCTGCCGTCGGCACTGCGGTATTCCGGCAGGATGTCCTGGTTATAAACGCTGTAATAAGGGCTGAAGCAGGAGGCATAGGCGCTGAGGCTGTCCGCCCCGCCCCCCAGCATCAGATCGCAGTCCGTATCTCCCCGGGCAATGCGCTGCAAAAGCTCCGTGGTCCCGCCGGTCTCCAGCCGGACCCAGATACCGCTGCGCTGTTCAAACTCTCTTATGAGGGGCTGATACACCTCCTGCTTGTGGGAGGTGTAGATTACCAGTCTTTGCTCCTCCGGCGGAGCAAAGGCGCTGCCGTCGGTACCCCCGGCTCTGGCGCAGCCCGCCGTCAGCAAGGCAAGAAGGGCAATAATGCCCGCCGCTATTCTCTTCATTTCCGCCGCCCCCCTGCTTTTGTGTTTTTCTGATTTTATCACGGATCGGCACCTTTTTACAATGAGGGCGACAAAAAAACTGCCGCTGCAAAAGCAGCGGCAGGAATAAATTCCGGTGTACTTACAGGATATGCACGGCGTCGGGCTCGAACTTCAATGTACAGCTCTCCCCCACCTTGTA
>CASFJB010000166.1 GCA_949294945.1 uncultured Eubacteriales bacterium
ACCGGGGGCATGGGCACCGTGGCCCCCAACCCCGATTACACCGAGGACAGTGCCAAACAGTGCATGGAGGAGATATTCCTCCCCACCATCCGGGCCATGAAGGCCGAGGGCCGCAGCTTCAAGGGCTGCCTCTACTTCGGCCTGATGCTCAGCCCCAAGGGGCCTAAAGTGATAGAATACAACTGCCGCTTCGGCGACCCGGAGACCCAGGTGGTGTTGCCCCTGCTGGAGAGCGACCTGCTCACCGTGATGCAGGCCACCACCAAGGGCACTTTGAAGGACACAAAGGTGGAGTTTTCCAATAAGGCCGCCTGCTGTGTCATCCTGGCCTCCCAGGGCTACCCCCAGAAATACCAGACCGGCTACGAAATGACAATAGAGCCGGAAGCCCTGCCCCATGCCTATGTGGCCGGGGCCAAGCCGGACGGTGAGGGCCGGCTCCTCACCGGCGGCGGAAGAGTCATCGGCCTCACCGCCGTGGAGGACACGCTGCCCCGGGCCATAGAGGAGGCCTACCGTCTGGCGGGCATGGTGCATTTTGAAAACGCCTACTGCCGCCGGGACATCGGCCAGAGAGCCCTGAAGGCTTTTCAGGAGGTTTGAATATGGTATACCGTATATTTGTTGAAAAGAAGCCGGAGCTGGCCCAGGAGGCCCGGAACCTGAAGGAGGACATCAACAGCCTGCTGAGGATAGAGGGTCTGGAAAAGCTGCGGATACTCAACCGCTACGACGTGGAGAACATCTCCCCGGAGCTCTTTGACTACGCCGTAAAGACCGTGCTCTCCGAACCTCAGCTGGATATGGTGAGCTATGAGCTGGAGGCAGAGGGCGCTCAGGTCTTTGCCGTGGAATATCTCCCGGGCCAGTTCGACCAGAGAGCTGACTCCGCCGCCCAGTGCATCCAGATAATCTCCCAGGCCCAGCGCCCCGAGGTGCGCAGCGCCAAGGTCTACCTGCTCTACGGGCAGCTGACCGGGGAGCAGCTGAGAGAGATAAAGAAATACGTCATAAACCCGGTGGAGGCCAGGGAGGCCGCCCTGGACAAGCCGGAGACCCTGAAAATAAACTACCAGATCCCCACCGGCGTGGAGACCCTGGAGGGCTTTCGCTCCCTGAGCCGGGGGGAGCTGGCGGAGTTCATAAGCCGCTACGGCCTGGCCATGGACCTGGACGATATCGCCTTCTGCCAGGAATATTTCCGCAGCGAGGACCGGGAGCCCACCATCACCGAGATAAGGATGATAGACACCTACTGGTCCGACCACTGCCGCCACACCACCTTCACCACCACCATCGATTCCGTGAGCTTCGAGGACGAGCTGCTGGAGAAGGCCTGGCAGGAATATCTGGACACCCGGAGGGCCCTGGGCCGCACCAAGCCTGTGAACCTTATGGACATGGCCACCCTGGCGGTGCGCCATCTGAAAAAGACGGGCAAGCTCTCCAAGCTGGACGAGTCCGAGGAGATAAACGCCTGCACCGTGAAGATAAACGTGGAGGTGGACGGGGAGAGCCGGCCCTGGCTGCTGCTCTTTAAGAACGAGACTCACAACCACCCCACGGAGATCGAGCCCTTCGGCGGCGCCGCCACCTGCATAGGCGGAGCCATCCGTGACCCCCTGTCCGGCCGCTCCTATGTCTACGGGGCCATGCGCGTCACCGGGGCCGCCGATCCCTTGAAGCCGGTGAGCGAAACTCTCCCGGGAAAGCTCCCCCAGCGGAAGCTGGTGACCACCGCCGCCGCAGGCTATTCCTCCTACGGCAACCAGATAGGTCTGGCCACCGGCATCGTGGATGAGATATATCACCCGGGCTACGCTGCAAAGCGCATGGAGATAGGCGCCGTCATCGCCGCCACTCCCGCAGAGAACGTGCGCCGGGAGTGCCCCCAGGACTCCGATGTGGTCATCCTGCTGGGGGGCCGCACCGGCCGGGACGGCTGCGGCGGAGCCACCGGCTCCTCCAAGTCCCACACCCTCCAGTCCCTGGAGACTTGCGGAGCGGAGGTGCAGAAGGGCAACGCCCCGGAGGAGCGGAAGCTCCAGCGCCTCTTCCGCAACGGCGAGGCCTGCCGCATGATAAAGCGCTGCAACGACTTCGGCGCCGGCGGCGTGTCCGTGGCCGTGGGTGAGCTGGCCGACGGGCTGGACATCGACTTAAACGCCGTGCCCAAGAAGTACGAGGGCCTGGACGGCACGGAGCTTGCCATCAGTGAGTCCCAGGAGCGCATGGCCGTGGTGGTGGCCCCGGAGGACGCAGAGCGCTTCATGGCCCTGGCGGAGAAGGAGAACCTGGAAGCCACTGTCCTTGCCAAAGTCACCGCCCTGCCCCGGCTGAGAATGCACTGGAACGGCAAGACTATAGTTGATATAAGCAGGGAGTTTCTCAATTCCAACGGTGCGGAAAAGCACATCACCGCCCACGCCGAAAAGGCTCTGCCCTTTGACAAGGCACTGCCGGGAGACTTCGTTTCCGGCTATGAGGCTCTGGCAGGGGACCTGAACGTCTGCTCCAAGCGGGGCCTCTCCGAGCGCTTTGACTCCACCATAGGCTCCGGCACGGTGCTGATGCCCTTCGGCGGCAAGTACCAGCAGACTCCCATCCAGGCCATGGTGCAGAAGATATCCCTGGAGGAAAAGCACACCGAGGACTGCTCCCTCATGGCCTGGGGCTACAACCCCTTTATAACGGAAAAGAGCCCCTACCACGGGGCCTACCTGGCGGTGGTGGAGTCGGCAGCCAAGCTCATCGCCACCGGCGCAAAATTTGAGGACGTGTACCTCACCTTCCAGGAATATTTCCAGCGGCTGAGAAGGGAGCCGGAGCGCTGGGGCAAGCCCCTGGCCGCTCTGCTGGGGGCCTTCAAGGCCCAGATGGAGCTGGGCATCGGCGCCATCGGCGGCAAGGACTCCATGAGCGGCTCCTTTGAGGACATGGACGTGCCCCCCACCCTGGTCTCCTTTGCGGTGACTACGGAAAAGACCGGCAGCATTGTCCCCAACCACTTCAAAGCCGCCGGGCACAAGGTGGTGCTCATCGCCCCGGAGAAGGACGAAAACGGCCTGCCCGTCACTTCCTCCCTCCTCTCCGTCTTTGACAGGGTACATGAGCTGCTCTCTTCCGGCAAGGCCCTCACAGCCTACACCCCGGGCTACGGCGGCGTGGCCGAGGCGGTGCTGAAGATGTGCCTGGGCAACGCTCTGGGCTTTGAATACGAGGATTCTCTCAGCCTTCAGGATGTCTTTGGATACAGTTACGGCAGCTTCCTGCTGGAGGTGACGGAGGATGTGGAGGGCGCTCTCCTCGTCGGCCGCATCACGGAAAAGAAGGAGATAAGCTATAAGGGCGAGAGCCTGGCTCTGGACCGGCTCCAGGGCATATACGAGGACAAGCTGGAGAGGGTCTATACCTGCAACATCCCGGACAGCAAGGGGCCCATGGAGCTGTTCAGCTTCCAGGGCAAGGGCGCCGCTGCCCCGGCTATAAAGTGCGCAAAGCCCGAGGTGCTTATCCCGGTGTTCCCCGGCACCAACTGCGAGTATGACAGCGCCAAGGCCATGGCAGACGCCGGGGCGGAGCCGGAGATAATAGTGATAAACAACCTCTCCCCCCAGGGCATAGCCCGCAGCGTGGAGGGCTTCGCCAAGGCTCTGTCCCAGGCTCAGATGATATTTATCCCCGGCGGCTTCTCCGGCGGCGATGAGCCCGACGGCTCCGGCAAGTTCATCACCGCCTTCTTCCGCAGCGCCGCCGTGAAAGAGGAAGTCACCAATCTGCTGGAGAAGCGGGACGGCCTTATCTGCGGCATATGCAACGGCTTCCAGGCTCTGATAAAGCTGGGTCTGGTGCCCTACGGCAAAATAATTGACACCGACGAAAACTGCCCCACCCTCACTTTCAACACTATCGCCCGGCACCAGTCCCGGATAGTCCGGGTGCGGGTGGCCTCCACCCTCTCCCCCTGGCTCTCCAGAACGAAGGTGGGGGATATATACAGCGTGCCCATCTCCCATGGTGAGGGCCGCTTCCTGGCCTCTGAGGAGCTTGTCCGCTCCCTGGCCGCCAGGGGCCAGATAGCCACCCAGTATGTGGACCTGGAGGGCAGGGCCAGCGGCGACGTGCACTTCAACCCCAACGGCTCCGCCTTTGCGGTGGAGGGCATCTGCTCCCCCGACGGCCGGGTCTTCGGCAAGATGGGCCACGCCGAGCGCATCGGCTCCGGCCTTTACAAAAACGTCCCCGGCAACTATGACATGGAGATGTTCAGAGCCGCCGTGGAATACTTCAAATAATTCATATAAGGAGAGACATGCTTATGCCTTGGCTCAGCGATATTGAGATTGCCCAAAACTGCACTATG
>CASFJB010000167.1 GCA_949294945.1 uncultured Eubacteriales bacterium
CACTCCAATTTTGACAATAAAAAATGCGGAGTGTCCTTTGTAGGATACTCAGATCCTATAAGGACACTCCGCATGGTCCGAGTGACTGGATTTGAACCAGCGGCCTCTTGAACCCCATTCAAGCGCGCTACCATCTGCGCTACACCCGGATCTCTGTCGCCCGATTATATTAGCACAATCTGTCGCCAAATGCAATACCCAATTTCAAAAAATTTGAATTTTTGAAATTGGGTATTTTTTTCGCAGTTATAGCCCTGCTTCAGGCCCGTTTCTTCGGAGCATACTCACTCGGTAAAGTGGATGTGGTTGTTTATATGGTCGCTGCAGAAGCAGTGATATCCCTGGCAGCGGGAACAGTAACGGAATTCCAGCTCCGGATGGTCCACATCCGTCCTGCCGCAGACTGCACACTTGTGAGTGTAAAGCTTGCTCTCCTGCTCCCGGCGTATGCGCCGGGACTCCCTGCGGAAGTTTATGGTGCTCTTGCTGGTGCGGGCGGGCCGGTTGCGCAGCAGGCTGCCGCCGCAGAAAATAAAGAAGTTCAGCACCGCCACCACCGGCAGCAGATTCAGGGGGAAGGGATTCATAAGCACCGAAAGCACGAAGAACACCGCGTCAACTATAGCCAGGTACTTCATTTTCACCGGGATAAAATAGAACAGCAGAATAGTGGTATCCGGGAACATGCTGGCAAAGCAGAAGAACATGGACAGGTATATATAATAGGAGTCCAGCCGTATCACGGTGCCGGTGGCAAAGTATATCACAAAGCCGTAGATTATGGACAGTATGACACCGGAAAAGAAATATATGGTGAACTGGCCGGTGCCCCAATACTGCTCCAGTGTACTGCCTATCCAGTAATAGAAATAAAAGGCAATGAAGGCCAGCAGGCCGGTGCTGGGCGGATAGAGCATAAAGGTAACGAGCCGCCAGACCTGCCCCCTGAGAATGAGGGATGCGTCAAAGCTCAAGTAGGAAAGAAACAGGGGGTTTATGGCGCTGAGGACCCAGAAGGCCGCATTGGCTATGGTTATATACAGCATAAGGTTCTTTATGCCGAAATAGGGGTGGTTATAGCAAAAGCGCTCTATCTTGTTCATAGGGTCTCTCATATGACTCTCCATTCTGCCACAGGCATACTCAGTTTACCATATAATATACCCCGACTCCTCCTTAAAGTCTATAAAATTTTGTAAATTCAAAAACTGGGGCTTTCAATATTCCTAAGATTGTGTTAATATGTAAACTGATAGATTATGTGAATATGACTTCATATGAATGGAGCAAGTTTCTTTTATGGCAGAAAAGGATTTTGAGATAAAGAATGATACCATCGAGGGCCGCAACGCAGTGATAGAGGCCCTGCGGGCCGGTAGACCCATCGACAAAATATTCATCGCCAAGGGCGATGTGGACAAAACTCTGGGACATATCGCATCCAAGGCCCGGGAAAAGGGCATAGTAGTGGTGGAGGCTGACCGGCGCAAGCTGGACTTCATGAGCCAGACCCACGCCCATCAGGGTGTCGTCGCCCTGGCCGCCCTTCGGGAATACTGCGAAATAGCGGACATCCTGGCCCTGGCAGCAGAACGCCGGGAATCCCCTTTCATCATCGTATGCGACGAGATAAGCGACCCCCACAACCTGGGAGCCATAATCCGCTCTGCCGAGTGCGCCGGTGCTCACGGCGTCATCATCCCGAAGCGTCGAAGCGCTGGCCTCACCGCCGTGGTGGACAAGGCCTCCGCCGGAGCTGCCGAGCATGTGCTCATCGCCAGAGTGCCCAATATCCCGGCAGCCCTTAAGGAGCTGAAGGAGCAGGGGCTCTGGATATACGGCACCGCCGCAGACGGCCAAAATGACCTGTGGCACACCGATTTCACCGGCTCCGTTGCCCTGGTCATAGGCTCCGAAGGCGAAGGTATGGGCCGTCTGGTTAAAGAGAGCTGCGACTTTGTGGTGAGCCTGCCTATGAAGGGGCAGGTCAGTTCTCTGAACGCCTCCGCCGCCGCAGCCGTCACCATGTACGAGGTGCTGCGCCAGCGCAGCGCCCAATAAAAAGCGTGGCGGGCCCCGCCCGCCGGATAGGATACAGGAATGAAATTTTTCAGTCATAAGCAGAAAAAGCATGAACTGAAAACTGAATCAGAGGAAGACCTCTCCGTAGAGGATATCATAGCTGAGTACCAGGCCCGGCAGGATGTGGAGTCCCGGCAGTCCCCGGAACCCGACGGCAGAGATGAATACTACAGCTCATCTCAGGGCGGCTACGAGGAATATTACGACTCCCAGTCCTTCCAGCCGGAACCTGACTACGGCCAGGAGGACTACCTGGGGCAGGACCATACCGGCTATGTCCCATCCTCCGACGGGGATATTGACCGCATTTTTGAGGACATCTTCTCCGGCTACTATGGCAGCTCCGATGCCCATAACCCGGAGGGCGGCCCGGATGAGCCTTACCGGGACAGCGCCGGCAGCAGCGGCCGTGACTACGCTTATTCTCCGGACTACGGCCAGCGCAGCGGCAACATAGGCGCCATGGAGCGGGAGGCCCGGGAATACATCTCCCACATGCAGATGTCCGAACCCAGCCCCGGCAGAGCCCCCCTTTCTCAGGAGGAGCTCTACGCCCCTCTCCGGGAGGACGAATTGGCCAGAACGCGGAAGCCTGAGAAGCCCAGGGAGTCCTCCTATGATCCTGAAATAGACAGCCGCTTCAATCTCAGCGGACGCAGGGACAGCAGCGGCTATCAGTTCGGCAGCCGCCCGGTGGACATGAGCGCCGACGAGAGCTATACCCCCTCCTCTCAAACCGATTACAATCTCTCCCACTGGGCACCGGAATACCAGGGCGACGGCGAGGAAGAGGACTATGAGCCGGAAGAGGACGAGGGCAAGCGGGGCATATTCAAAAAGCGCCGCAAGTCCAGGAAAAAGGCCAAGGAGCAGGAGCCGGAGGACTACGGCTCCCAATATGAGACTCTCCCCTCTGAAGAGGATGAAGAGGATTCCTACGCCGAGAGCTTCAGAGACCACAGCGCCTCCCCGGGGGACTACGCCCTGGAGGACGACTACTATGAGGAATACAGTTCTCCCCGCCGCTCCGGCGGAGCGGAGGAGGACTTTGACGAGACCGGAGATCTTCCCAGCTTCAGGGAGTATCTGGCTTCTCTGTTCGCCTCCGCCTTTCTGCGTATCCGCGGCACCAACCGCAGCGTTACCACCAGCACCATGAGCGACAGCGAGGAGGAGCTGGGGCCGGAGCTGACTGCGGCGGGAGCCTGCCGCTATTACGGCTCCTTTATGCGCTCCCAGAAGCTTCGATTGCGCATAGGCGCCGTGCTGGAGCTGCTGCTGTGCTATCTGTCCCTTGGGCTTCCCCTGCCCGGCATGCTCCAGACGCTGCCGGTGAAGGCGGCAGCCTGCTGTGCCATTCAGTTCGCCATAATGCTGCTGGCCCTGGACGTGGTCACTACGGCCGCCCTGGGGGTATTCCGCCTCCGGTTCGGGGCCGACTTCCTGGCCCTGTTCAGCTGCCTTGTCACTACTGCCGACGGGCTGATAGTAGCCCTGTCGGAATCCGCCGCCCAGCACACGCCCCTGTGCGCCGTGTCCAGCCTGTCCCTGCTGGGTCTGCTGCTGTCCTCTTCTCTCAGCACCAAGGGCATACGCAAGGCCCTGAGAGTCCCCGCTATAGGCAAAAACTTCTATTCCGTCACCGGAGAGACCAAGCTGCGTAAGGGCGAGCTGACCCTGCTGAAATCCCATCGTCCCGCCAAGGGCTTTGTGCGCCGCATCGAAGAGGCCCCCCCTGACGAGACCCTGTTTATAAAAGCCGGGCCTTTCCTGATTATTTTTGCCTTTATACTCAGTCTGGTCCTGGCTCTGCTGAAAAAGAGCCTGTCGGATTTTGTCTTTATCTTCTCCGCCACTCTCTCCCTGGCCGCGCCCTTCTCGGCTCTTCTGGCCTTTGCCCTGCCCTTCTTTGTGGGCTCCATGCGCATATTCAGGAGCGGCGCCGCCATAGCCGGCTGGTCCGGCCTCTGCGACATAGGCGCCAGCCGCAACATCATCGTGACCGACTGGGACCTGTTCCCCGAGAGCAGCATAGAGATGGACACCGTCCGTATTTTTTCCGACGAATCCACGGAAAAGGTAATCGCCTACGCCGCCGAGCTTGTCAACGCCTCCGGCTCCAGCATAGCCGCATCCTTCATGAAACTCATGGAGGAAAACGGCTGCTCCCGGCGCCGGGTGGATAATTTTGAGTTTCTCTCCGGCGGCGGCCTGAAAGGCATTATCGAAGGCCACGTGGTGCTCTGCGGCAGCATGGAGCTGATGCGCCTTATGAAATCTCAAATACACTCCCCTGCCCCAGGTGCGCCGGGCGCTGGTGGAGCTGGTGCGTTCGGGCCGTCACCCGGTCTTTGCCCTGAGGGACTTCAACGTGAACCCGGAAATGCTCCACAACACCTTTGACATCGCCACCGACGGCTACGATTTTCCCCCCTACACCGAACGTTTCTCCATGTCCGAGCCTTCCCACAAGGACAGCAAAATAGCTGCCGTGATCTGCAACGAGGGTCTTGGCCCTCTCACTCAGGTGGCGGATGTGGGCCGGAGCATGTATCTTGCCACCAGATTTAATCTGCTGCTGACCTTCATCTCCGCTATCCTCGGCCCTGTGCTGGTGTTTGTAAAGCTTCTCACCGCAGGCAGCGTGACCATAGGCTTCCTGCTGCTGTTCATGCTGGCCTGGGTCTTGCCCCTGATAGTGAGCAGCCTTTATGTAGGCGGCAAGTCCTGAAACAAGAGTAATAAAAATACACCGGCAGGCTTTTCTCCCTGCCGGTTTTCCGTATTTTTCCAGGGCAGAGGCTTCAGGGCGCTTCTGCCTGTTTTTTATGGGGCGGAGCCGGGGATATTGACAAATTTTTGTTGCCAAGCCCTTGGCCATAGTGTATAATGAACTGGATGTAATTGAGATTTTTTATATGCATATATACATTATGCATATAAGCATATATAAACTAAAGCACAGAGAGGAAGCAACACATGAGTTACGAAACCAAAAACATCCGCAACATCTGCCTGCTGGGCCATGGCAACACCGGCAAGACCAGCCTTGCCGAGAGCATGCTCTACTGCACCGGCGCCATCGACCGCATGGGCAAAGTCAGTGACGGCAACACCGTATGCGACTATGACGCTGAGGAGACCAAGCGCCAGATCACCATTTCCACCGCAGTGGCTCCCGTGAACTACGGCGGCTGCAAGATCAACGTGCTGGACTGCCCCGGCTTCTTTGACTTCGTGGGCGAGTCCCTGGCCGCTATCCGCGCCGTTGAGGCCGGCATCATCCTCTGCTCTGCAAAGGACGGCCTGTCCGTTGGCGCCGAGCGTGCCTGGAAGTACCTGAAGAATGCCAAGGTCCCCGTGGCCTTCTGCATCTCCAAGTGCGACGAGGAGCACGGCGATTACTACAAGGTGCTGGATTCCCTGAAGGCCAAATACGGCAGCATCGTTTGCCCCGTCACCGTCCCCATGTCCGACGGCAGCGGCGTCATCGATCTGGTGCACAATATAGCCTATCAGACCAAGGGCAACAAGACCTCCAAGGTCCCCGTCCCCGCCGCCGACGCCGGGAAGGTGGAGGAACTGCGGGAGGCTCTCATGGAGTCCGCCGCCGGCGCCACCGAAGAACTGATGGAGAAGTTCTTCGACACCATGGAGCTGTCTGAGGCCGACATGGCTGAGGGCATCAAGGTGGGTCTGCGGGAGCGCAGCGTCGTCCCCGTGTTCGCCAGCGCAGCCATGTCCTGCGTGGGCACCGAAGCCCTGCTCCAGGGCGTTGTGGACTACGTGTCCAACCCCGGCGAGATGGAGGGTATTGACCCCGCCGCTCCCACTCTGGGCTTTGTTTTCAAGACTATTTCCGACCAGTTCGGCAAATACAGCTTTGTCAAGGTCATGCGGGGCAAGATCACTGCCGACATGTCCCTGAGAAACGTCCGCGCCTCCAGCACCGACAAGCTGGGCCGTCTTTACACCATGTGCGGCAAGAAGAACACCGAGGTCAAGGAAGCCTGCTGCGGCGACATCGTAGCCGTGGGCAAGATGGACTGGAAAACCGGCGACTCCGTCTGTGACCCCAAGAACGAGGTGGAGCTGCCCGCCATCGACATTCCCGAACCCTGCTACTCCATGGCCATCTCCCCCAAGACCAAGGGCCAGGACGACAAGGTGGCCGCCGGCCTCAGCAGACTCAACGAGGAGGATATCTCCTTTACTCTGGTCAACAACGCCGAGACCCGCCAGCAGGTCCTCTCCGGCCTGGGCGATATTCAGCTGGATGTGCTCTGCGCCAAGCTGAAGAGCCGCTTCGGCGTGGATACCGAGCTCAAGCCCGCCCGCGTCGCCTACCGTGAAAAGATCAAGGGCAAGGTGGAGGCCCATGGCCGCCACAAGAAGCAGTCCGGCGGTTCCGGTCAGTTCGGTGACGTTTGGATCCGCTTCGAGCCTCAGGACGAGCAGGACGAGATGATCTTTGCCGAGGAAGTCTTTGGCGGCTCCGTGCCCAAGAACTTCTTCCCCTCCGTTGAGAAGGGCCTGCGCAATGCAGTTAACAAGGGCGTTCTGGCCGGCTATCCTCTGGTTGGCCTGAAGGCCACCCTCTACGACGGCTCCTACCACCCTGTGGACTCCAACGATATGGCCTTCCAGACCGCCGCCCGCCTTGCCTACCAGGACGGCATCCCCAAGGCCAAGCCCACCATCCTTGAGCCCATCGGCCTGCTCCAGGTCACCATCCCCGATGAGAACCTGGGCGACAT
>CASFJB010000168.1 GCA_949294945.1 uncultured Eubacteriales bacterium
GAGCACGGGTTCGGTTTGGAAAAGGAGGAGCAAGGGAGCGAGCGCAGTTTTCGGCAGAGGGCGAAGCCTGGCGCCGGAAACGGAGATGAGCGGACTTTGCTCCGACGTCATCCCCAGAGCGCGGTGAGCATGGGAATTATCTGCTTCTTCCGGCTCATGACCTTGGGCAGAAAGATGTGGTTATCCCTGGGCTGGACGTTGAAGGCCTGTTGGATGATATCGTCGCTGCCGGAGTACAGGATGTGAGAGCCCTCCCGGAGCACATCGGTTATCATAAGTATAATGATATCGTAGCCGTACTTTGACCGGAGAGAGTTCATTGTCTCCATAAACTCCTCCCGGCGGTCCATGAGGCGGGCGGAATCTATGCAGGTTATCTGACTGACGCCGATGTCCTTTTCGGCAATATGGAACTGCTTGTAGTCGGTCATGAACAGCTCCTCGGCGCTGCGGTCCTCGGCGCCGGAGGCGGAGAAGAGCTCCTTGCCCAGCTCCTTAAGAGAAATGTTGGCGATCCTGGCCAGACGTTCGGCCATGGCCTTGTCCTTCTTGGTGCAGGTGGGGGACTTGAACATGACTGTATCCGACAATATGGCGGCGGCCATGAGCCCGGCCATGGCGGGGGATGGCATGACCCCGTGCTCCTGGTACATGGCGGTGATAATGGTGTTGGTGCTGCCCACAGGCTCGTTGCGCACGGAGATGGGCTGGCGGGTCTGGATATCGGCCAGGCGGTGGTGGTCGATGATCTCCAGTATCTCCACCTGATCCAGGCCTGAGACGGACTGGGCCGCCTCATTGTGGTCCACCAGGACTACCCGTTTGCGCCGGGGGCGCAGCAGATGGAAGCGGGACAGAGTGCCCACTACCTTCTCGTTCTCATCCAGGACGGGATAGCAGCGGTAACGGCTGGAGAGGAGAGTCTCCTTCACATCGTCCAGATAATCGCTGAGGTGGAAGGTGACTATGCCCTCGGTATGACACAGGCGCATCACCGGCACCGCCTGGTATATGAGCCGGGCCGCCTGCCTGGCGTCCAGGGGCGTGGAGATAATGCTGGTCTGACCGGGGCAGTTCTCCAGCTGGGGATCTATATCCGACTGGCAGATTATCAGGCAGGAGACCTGCGCCTCCAGAGCGGCCTTTATCACCTCCGGCTGGTCGCCGCAGATGAGTATGCTGTCGGCAGAGAGCAGCGTCTCGTCGGAAAAGCTCTTGGGCACGGCTATCTGGACTTTGCCGGAGATGGAGTTGGAGGTCTGAGCAAACTCGTTGACCAGGTTTCCCTCCAGGACGCTGATAAGGTTGAACAGGGGGAGCTGGTCCACCCGGTTTTCATATACGGTGCGCAGGTCGTAAGAGGCCACGTCCCCGGCGGAGAGTATGCCGTACAGGGTACCGTCGTCGTTCAGAATGGGGATGGTCGCCACCTCCCCGTCACGCATGGACTGCCAGGCCAGCTCCAAAGGCACGGAGCAGTGCAGCTCAGGGGGGTGGTCAAAATCCAGGTCGCAGACCTGAGTGCGCATGTTCTTTACATATCTGGGCGGCTCAAAGCCAAAGCGCTGGAGCATGTTCAAAGTCTCATCGTTCACGGAACCGATGCGCACGGCGGTATATTCCCTGTCGCCCAGGGCTTTACGCAGATTTGCATAGGCCATTGCGGCCACTATTGAGTCCGTATCCGGGTTGCGGTGCCCGGTGACATATATCTCGTTCATCAATGATCCTCCGATGCTCTTTGCTGATTTGATTATATTGTAGAAGTTCTACAATTTCAAGCCAAATATTTCTTTCTTTACGCTGATTATATCATATAATATCCACAAAGAGACTTTAGTAGCTGGGCAGAGAAGGTTTTTCAGGATATTATATAAGAGCATAAAGACAGAAGGGAAAGGGCGAGGTGCTGAACGCTCCCCTAAGAGAAAATACTGCCGGCTGCGCATGCGGCCGATACAGGGCTGAGGTAAAGTTTTATGGATAAAAAATTTGCAAAGATATTGGCGCTGCTGCTGGCGGTATCCCTGCTGCTGGCGGGCTGCGGACCGATGGCTCAGGAGGCTCCGGCGGGGCTGGAGGACGGGGAGACCTTTGATGACATTGAATACAGCCGGCCGGATATCGGCCAAATGGAACAGGCCGTGGCCCGTCTCGGGGAGAGCCTGGAAAAGCTCTCTCTGCCCTCTACCCTGAGAGAGGAGATAGAGGCATGCTACGACTGCTATTATAATTACGACACCATGCTGAGCCTGGCGGATATCAGGAACTGCCAGGATCTCAGCGACGAATTCTACATGGAGGAGTATGCCTGGTGCCTGGAGAACCGGCCCCGGGTCCAGCAGCTCATGGACCAGATGTATATGAGCTGTGCCCAGTCCATGTATGCCCCGCTGATGGAGACCTTCTTTTTTTGGGACGGCTTTATGAGCCAATACGGGGGAGAAGAGGCGGAAAGCATGCCGGAGGAGATATACCGGCTTTACCGCAGGGAGAACGAGCTGATAAACCAATACCGCAGCCTTATTGCCCAGCCCAGCGTTGAGCTGGACGGACAGAGCCTGAACTATCAGGAGAGTCTGGCCGCCGCCGGGGAGGAAGAGGCCTATAGGCTGATACAGGCCTACTATGAGCAGTACGACCTGCTTTTGGGGGAGATCTATGCCCAACTGGTGAGTATCAGGAGGCAGCAGGCGGAGCTGCTGGGCTACGACAGCTACGAGCAGATGGAATATTCCCTGGTCTATGAGCGGGATTACAGTCCGGAGCAGGCCCTGGAATATCTGGAGGACATAAAGGAGTATATGGCCCCCCTCTACAGACAGCTTATGGAGGAAGAGGCCTACAGCCTTATATCCTGGGAATATATGCCCCAGGAACGGCTGCTGGAGATACTGGCCGGGGCCGCCTCCGGCATGGGTGAAGGGATAGGGGAAAGCTTCAGCTTCATGGACCGGCACCGGCTCTATGACATCCAGCTTCGGCCCAACAAGGCCGATATATCCTTCCAGGCCTATCTCAGCGACTATGAAGCCCCCTTCCTCTTCCTGTCCCCCTATGGTGACCAGAGCGATGTGCTGTCCTTTGCCCACGAGTTCGGCCACTTTACCGATGCCTACATCAACTATAACGCCTATGAGACCACGGACCTGGCCGAGTGCTTCTCCCAGGCTATGGAATATCTGGTCCTTTTCTATCTGGAGGGCAGCATGGAAGAAGAACAGGTGCAGGAGCTGACGTTTTACAAGGCTCTGAGCACTCTGGAGCTGTACCTGGGCCAGGCCGCCATCGCCCGCTTCGAGAGCCTGGTGTTCAGCCTGCCCGACGAGGAGCTGAACACGGACAACATCAACCGCCTCTATCTGGAGACCTGTACCGAATACGGCCTGTGTGACGGGAGCTCCCAGGAGCAGGGCTGGGGCTGGATAGACATAAGCCATCTCTTTGAGTCCCCCTTCTATGTTATCAGCTACCCGGTGACCAATGATATTGCCATGCAGATATTCTCCCTGGAGATGGAACAGCAGGGCCTGGGCCTGGAAAAATTCATGGATATGCTGCCCAGGACCTATGACAGCCTCATGCCCACGGTGGAAGCGGCCGGGTTGGAAAGCCCCTTTTCCCGGGACAGGATCGCCAGGGTCACGGAATGCCTGGAGTCGGTCCTGGAGTCTGTGAAAAAATTCTGAAAACCCAGGAACTTTTTCCGGCCGGGAGCCGTCCTAAGTATATCAAGGTATCTCCGAAGGGACAGGCCTTGAGGAAATAACAGGTAAACATAAGCAGTTTTACTCCGATTATGGCCCGCTTAATATTTTTTAAGATTTTCCCTGAATTCCTGAAAGCCTTGGCACGCAAGGGCTTCAGCCCAGGGCGACATAATCGATTGTAACAATTTGAAATTATTTGAAATTTTTCCTCAAATAGGTCTTGCAATTCGGTGACAGTTGTTGTAATATTATAGGCGAATCGTAACAATACTGAAATTTGATGAAAATATTTTTTCGCCAAACAGTAATCAATTATACCCGGAGAGGGTAAGTTAGGGGGAGCAATCTATGAAAAAAAGGTTCATCAGTATGCTTCTGGCAGTTCTTTTGGTGGTGTCCCTGTTTGCGGGCACTTCCGTAAGCGCCTATGCAGACGGGGAGTATAATACCGTTTCCTATACTCTCGTCAAAGGCGACACTCTGCTTCAGATCTGCAACAACATGGGTCTGAATTTCTACACCTGTCAGACAGCCATTAACAAGCTGAACAACTTTACCAGCGAAGCCCAGTACAGGAAGCTGTACGTGGGCCAGGTGATAAAGCTGCCTGCCACCAACGAGGAT
>CASFJB010000169.1 GCA_949294945.1 uncultured Eubacteriales bacterium
ATCTTTCCCGGGTATTTCAGCAGCTTCATAATGGAGCGGGCGGTCATGCTCTTGCCGCAGCCGCTCTCCCCCACCAGGCCCACGATGGAGCCGTGAGGCACGTCAAAGGACACATGGTCCACAGCTTTGACCTCCCCCTTCTCGGAGAAGAAGCTGGTGGAGAGATCCCGAACGCTCAAAGTTATTGCTTCATCCATGCTTATCTCTCCTCCCTCACTGATCTTTAAGATGGGGGTCCAGCACGTCCCGCAGGCCGTCCCCCAGGAAGTTGAAGGCCAGCACCACCAGCATGATGGCTATGCTTGGGGCCAGGGATAGCCAGGGCTTGGTGTACAGAAACTGCCTCCCCAGGTTCACCATCAGGCCCCAGGAGGCCTGGGGGTACTTGATGCCTATGCCCAGAAAGCTGAGGGAGCTCTCGGACAGTATGGCCGAGGGGATGTTCAGGGTGAAGAGCACTATCATGGAGGGCAGGCAGTTGGGGAAGATGTGCCGGCACATTATCTTCAGCCGGCTCACCCCCAAGCTCTTGGCCGCCTCCACAAAGACGCTCTCCTTCAGCTTCAGGGTCTCCGCCCGGACTATCCGGGCCACGCTGGCCCAGCTCACCAGAGCCAGGGCCAGGAAAATGTTTATCAGGCCGTCCCCCAGGGTGTACATTATCACCATGGCCAGAAGCATGGAGGGGAAGGCCAGCATTATATCCGCCAGGCGCATGATTATCACGTCGGTCTTGCCGCCGATGTATCCGGCGCAGATGCCCAGCACCGCCCCCGCCAGCATGGATATCACCGTGGGCACCACGCCCACCAGCAGGGATATCCGGGAGCCGTAGAGCAGGCGGGTGAGAACGTCCCGGCCCAGCTCGTCGGTGCCCAGCAGGTGCTCCGCCGAGGGGGGAGCCAGGCGGTTTATCACGTCCTGCTGGTCAAACTCGTAGGGTGTGAGCACCGGGGCAAAGATGGCCCCCAGCACAAACAGCAGTATCACCACCGCGGAGATCACCGCCAGCTTATTCTGCCGGGCCATGCGTTTGAGCTGGTCCTTTAAGGTGTCCGCCTCCCCCAGCACGTCCTCCGGGGAGTCCATCTGCATGGTCAGTATTTCTTCCTGTTCGTCCCGCATATTTAGTCCCCCTTTCTGACCCGGGGGTCCAGTACGGAGTACAGGCAGTCCGCCACCAGGTTCCCCAAAATAACAAGAGCCGTGGACAGAAGTATGGTCCCCTGGAGCAGAGGGATATCCCGGCCGCTGATGGCGTCCACTGCCAGGCGGCCTATGCCGTTGATGGAGAAGATAGTCTCGCAGATGACGGCGCCGGAGAGCAGGGACGAAAGCTGCACCGCCATCATGGTTATCACCGGCAGCATGGAATTTCTCAGGGCGTGGAAGAGGATGACCCCCATGCGGCGGCGGCCCTTGGCCCGGGCGGTGTCTATGTAGTCCTCCTGGAGCACCTCCACCAGGGTGGAGCGGGTGAGCCGGGCGATGCTGCCGGCGCTGTTCCAGCCCAGGGCTATGGCGGGCAGCACGAAGCCCCGCCAGTCGCTGACGCCGGAGATGCCGAACCAGCCCAGCTTATAGGCAAAAAGGTATTGCAGCACCATGGCCACCATGAACACCGGCATGGACACGCCGAAGAGGGAAAAGCCCATGAAGAGCCTATCCAGCAGGCTGTTCTCCTTTATGGCGGCGATGATGCCGCAGACTATGCCTATGAGCCAGGCCACCACTGCGGCGGCCAGGGCCAGGCACACCGTGTTGGGGAAGGCCTGGGCGATAAGGGAGGACACGCTCACGTGGAGGGAATAGCTGGTGCCGAAGTCCCCCCGGAGGGCCCCGGTGATATAGGTGTAGAACTGGACGTAAAAGGGCTTATCCAGACCCAGCTCCGCAGTCATGCGCTCTATGGCCTCAGGGTTTGCATGCTCGCCCATCATGGTGATGATGGCGTTGCCCGGCACGATGCGCAGCATAATGAAGATGAGCAGGGCCACCCCTATCAGCACCACCAGGGCCTGGAGAACGCGTTTTCCGATATTAAGGAGCATAATCTCTCTCCTCCTTTGGAACTGACAAATAAGGCAAAGCCCGCCCGGCAAAAAGCCGGGCGGTTTTCCCATGCCTTGGTATATTGTTTCCGCTTCTTTACTTCAGGGTCACGTCGGCGGCATAGAAGTTGGAGTAGCCCGCCCAGTAGGGCACGAAGCTCTCCACCCGGTCGCTGACGGCAAAGAGGTGGGTATTGGCGTAGAGAGGCACCCAGGCGGCGTCCTCCACCACTATCTTCTCCTCCAGGGCCTGGTACTCGGCCATGCGCTCAGCATCGTCGGTGATGCCGGAGGCGGCGGCCACCCGCTCCATGACGGCGGTGTCGGCGTAGTTCAGGCTGCGGATGAGGGTCTTTTCAGGGCTGCCGAAGAAGGTGTACATGATGTTGGCGGGGTCGTTGTAGTCCATGGTCCAGGTGGCCAGGAAGGAGTCCATCTCGCCGGACTGGCGCAGGGCCAGCCAGGAGGACTCGTCGTAGGACTTGATCTCCACGGTCATGCCCGCTTCCTTCAGGTACTGCTGCACCATCTGGTACACCAGCTGGAGGTTGCTGGAGGCGGAGGTGTCCATAGCCAGCTCAAAGCTCACTTCCCCCTCGGCATAGCCGGAATCCAGAAGCAGCTGCTTTGCTGCGGCGGGGTCAAAGGCGGGACGCTCCAGAGCCTCGTTGAAGCCCCAGACGCCCTGGGGGATGATGCCGTTTTCCTTGATGGCATCCCCGGCGAAGATGGAGGCGATGATGGTATCCACATCAATGGCCATCTGCACGGCCTTGCGCACATTCACATCGGACAGATACTGGTTATTGGCGTTGAGGGCCATGTAGGTCAGGCCCACCCGGGGGCAGGACACCATCTGCTGGGCGTAGGTGGTCTTGTAGGTGGACTCCACGATGGAGGAATCCAGGTAGTCCAGGTCGATTATGTCCAGCTCACCGTTCTGGAACATCAGGTTCTGGGTGGAAGCGTCGGGAATGATGTAAACGACGGCCTTCTTCACAGAGGGCTCCTCGCCCCAGTAGAGCTCGTTGTACTCCAGAGTGAAGTGGTCGTTCTTCACCCACTCGGTGACCTTGTAGGGGCCGGAGCCTATGGTGTCCTCGCAGCTCATGCCGAAGTCGGAGACCTCAGCCATGGTCTCGGCATCAACTATGGACATGGCAGGGCCGGTGAGCTCGGCGATGAAGCCGGCGTTGGCATTGGCAAGGGTGATGGAGAAGTTATAGTCGTCGGTGACGGTGAAGCCCTCCAGGGTGTCGGTCTCCCCGGCTTTCAGGGCCTCGGCCCCCAGGACCTCCAGGGGAATGTCGTCGTTGACGCCGCCGGCGGTGAGCAGGCGCTCAAAGGTATACTGCACGTCGGAGGCGGTGAGGGCGCTGCCGTTGGAAAAGACCACTCCCTCCCGCAGGGTGAAGCTGTAGGTCAGGCCGCCATCGGAGACGCTGTAGTCCTCAACCAGGCTGGGGACTATCTGGCTGGTGCCGTCGGCCTGAACCTCCACCTCGAAGAGGCGGTCAAAGATATTCATGGGCACCATATAGTCGTCGGTGGTCTGAGCCACGTCCATGGTTTTGATATCGTAAAGAGCTGCTGCCCGGAGCAGGCCTTCCTCCACGCCGGAGGCGGCGGGGGCGGCAGTGGCTTCGGCGGGCTGCTCACCGGCGGCGGGAGTCTCGCTGCCGGAGCTGCCGCAGGCAGCCAGAGAAAGTATCATGGCAAGGGCAAGCAGCAGGGATAAAAACTTTTTCATAGGGCACCTCCATAACAATGATGTATATACTATACCAGCGCAAGCCCTGCTATGGAAGAGGAAAAAATGCTTTTTTTATTGCAAAACCTGCTTTTATAACCGGGTGCAGCGGTTTTGCTCTCCAATTCCGCCTCAGGGAGCGGGACCGCACCCCCGGCAGCTTCCCTCTTGACAGCTTACAATCCCGGCGGTATCATGATAATGGGGTATGTTTGGCTCCCGGATATGCGGCCCTCTCCCCAGGCCCTCCGGATCCCTGCGATCCTTTGCCGGGACATTATTCAGGAAAGGCAGAATTGTTATATGATAAGAAAGACAAAGATAGTCTGCACTCTGGGCCCCTCTACCGACAAGGACGGGGTGCTGAGGGAAATGCTCCTTGCGGGCATGAACGTGGCCCGCTTCAATTTCTCCCACGGCAGCCACCAGGAACACCTGGGCAGACTGGAAAAGCTGAAGGCCCTGCGCCAGGAGCTGGACCTG
>CASFJB010000170.1 GCA_949294945.1 uncultured Eubacteriales bacterium
CTACACTGACCCAGCAGAAAGCTCCGTCTTTGATCAGTCCCGCAACCAGGGTAGAGCCGCCGCTTCGGTAATGGTCAGGCCCCAACATGGCATTGATCTCCCGGACGCTCCACTGTGTCAGCATCAGAAGAACCTGCTCCGGAGTGCCTTGTCCTTGGGAATATAAAAAGCCATCCAAAATGGTTTCCACTGCGGCGCTGCTGATTTCATCGCCGTTTTTCAAACCACCCATACCATCCGCCACAACTGCCAGCACGCCGCAGCTGTCCAATCTTTGGGGATCGGAGATGCCGAAGCTGTCCTGCTGATACTCGCGGGAACCCTGACCATGTACTTTGCCTACATGAATGGAACCAATTTTACCCCGCTGCCTGGGACTTTGTTTTCCCGGGCGCTTTTGCTGTTTGACGCGCAGCAAAAGCAGACAGTTGCAGAGGAAAAGAATGCCAATCACGCCCCCCATAATCCAAACAAACCGTGGGCAGGCAGCCAGGAATTGGTATACACCCTCAAAAGCGTCCGATGTGAAGTCCGTGCGCTGCGGAAAGTCTGGGGCTGCTGCCAGATTAAGGACAGTCCATATTGTCATGGCTTCAGTCCTCACTCCAGTCAAACTGCTCTCCTGCCAGACCTACAAAAATCAGTGTTGTGCTGCCGATGGTGATCCGGTCATAATTTTTCAGCTCAGCCTCCCGGATCACCGGTTTGCCGTTGAGCTGCAGGGGATTTTTTCCCGCAGAACGACCACAGTACAGGAACTCGGGCATCAGGATGGCATCTTGGATCTTCGCAATGTGGATGTTTCAAAAGACGTCATCAATATTGTGAATAACTGGGACTTTTACCCGGGTGCTTTGTATACTTCTGAGGACTTTGCCTACGGGGAAACGAACAACAAGGCAGACCCAGATGTTTCCGCATCCGATTTTGCATATGGGACATATCGTCTGCGTATTTTGGCACAGCCCAATCAGTATTATACCATTTGCAGCTTTTCACTCGATTATGCCAGCCGCGTGTATGTGAATGGGACAAGGGTTGCAGCCTTTGGAAACGTGGCGGACAACGCCGATGACTTTGTTCCGCGGGTCGGATATATGACAATTCCTATGAACTCCGGAGATGCGGGGGAGATTGAGGTTATTTATCAATACGGAAACTATGTACACCGGGAAGGCGGCTTTATTCAGCCAACATATCTCTCGGCGCCGCAGCGGATGGAGGAGTTCAAAAACTACGCCCCCGACCAGTACCAAGTGCTGGAGAAGGCCGCCATACTCCGGGAGGGGAACTATGTGGTGCTTTTGGCGTCTCAGGATATAGAGACTTTGAAGGCCGCCTTTGACAAGGCGGCAGGCATGGAATGACATGGCCCGGGGGGCGGACAGCCCTCCGGCTTTCCGTGGTTGGGGGAGATAGTTCTGGTTTTTTCAAGTAACGTTTTTCTGTTTGCATATCTGCCGGCAGTGCTGCTGCTGTATTATCTCTGTCCCCGGCGGGGGAGGAACCTCCTGCTCCTGGCCGTGAGCCTGCTGTTCTACGGCTGGGGAGAGCCGGTGTATCTGCTGCTGATGCTCTTCACCATAGCCCTGAACTACCTGGGGGGACTGCTGATAGACCGGTCCCGCAGCCGGGCAAAAAGGGCAAAGAGGCTGCTGGCCCTGACGGTGATATTGAACCTGGCCCTGCTGGGCTTTTTCAAGTACACCGGCTTTCTCCTGGGGAGCCTGAAGGCCCTTGTCCCGCCCCTGGCCTCCCTGAGGGTGCCGGAGATCGCCCTGCCTATCGGCATATCCTTTTACATCTTCCAGTCCATGAGCTACACCATTGACGTATACCGCCGGGACGCCCCGGTGCAGAAGGACCCCATCGGCTTCGGGGCCTATGTGTCCATGTTCCCCCAGCTCATCGCCGGGCCCATAGTCAAGTATAAGGACGTGGCGGAGCAGCTGAGCTCCAGGAGGGAAACTGTGGAAAAGTTTGCCTCCGGGGTGAACATCTTCATCATCGGCCTGGGGAAAAAGCTGCTGCTGGCAAACCAGATGGGCCTTTTGTGGGAAAATCTCAGCAGCTCCGGGGGAACGGCCTCCGCCTGGGTGGGCATGCTGGCCTACAGCTTGCAGATATACTTCGACTTCTCCGGCTACTCCGACATGGCCATAGGCCTGGGGCGGATGCTGGGCTTCGAGTTCCTGAAAAACTTTGACTATCCCTACATATCCCGCAGCATAACAGAGTTCTGGCGCCGCTGGCACATAAGCCTCTCCACCTGGTTCAGGGAATATGTGTACATCCCCCTGGGGGGCAATCGCCGGGGCCTGAGGCGGCAGATACTGAACCTCTTTGTGGTCTGGGCCCTCACGGGACTGTGGCACGGGGCCAGCTGGAACTTCGTGCTCTGGGGCTTGTATTACGGCATATGGCTGAGCCTGGAGAAGCTGTTCTTGCTCAAGGGCCTGGAAAAGCTTCCCTCCGCCCTGCGCTGCCTGCTGGTGCTGCTGGCGGTGGCCCTGGGCTGGATGCTCTTCTATTTCACCGACACCGGGGAGCTCTTCGCCTTTTTGGGCAGGCTCTTCAGCTTCAGCGCCGAGGATGCCTACACCCGGAACCTGATACTGGCCTACCTGCCCACCATGGCCCTGGCCGCCTTTGCCGCCACCCCGGCGGGAAAGATATTGTACCACAAGCTGGACGGCAGGCCCGGCCAGGGGCTGCTCCAGGTCCTGGGCCTGGGGGCGGTCTTTCTCCTGTGTACCGCCGCCCTGGCCAGCCAGAGCTATAATCCATTTATCTACTTCAGGTTTTAAGGAGGCGGAGCATGAGAGAAAAACTTAAAGACCGTGCGCTCTGCCTGCTGTTTCTCCTGGGGCTGTTTGCCATGGCGCTGCTGTTCTGGCTGCTGCCCAAGGAGGACTTCTCGGAGAAGGAGAAGCGCTATCTGGAGCAGAGCCCGGAGCTGAGCTGGGAGAGCCTGAGCTCCGGGGACTATGGCAAGAAGGCGGAGAAATATATGGCGGACCACCTGCCCTTCCGGGATTTCTTTGTGGGCCTTGCCGCCAATGCGGACAGGCTCATGGGCCTGCAGGTCACCAAGGACATCTATGTGGGGGAGAGCGGGCGGCTCTATGAGGCCCCCTGCCGGGAGGATGAGGCCGCCACCGGGGAGCACATGGAGTATATAAACGCCTTTGCCCAAAAGCTTGGCCGGGACGTGGACTTCATGCTGGTGCCCTCGGCGGGCTACATGATGCAGCAGGATATAAAGGGCCTTAAAAACCCCTATATGGACGATGAGCTGATAGCCGCCGCCTATGCCCTGGCGGGGGAGAATGTGGGCTGCATAGACCTGCTGGAGGCCTTCGCCGCGGCGGACCGGGGGCGGCTCTACTACCGCACCGACCACCACTGGACCGGCTACGGGGCCTGGCTGGCCTACAGGGAGTACATGGCCTCCCTGGGCCGGGAGAGCCGGGCCGAGGCGGATTACAGCCTCAGCTATATCCCCGGCTTTTACGGCACTACCTATTCCCGCAGCTGCCTGTGGCAGTATCCGCCGGAGGACATGGAGGTCTGGGACGACGGCGGCAGCTACCGCGTCAGCTTCTCCGACCGGGAGGGGGAATTTGACAGCCTCTTCTTCCCGGAGCGCCTGGAGGAGACGGACAAGTACAGCTATTGGCTGGACGGGAACCACCCCCTGGTGCGCATCCAGAATCTTGACCCGGAGGCGGAAGGCAGCCTGCTGGTGATACGGGACTCCTATTCCAACTGCCTGGGCTGTTTCCTGGCCGGGTCTTACAAGACCGTGGTGCTGGCGGACCTGCGCTATTACAAGGAGCCCTTGTCGGAGCTTTACCGGCAGGAGGGCTTTGACCAGGTGCTCATCGCCTATTCTATAGGGAACTTCCTCACCGACAACAATTTCGTCTGGCTGGAGTGACAGGCAAAAAGACGCTGTAAACAAAAATCACAGCGTCTCAGACTGTCAAAAAAGCCTCGCAGAGTTTTTTCAACCCAGCGAAAAAATAAATTCAATCGTTTTCTGCGGCGGCGTGTACGTCGCAGAAAACACATCTCACGGAGCGAAGTGTCGAATTGTACGCCTCCGGCGTACAACCGAGGCATGGAGCGAAGTGCAATCCCTTTTGTCGAAGAAGGCTTGACCTTCTTCG
>CASFJB010000171.1 GCA_949294945.1 uncultured Eubacteriales bacterium
CCGAAGATGTTCAGGGTGTGGCTGGCGACGGTACGTGCGCTGACGTGGAACACGCCGGGCAGCAGCTCGCCTGCGATCTTGTACATGTTGGGGATCATCAGCAGCAGACCCTGGGAGGCGGTGTAGGTGGTAGTCAGGGCACCAGCATTCAGGGAGCCGTGAACAGCGCCGGCAGCACCGGACTCAGCCTGCATCTCCTGAACTCTAACGGTGGAGCCGAAGATGTTCTTCCGGCCGGCGGCGGACCACTGGTCCACATAGTCGGCCATGGGGCTGGAGGGAGTGATGGGGTAGATAGCTGCGACTTCGGTGAATGCGTAGGATACGTGGGCGGCTGCAGTGTTGCCGTCCATCGTCTTGAAGTGTCTCTGCATGTCTATTTTCATCTCCATAATAAAATTATTGCACACTGCCCATGAATTTGTTTGGTCACAATCATAAGCAGTATCATTTTAGCATTAAACCGTCAAATTGTAAACACGTTATATGTAGAAAAACCTTGTAAAAAACTGCTGAATTTCCCCCGCCTTTGCCTTCCCTCTTTTGCGGTTTTTCAGATTATCGATAAAAACTTTAAAATTTTGAATAATTCTTAATTTCTCCTTGTGCTTTTCCCGGTTTTGTATTATAATGTGTTCTCGGTTTTACGGCTACTTGAGCCTGAGCCGGGATATTTTCGATTTTTTGTTGCTATAACAGTTTGCAGAAAGGAGCTGTCAGCATATGGTGAACATTACCAACGACATGGGCAATATCAGCATTACCAGCGAGGTGTTCATGAATCTGGCGGGAGATGCGGCTACCAGCTGCTTCGGCGTCAAGGGCATGGCCGGGCGCAGCAAAGAGGGAGGCCCCCTGCAGCTTCTGCGGAGAGAGTCCATGTCCAAGGGCGTGGACGTCAGCTTCAACGACGACGGCAGCATTTCCCTGGAGCTGCACATCGGCGTTGACCACGGAGTGAACATCTGTGCCGTCTCCCGCAGCATTATGAGCGAGGTAAGCTACAAGCTTTCCAAGTCCACCGGCGTCCCTGTGAAAAAGGTGGATGTATATATAGACACTATCATAGGATAATCCCCTACAGGGTATCCCACCGGAGGTGCTTTTTACTTGAGAGATTATATAGATGCCGCTGCGTTTAAAGAGATGATACTCTGCGCCGACGCAGCCCTTGCAGCCAACACCCAGATGATAAACGACCTGAACGTCTTCCCCGTGCCTGACGGCGACACCGGCACCAACATGGGCCTGACCATGAACAAGGCCGCCGCGGAGCTTCGAAAGAAGAACTTCGAGACCATTGCCGCCGCCGCCGACTGTGTCTCCTCCGCCCTGCTCCGGGGCGCCAGAGGCAACTCCGGCGTCATCCTCTCCCTGCTGTTCCGGGGCATCGCCCGCCGTCTGAAGGGCACCGAGACCGCCGGGGCCGTGGAGTTTGCCGGAGCAATGACCGACGGCGTGGAGGCCGCCTATAAGGCCGTTATGAAGCCTGCCGAGGGCACCATACTCACCGTCTCCCGCCTGGCTTCCGCCGCCGCCGCCGAGGCCGCCGCCGCCGGAGCCAGCCTGGAAAACTGCCTGGTCTGCGCTATGAAGGCCGGTGAGGAGGCTCTGGAGGACACCATAAACCTCAACCCCGTGCTGAAAAAGGCCGGTGTGGTGGATGCCGGCGGCAAGGGCTATCTCATCATCCTGGGCGCCA
The DNA here is from genome assembly GCA_949294945.1 of uncultured Eubacteriales bacterium. Classification (GTDB taxonomy): domain Bacteria; phylum Bacillota; class Clostridia; order Oscillospirales; family Oscillospiraceae; genus Limivicinus. Next base: position 1,703 of record CASFJB010000171.1, read on the forward strand.
TGCTCTCCTCCCTGAGAGGGGAAGTGGTGGCCCCCGCCCAGGCTTCCAAGGTGGCCGAGGCTCCTGAGACCGCTTTTGAGGTCTTTGACACCGAGGACATCACCTTTGCCTTCGACACCGTGTTCATCGTGCGCAAGAACGAGCCGGAGGTGGACCTGGAGCCTCTGCGCAAGTACCTCAACAGCATAGGCGACAGCCTGGTCATCGGCGAGGACGACGAGGCCTTCAAGGTCCACGTCCACACCAACATCCCCGGCAACGCCCTGAACGAGGCACAGAAGTTCGGCGTGCTGGAGCTGGCCAAGATAGAGAACATGCGCACCCAGCACGAGGACCTGCTGGCAGGCAAGCACGTCCAGAGCACCGACGATCTGGAGCAGGTGGAAGCCGAGCTGGAGAAGGGCAGCGCCGTGGCGGAGCCGGAGAAGGAATACGGCATAGTCACAGTCTGCGCCGGCAAGGGCATGGAAGCTCTCTTCCGGGAGCTGGGCGCCGACGGCGTTGTCACCGGCGGCCAGACCATGAACCCCTCCACCGACGACATCCTCAAGGAGATAGAACGCACCCCCGCCTCCACCGTCTTTGTATTCCCCAACAACAAGAACATCGTCATGGCCGCCGAGCAGTGCATACCCCTCAGCCACAAGAAGGTGGTGGTCATGCCCACCAAGACCGTGCCTCAGGGCATCTCCGCCCTGCTGAACTTCAACCCCGACGAGAGCGAGGAGGCTCTGGTGGAGGTCATGAACGAGGCCGCCAAAAACGTCCACACCGCCATGGTCACCTACGCCGCCAGAGACTCCGACTTTGACGGACACGCTATCAAGGCCGGTGAGCACCTGGCCCTGCTGGACGGCTCCCTCCTGGGCAGCTACCCCGATGTGGACGCCCTTATGGCGGATATGGTGGAGTCCTTTGACAAGCTGGAGCCGGAGTTCATCACCGTATACTACGGCGCCGACGTGGTGGAGGAGGACGCCGTCCGGGCTGCCGAGGTCATCACCCAGCGCTTCCCCGACGCCGACATCAGCATAGTCAACGGCGGCCAGCCCGTCTACTACTACATGATAAGCGTGGAGTAATTCTCTCGCCTAAAAGCGGATAAAAGCAAATTAAGCATCCCCCGGAGGACTAATAAACCCTCCGGGGGATGCTTGTTTATCCCTTATATATCTGAGCTGTCAGCGGGCTTGCTGGCGTCTCTGTATCTTCTGCCAGCTGTAGAAGCCGTAGAGGTCGTTGAGGAAAAACACTATGAAGCAGGCCAGCACCGATACGTAAGAGCTGTCCTTCAGGGAGGCCAGGCCCCACAGCACTATGAGCACCAGGTCGTTGAGAGCATAGGCCAGGGCAAAATAGCAGCTGCGCCGGTAGGTGAGGTATACGGCTACAAAGCTGGTGGTGACGGAGAAGGTGCTGGGGGCGAGGTTCGCAGTGCCGAAATATTTCAATATGAAATAGAACAGCGCCGTCACCGGCAGCGCCAGCAGCAGCATGAACAGGGTCTCGCCCCGGCCTATGCAGTTCACCTTCACCTCCGAGCGTTTCCCCTCATAGGGGTTTTTCAGCCAGGACACCAGGGACACCAGCGCCATTGGGGCCGTCATGCCCAGGTAGGTGAGCATCTCCCCATAGTAATCGAAGGTATAGGATATCAGGGCGTACATCAGGCTGAAGAGCACCATGAGCAGCTGGCCCACGGGATTGCCCTTGGCGCAGAAGATCAGGGAAGTGACCCCCAACAGAGAGGCGCTGAGGCTCAGGTAGTTTTCCCGGTCAAAGCCCGCAAAGCTCAGGCTGATAAACAGCACCGAAAAGCTCCACAAAGCCGCCTCGGTCTTGGTAAAGTAATGCAGCAGGGATTTTGTACCGCCCATAGCTTCCTCCAAAAAAAGCACCCCTCTGCACGTCTTCAAAGACCTAACGACGTACAAACGGATGCCGAATTCATCCGCTGCCCGGTGGCAGCTGCATTATCATAACGGCGGAAGTATAGCACGGCCCCGGAAAAAAGGCAAGAGCTTTTTTCCGGGGTGAAGCTTTCCATATCGGGGACAGAGGGTTTTAATATTTGCCTATGGGAGGAGACACATAGTCCGGCAGGGGGCAGCTGTAGGCCCCGCCGTTCTTCCGCTTCAGCTCCTCCTTGGCCTTGTCTATGAGCTCCGGCTGCTCCAGGGTGCGCAGGGCGCCCAGGCACAGCATCTCCGCCGCTCTCAGCATGCCCTTGATGCCTATCTCCGAGCAGGAGAAGGCGGTATTCTGCCAGGAGTGGCCCACATTGCCCAGGCAGGCGGTGGCCACGTGTATCATCACGGTGGGGGTGGCGTAGCCCACGTCGCCCACGTCGGTGGAACCGGAGCTGTAGCCCGTCTCCTTGGGGTTAAAGGGATGGATGACATTGTCCAGGGGCTTTTGCAGGGCCTTGTCCATCTCGTCGGCGGTCATCTTCAGCAGCGTG
>CASFJB010000172.1 GCA_949294945.1 uncultured Eubacteriales bacterium
CGTGGAAAGCTCCCCGTCATCGTTGGGGGCACCGGGCTGTATATAGACTCTCTCATCTCCGGCCGGGACTTTGCCGCTGCGGACTTTGACCAGGGCCTGCGGGAGAAGCTGGGCCGGGAATACGACGGGCTGGGGGGAGAAGAGCTCCACCGCCGCCTGGCCGCCATAGACCCGGAGAGGGCCGCAAAGCTCCACCCCTCGGACAAGCGGCGTATAGTCCGGGCCCTGGAGATATATGAGCTCACCGGCATGACCATTACCGAGCACGACGAATACACCCGCTCCCTGCCCCCCCGTTTCGACGCCGCCGCCGTCCACCTGGGCTTTAAGGACCGCTCCCGGCTCTATGAGCGCATAGACCGGCGGGTGGACCTGATGGAAGAGCAGGGGCTCTTCCGGGAGGTAGAGGAGCTGCTGGGCCGGGGCCTCTCCCCGGACTGCACCGCCATGCAGGCCATAGGCTACAAGGAGGCCGCCCAGGCCATCCTGGGGCATATGAGCCGCCGGGAGGCCCTGGAGCTTATCAAGCAGCGCAGCCGCCAATACGCCAAGCGCCAGCTCACCTGGTTTCGGCGGGATGCCTCGGCCCTGCATATTGACTGGGATGAGGAGCCGGATTTTGAATACGCCCGCGCTCTTTCGACAAAGTTTTTCCGTGACTGCGGTATATCATGATGTAGTCTGTACAGACGCAAATACATCATGACAGGGCGGTCGGGGATATGGCCGCTCTGAGAAAAAGGAGTTGGCTGAAATGCAGAAAACGCAAAATCTCCAGGATAATTTCCTAAACCAGCTGAGGAAGGAGCGCTCTACCGTCACCATGTTTCTCATGAACGGTTTCCAGCTCCACGGCATAGTCAAGGGCTTTGACGGCTTCACCGTGGTGCTGGACAGCGACGGCAAGCAGCAGCTTATCTATAAGCACGCCATTTCCACGGTTGTGCCCCCCAGGCCCCTGGACTTTGAAGGGGATACATAAGCCGTGGATTCCGCCCGATATTTCTCTCTGACGGCAGCCCTGGTGTTTCTGGCGGTGTGCGCCTACGCCGGCGCCGCCCTCTACTCCAGGGTGGAGCAGCCGGAGATAGAGACTGTCCGCCTCCTGCAGGTGCAGGAGAGCGCCCAGCTCCAGGGCATAGTCCTGCGCCGGGAACAGAGCCTCAGCTTCAGCTGGGGCACCCGGCTGCTGGCAGAGGACTCCCGGCGCATCGCCGCCGGGGAGACCCTGGCGGTGGAGCTTATGGGCCGGGAGCTTCTGAGCCCCTGCTCCGCCGTCTTTTTCAGCCGGACCGACGGCTTTGAATACCTCAGCCCCCAGGACATAGACGCAGATGACGTCTCCGCCCTGGAGGAGCTTTTGAACAGGAAGGCCGGGGAGAGCTCCGACGGCCGCCTGGTCACCGATACGGCCTGGTATTACTGGGCCCTCACTTCTTCCAAGGACCAGCTCCCCAACTCCGGCCAGTGCTCGGTGCAGTTTGACGGCCTGGAGGAGAGCGTCCCCGCCCAGGTCATCTCCCTGTCTGAGCCAAAGGGCGGCAAAAGGGCCGTCCTGCTGCGCCTGACCCAGGGGGGCAGCCAATACCTCAGCCTCAGGAAAACGGAGGCTCAGCTCCTGTTTTCCCGGCACAGCGGCCTTTATCTGCCTGATGACGCCGTCATGCAGGAGGCCGGGGGCACTGAATTTGTCTATATCCTCTCCGCCGGTATTGCAGAGAAACAGCCGGTGGAGATAATATACAGAGGCAGCGGCTTTGTGCTATCTGCCGCCGGTTCCTCGCCCCAGAGCCTGAGGGAAGGGGACCGGGTCATAGTGGGAAAAGATATTTACGAAGGAAAGGTTCTGACGTAGTTGAGCATTGCTGAAAATCTCAGGCAGGTACAGGAAAAGATAGCCGCCGCGGCCCTGGCCTCCGGCAGGAAGCCGGAGGATATCACCCTGGTGGGGGCCACCAAGATGAACGGCGCCGGGCGAATACAGCAGGCCATCGCCGCAGGGCTGCGCTATTGCGGGGAAAACCGGGTCCAGGAGCTGCTGGAAAAGCTGCCCCAGGGGGCCTATGAAGGGGCCGGGCTCCAGTTCATCGGCCATCTGCAAAAGAACAAGGCAAAGCAGATAGTGGGCAGGGTCTCCCTTATCCAGAGCGTGGACAGTCCGGAACTCATGGCCCTTATAGACCGTCTTGCACTAGAGAGGGGCATAGTCCAGGACATCCTGCTGGAGGTGAACGTGGCGGGAGAGGCCGCCAAATCCGGTTTCCGGCCCGAGGATGTGGCCTCCGCAATAGACGCTGCGGCCCAATATAAGGGGATTTTTGTCCGGGGGCTCATGGCCGTCCCCCCTATTTGCAGCGACGGCAAAGAAAATATCCCATATTTTCTTCTTATGAAGCAGCTTTTTATTGACAATGGGGTGAAAAAATACGATAATGTATCTATGGGCCTTCTGTCCATGGGCATGAGCGGCGATTATGAGACCGCTATAGCCTGCGGCGCCAATATGGTGCGCGTGGGCTCCGCCATCTTCGGACAGCGTATTTACCCCGCCCGTCAAAACTAGCACTTTCACTGGAGGAACGCCATGGGTTTCATGGATGAATTGAAAAAGCTTACCCAGCCCTATGAAGATGACGACGACTTCTTTGAGGGGGCGGATCTGAGCTTCAAGCCCCAGCCCAAAGCCGAGGCTCAGCCTAAGGCCAGCGCCGCCCAGATGGTCTTTGAAAATTCCTTCGCCGACGAGACCCCCGCCCCGGAAAATCAGGGCCAGCCAAGCGGCGGCGAGAGTTCCGGCTCCGGCGGCATCTTTGCCAACCTGGGCCTGAGGAAAAACGCCAAGCCCAAGACCCCCGGCCGGGAACGGATGATGAACTTCGGTGGGAAAGACACTCAGGTCATCCTCTTCAGCCCCAAAAGCTTCGACGAGGCCGGCGAGCTTGTAAACTACATGCACCGCAAACTCACCGTGGTGATGACCCTGGAGGGCGTCCCTACGGATATGGCCCGGCGGCTGCTGGATTTCCTGTCCGGCATTGCCTTTGCATTGCAGGGCAAGATAACCCCCGTCTCCGCCAAGACCTACTTTATAACTCCCCAGAACGTGGACATTCTCGGTACCCAGGATCAGCAGCCCGAGAGCGCAGGACACTATTTCTAAGACATAACAACGAAAGGTGGATAAGCACATGATCACTGCACAGGATATTCGTGAAAAGACTTTTGAAAAGGCCCGCATCGGCGGCTACGATATGGCCTCCGTGGACGACTTCCTGGAAGAGCTGGCCGACGATATCACCGCTTCCCAGAAGGAGAACGCCGTTCTCAAGAGCAAGATGAAGGTCCTGGTGGACAAGATAGAGGAGTACCGGGCCAACGAAGAGGCCCTGAATATGGCCGTCCTCTCCGCCCAGAAGCTGGCCGTGCAGATAGAGAACGAGGCCCGCACCCGGGCCGCCAATATGCTGGCGGACGCAGAGAAGCAGGTAAAGGCCACCGTGGGCTCCATCGAGGAGCGGGCCAAGGCCGAGGAGAAGCGTCTGGAGGAGGCCAAGGCCGCCACCGCCAAGTTCCTGGAGACCGTGCGCAATATGTGCTCCACCCAGATTACCAATATCGAGGCCATCACCTCCGGTGTGGCTCCCAAACAGGCCCCTCAGCAGCAGGCGGAAGCCGGCAAGGTTGACGAGGCCGTGCGGAGCATTGAGAATTCCGCCTCCCGAATACAGGCCGACCCCTCCATACAGATAGACATCTCCCCCGTGAGAGAGGCGCCGGAAACCCAGGGCCGTGCCCGCAAGTTTGAGAGCACCCAGCCCTTCTCCCTTTGACAATCATCACCGGGGCGGCGCCAAGGCGCACGCCCCCGTTTATATTTAAACGGCCCCTATGGGCCCCAAAAAACCTAAACAGATATACAGGAGAAAAGAAACATGCCACAGGATTTTAACGCCAGTCTGAATCTTCCCAAAACCGACTTCCCCATGCGTGCAGGCCTGCCCACCCGGGAACCCGAAATGCTGAAGCGCTGGCAGGAAATGGATCTCTACAATGAGCTGCTGAAGAAGAACGAGGGCAAGCCCCGCTTCAATCTCCATGACGGGCCTCCCTTCTCCAAC
>CASFJB010000173.1 GCA_949294945.1 uncultured Eubacteriales bacterium
GTCAGTTTGCGGATTTTCTCAACATATCCCAGTCCAATGCCACCTATAAGGTGAACAGTCTGATAAAGAAGGGCTATCTGGAGCGGCAGAACTCCCAGACCGACCGGCGGGAATATCATCTGGTCCTTTCGGAGAAATACCATAGCTATGCCCGGCTCATGAGCAGCTATGAGATGCAGGTTATAGAGCGGATAAAGCAGCGCTTTAATAATGAGGATCTGGAAAATCTGGATCGGATGCTGAAGATAATCTCCACCGAGCTCATGCCCGAGTGTGAGTGACGCAGCAGCCGTATAAGGGCAGCCCCGGGATAAATCCCCAGGCTGCCCTTTTTCTATACATTTTTCCACAATTTTATAAATTTCCTCGGCCTGATTTTCCCCATATTTTTCAAGTAAGGCTATAAAAACTTCAGTCTCAGACATGTTCAATCTTTTTATTGATGCAAGTGTTTTTTTACTTCAGCTTTGTATCCTAGCTCCTCCGGTTGCATGCAGTCTTTATATTCCGTTGCCGCTGGTTTTTGCTGACTCAATGCAGTAACGGGAACCGACCAATAAAACGCAAACGCCATTGTGAAAGCGCAAAGCAGTGCAGCCAGCATTGCGAAAATTTTGTATCTCATTATCTCTCGCCCTCTGCTTTATTTGCCGTAAAATCCTTGTCCTATCTTTCATAAGCTTAAGTTCGGATTTTACCGTCGTAAGCTATTATATATTTTTGGACTAATTACGCAAGTGCGTATACTCTGTTGCGTGTATCCGCATAAACTTTCTTTGAGGTGATTTGATGTCCGTCAAAGATGTTGTTGTGGAGCGTATACGCCAGCTTTGTGCCCAGCGGGGCATTAAAGCAAACGAACTGGCAAACATTTCCGGGGTAACTCCATCCACTGTGTACAGCCTTTTGGACCAGCGCAGGCGGGATGTATCAATAATTACCATCAAAAAATTGTGCGACGGTCTTGATCTAACTCTTGGCCAGTTCTTTTCCACTCCGGAATTTGACCGTCTGGAGCAGGAGCTGAAATAAGAAATAAGCTGCAAAAGGGCCTGTTGCAAAATACAGTTTTCAGGCCCAAACTGGAAAATTGTGCATTAAAAAAGTTATCGAGAACCGTCACATTGACAGGTTCTCGATAACTTGTGCCTAAAAGGGGGAAGTATCAGTCGTCCATGTCCTCAAAGGCCTCCAGCCCCCGCTTGGCCTGGACCTTAACGTCTCCGTGGCGCACGAAGACCATTGTCACAAAGCTCATGGCCACAAAGAAGGCGGCATAGGGGAAGAGCACCCGGTAGTCAATGTGGCGCATAAGGGTGCCCGCCAGTACCGGGGTGATTATCTGGGCGGACATGGAGGCGGTGTAGTAGTAGCCGGTAAACTTGCCTATATCCGAGCCTTTGCACATCTCCACCACCATGGGCAGGGAGTTGACGTTTATGGCGGCCCAGGCCAGGCCCACCAGGGCAAAGACCACGAACATCACGGCGTTTATGCTGCTGTACACCGTGGTGAGCACATAACCCAGGGCGAAGCAGGCCGCCAGCAGAATGATGCCCCCCATTATGGTCTTTCTCCGGCCTATTTTGGAAGCCAGAGCGCCTATGGGTATGTAGGAGACGATGGCGCCTCCGGTGGCTATGAGCAGGCAGGTAGAGGCCCCGCCCAGGCCCTGGCCCATGACCACGCTGACATAGGTGGTGAACCAGGTGGTGACTCCGTTATATCCCACGAACCACAGGGCTATGGAGGCGAGGAGAAAGCCCAGGGAGCGCTTCACCGGAGCCGGCAGCACCTCATGGCCGCTGCCGTCGTCCCGGGCCAGGTCCCATTCCGGGTGCTGTTTCTCCAGCTCCTGGTTCTCCCTGGAGAGCTTAGGCTCTTTGATGGTGAGAAACAGCACTGCCACGGACAGGAACATAATGGCGGAGACCACCATGAACAGGGGCTGGTAGTTCACATGCTCCAGGCCCTGGACCTTGGAGTTGGGATACATCACCGCCGCCACGCCCAGGTAGATTATGCCGCCAACAGCGCCCATAAGATTGATAATGGCGTTGCCCTTGGAGCGCAGGGGCTTGGGCGTGACGTCGGGCATGAGGGCCACGGCGGGAGAGCGGTAGGTGCCCATGGCAATGAGCAGCAGTCCCAGGACAATGACGAAGGACACCAGCTCGAAGCCTGAAGCGGAGGCCGCGTAGCCGTTATCCAGCAGGGGCAGCACGTTCATGAGTATGATGGCGCAGCCGGTGCCAAAGAGTATGAAGGGCATACGTTTGCCTATCCTGGAATCCGTCCTGTCGGATATGCCGCCGAAGATGGGCAGCAGGAACAGGGCCAGCACATTGTCCGCCGCCATAATGGCGCCGGAGAGGGATTCGTTCATGTGGAAGGTGTTGGTGAGGATAAGGGGCACTATGCTGTCGTACATCTGCCAGAAAGCGCAGATGGACAGGAAAGCCAGGCCCACCAGAATAGTGCGTTTGTTGTTCAGCTTCATTTGTGAAACCTCCGCATTTTTATGCTTTTTATTTTATAATAGCAGTGCAAATTTTACAATAAGAAAATTGACTGGGGCAAGCCGGAAGTGGTAAAATGCATGTAAAAGAAAATATCAACTATCGGAAGAGGTGCTCCCTTTGACTAAGAAAAACAAGCTGATATGGGCAGCGGCCGCAGCGGCGGCGGCACCCGTTTTTCTTCTGGCCCCCGGCCACGCCAGCCGGCGCAAGAAGGCCCCCTTTATGGGCATGAACTTCGCCCACCGGGGTCTCCACTCCCGGGACAAGAGCGTGCCGGAGAACTCTCTCGCCGCCTTCCGTCTGGCCGCCAGAGCCGGTTACGGAGTGGAGCTGGACGTCCATCTCAGCCGGGACGGCCAGGTGGTGGTCTTTCATGACGATGACCTGAAGCGCATCTGCGGTGTGGAGGGCCGGGTGGAGGATTACAGTTACGACCAGCTCCTGCAATTCTCCCTCTGCGGCACGGAGGAGCGCATCCCCCTGCTCAGCCAGGTGCTGGAGGTCATCCGTGGCCGCGGCCCCATCATTCTGGAGATAAAGACCGGCCGCAGGAACCGTGAGCTCTGCCGCAAGACCCTGGCGCTTCTCAACAGCTATCGGGGCAGCGTGTGCGTGGAGAGCTTCGACCCCTTCGTGGTGGCCTGGTTTCGCTTCCACGCCCGGGATATGCTGAGAGGCCAGCTGTCCATGCCCGCCAAGTACTACGATATGAAAAAGCCCTGGGCCTTCATCTTCTCCCACTGCCTCATGAACTTTATAGCCCGGCCCCAGTTCATAGCCTACCGCATCGGTCCCAGGCCTCTGGCTGTGCGCTTCTCTGAACTGCTGGGCGCCATGAAGGTGGGCTGGACCTCCCACGAGCCCAGGAACGAAAAGGGCCGGGACGCAGTCATCTTCGAATTCTACAAACCCCGCGTCAGCTTCAAATGAACAGCCTGTACATAACAGGGCCCGGCGGCAAAGATACCTGCCGCCGGGCCCTGTTCCTATTCTCGTATTGCGTTCTTTTCAAGCTTCCCCGTCCCTCAGGTCCTCCGGCAGCACGGCCATCAGCGCCTCCCTGTCCGGATCTTCCATAGCCGCCACCCGGTTGGACTGGCGCACTATCATATCCTCAAAGCAGTTTCGCACGTCTCTGCCGTTGCCGAAGTTCTCGTCCCTGTTTTCATAGAGGGCGTTAAACATCTCCCCGGCGGCCTGCTCCGCCTGGGCCGTGAGCAGGTAGCCGTTTTTCCCGCACTGGGCCTTGAATATGGCCAGCAGTTCCTCCCCCTTGTAATCGGGGAAATGGAAGTATTTGTTGAAGCGGGACTCCAGCCCCGGGTTGGAGCTGAGGAATCTCTCCATGGGCTTGTCATAGCCCGCCACGATGACGATGAGGTCGTCCCTGTGGTCCTCCATGGCCTTCAGGATAGTCTCGATAGCCTCCCGGCCGAAGTCGTTCTCCCCGCCGGAAGAGAGGGAGTAGGCCTCGTCTATAAACAGCACTCCCCCCAGAGCGGACTTCACCGCCTCCTGAGTTTTCAGAGCCGTCTGGCCCACATATCCCGCCACAAGGCCGGAGCGATCTACTTCCATCAGCTGGCCCTTGCTCAGCACGCCTATGGCGGCGTAGAGCCCTGCCATCAGCCGGGCCACAGTGGTCTTGCCGGTGCCCGGGTTTCCCATAAACACCATGTGCAGACTCATGGGGGGCACGGGCAGGCCGTTTTCCTGGCGGAGCTTGCGCACCTTCATAAGGTTCACCAGGTTCTTCACGTCCTTCTTCACGCTCTCCAGGCCCACCAGCTCCTCAAGCCGGGCCATGAGCTCGTCGAAATCCGGCTTCTCCGCCGGTTTCTCTGCCGCCGCCTTTTTCCCTTCCGCTGTCCCGCCTTCTTCGGCCCTTCTGCCCGGGGCCTTGTCCATGAAGCTGGGCTCGTTGGAGCTCACATAGTCCATGGGGTTCAGAGCCCGGCCGCTCTTCGCCACGCCGCTGGCGTCGCAGACGGCACCCAGCTTGTCGGCACACTGGGTGATGAATTCCGCCTCGGCAAAGCTCACGTCGTCGTCCACCGCCGCCAGGTACAGCAGTATGTTGGTGAGCATTCGGATGAAGGTGCGGGAGGCCTGGCTGCCCCGTCGGGCATCCTGCTCCGCCAGGTCCCAGAAGAAAGCCGGCGGCAGGAACACATCATCTTCACACACCGAACCGGTGAGGGACCACAGCAGCCACTTGGGCTGCTCCTGGCCCTTGGAATATATCTGATTTGCCATGTCCACATGGCTCTGGCTGATGCTCCCCGCCCTGCTCCACAGCTTCAAAGCGCAGCCGGTGACGAACTCGTCCAGCTCCTTTGCCAGGCTCTTGCTGCCTACCCGGTAAAAGGCCTCGGTGTTGGCCAGATAGGTCTTGTGAAATTCCTCCGGTGAGCGGTTCCAGGTGCTGGGCATGGCGGCAGTCTCCTTCCGTGTTGACATTTACATTATATTATATAGTAAATCCCTGAATCTTCAAGTAAAAAAATACGGCCGCAGAAGCGGCCGTGTAGGAGTACAATACATATTGGACAGTTGAAAAAAAGGATGAAGGATAAGGCCTTATCGGTTAAAGTTGAGTTGCGACACTTAACTTAACGAAAGGGG
>CASFJB010000174.1 GCA_949294945.1 uncultured Eubacteriales bacterium
TGTTCTACCGATGTAAAGTGAAGAAGCAATTGCTTTAGAGTAAAAATACTGCTATAATTACAAAATAGTAAGATATTTTATACGGACTATGTGCATGTTTAACAAATTTATACACATATTTTGGCAATATTGAGCAGGTGGAGCATATGCATAGCTTTACGGGAAAAAGCTTCAGGGAGATGGGCTGTTTCTCCCTGGCTGCAAAATACAACACCGAGGGCAGCTGGCTGCCCTTTTGGGCGCACCAGCTGGACGCTGCGGGCATAATGGAAAAACTTATCAGCAGCTGGCTCCCGGGGCAGATCTACGACCGCATGACGGAACAGCTGCCGGCGGGATGCTTTGAAAATGCCTTTGTATTCGCCGCTTTGGTACACGACATGGGCAAAGCTACGCCGGTTTTTCAATCCAGAATTTCCATGCAGTCACCGTCCTTACGGGAAAGGCTGGAGAACTCGGCTCTGAAAATTGAAGATGTGTCACAGTATGCAAAGTCATCAAGGACGCCCCATGGATATGCCGGGGAAGCCATACTCCTTTCCTTGGACTGCCCGGCAGGGATCGGGGCTGTAGTGGGCGCCCACCACGGCGTTCCCTTTCCCGCCGCTGATGATCCGGAAAACCTGCCGGAGGATTATGAGGAGAATTTCTACAGCTATAGCGGCAGGAAAAGCCCGGAGGGCAGAGCCTGGGAAAATGTATGGAAGGAGTGGCTTGACTTTTCACTGAGCTGCTGCGGGTATAAAAGCCCGGAGGAGCTTCCGGAGCTAGACGTCCACACCCAGATGCTGCTCAGCGGCCTGCTTATGATGGCGGACTGGCTGGCCAGCAATGAGGGCTATGCGCCGTTGCTGGATGGGGATGACCCGGGTGACAGCCTTAGATACCCTGAGCGTATTGAGATGATTTGGAACAAGGTCTCCCTGCCCGGGCAGTGGATGCCCAGCTGCTATTTTATGGGAGAGGATGACTTCATAGAGAGATACGGCTTCCGGCCAAATACAATGCAGGAAGAAGTAGTCCGGGCCGCGGAGGAGAGTCTTAGTCCGGGTATCTATATAATCGAAGCTCAGATGGGACAGGGAAAAACGGAAGCCGCTCTGGCCGCAGCAGAAATATTTGCCAGCAAATGGCGCTGCGACGGCCTCTTTTTCGGACTGCCTACTCAGGCAACGGCAAACGGGATCTTCCCCAGGCTGGAGCAATGGGCGGAGGGACAGACGGAGGCTGCTCAGCTGAGCATCAGACTGTCCCATGGCATGGCCACGCTGCAAAAGGATTATAGAGAACTGTTTCACGGCACGGCCAGCCAGGCTGAGGATGAAAACAGGGGGCTCTTTGTCCATCCCTGGTTTGAGGGGAGAAAGCAGGCGCTGCTGTCCAACTTTGTGGTGGGGACAGTGGACCAGCTGCTGATGGCTGCGCTGAAGCAGAAACATGTGATGCTGCGGCATCTGGGTCTGGCAGGGAAGGTAGTGGTGATAGATGAGTGCCACGCCTACGACTCCTACATGAACCAATATCTGGAGAGGGCTTTGGAATGGCTGGGAGTGTATAGGACCCCGGTCATCCTTCTGTCCGCCACACTTCCGGCAGAGAGAAGAGCGAGGCTCATCCAGGCCTATCACGGGAAAAAATTTGATGAAGAACCGGAAAACTGGAGAGAGAGCAGGGCCTACCCCATCCTGAGCTATACCGACGGCGATGCCCTTCGCCAGGTACAGATACCGGTGGATACTCCGGACAGGGAGATCACTGTTGTCAGAAGCGAGCTGAATCGGCTGGGATGGCTGCTGAAGGACAGCCTGTCCGGCGGGGGCTGCGCCGGGGTGATAGTGAATACCGTTGCCCAGGCCCAGAGCCTGGTGAAAAAGCTGAGAGAAGAACTGCCGGAATACCACATTATCCTGGCCCATGCCAGATATACCATGGCGGACAGAATGAAACGGGAAGAGGAGCTGCTGAGACGCCTGGGGAAGAAATCAGGAGCAGGGGAGAGAGACGGCCTGATAGTAGTGGGCACGCAGCTGCTGGAGCAGTCTCTGGACATTGACTTTGATATTCTGGCAACTCAGCTTGCACCCATGGATCTGCTGCTGCAAAGAATTGGGCGGCTGCATCGCCACGGAACCCGGAGCCGCCCTCAGGCTCTGAAAAAGGCCAAATGCATAGTCTGCGGCTTTGAGGAGAGGGACAGGGGCTCACAGCAGATATACGGCGACTGGCTGCTGGAGCGCACTGCCCGGCTGCTGCCGGAGAAGCTGCACCTGCCGGGAGACATATCCCCTCTGGTGCAGGAGACATACAGGGATATGGAGCCGGGAGAGGAGCTCTATCCCCTGTGGCAGGAGCACCAAAATGAGCAGCTGAAAAAAGAGAGAAGGGCAGGCAGCTACCGAATGGCCAGAGAACGTGATCTGCGCCGTACCATGCACGGACTGTTGGACAAGGCGCCCAGCGACAATGAGAAGCTGGCTGCCGCCACGGTGAGAGACGGGGAGTCCTCCGTAGCCGTGCTGCTGATGGTGGAGGCGGGGGAGGACTACGCCGCCTTTTTGCCCTGGCAGAGCGCCGGAGAGCGCATCGCCCTGAGCCATATGCCCTCCCAGGATGAGTGCTGTAAGATATTGCAGCAGAGGGTGCTGCTGCCAAGACAGCTGAGCGTATATAAAACGGAGGAATGCATCCGGGAACTGGAAATGCGAAACGGCAGTATGATGCCGGAATGGCAACGCTCCAGGTGGCTGAACGGGGAGCTGGTCCTGCTGCTGTCGGGAGAACTGGAGGCAGAGCTCTGCGGCTACAGGCTGAAATATGACCTTGAATACGGACTGAGCATATATAAAGGGGAGGGAAAATAGATGGAAGAGAGGGCGTTCAATCTGTGCAGGGAGCCCTGGATCTGCGTTTTAGAGAGGGACTACAAAGTCAAAAAAGTGTCTCTTAGTGAGGCCCTGACCCAGTCCGGCCGTTATCTGGCTCTGGCCGGAGAGACGGAGACCCAGAATATCGCAGTCCTGCGCCTGCTTCTGGCCCTGCTGAACACGGTGTTTTACCGGCAGGATGAAGAGGGAAACAGTATCCCTCTGGATGATAACGAGGAGGCTCTGCGCCGGTGGAAAGCTATCTGGGAACTGGGAGAGTTCCCGAGGAGACCTATAGAGGATTATCTGGAAAAGTGGGAGGACCGGTTCTGGCTCTTTGACCAGCAGTATCCCTTCTATCAGGTGCCGGGCATCACGGGGACAAGTAATCCGGCGAAGAAAATGAACGGAGCCCTGGTGGAAAGCAGCAATAAAATACAGCTGTTCCCCTTGAGAAGCGGGAGAAAAAAAGAGGAGCTGGCCTTTGATGAGGCGGCGAGATGGCTGGTATATTTGCAGGCCTTCGATGATACGGCAGCGAAGGACCCGTCACCCAAACAGTGCTGGCCCAGTTGTTTAGGGCTGGTGATCGTGAGGGCCAAGTCTCTATTTGAAACCCTCATGCTCAACATGGTTTTCTTGAAAGACGGCATCGAGCCCTGGGGCGAACCCAGGCCGTCCTGGGAGAGGGACGAACCTAAAAGGGATAAACGCACGGAGATGGCCCAGCCGGACAATCAGCCGGAGCTGCTGAGCATGCAGTGCAGGCGTGTCCTGCTGCACCGTAACGGCGATGTGGTGGACAGCTATGTGGATGCTGCCGGGGACTATCTGGAAAAGGAAAATGTTTTCTCGGAGCAGATGACTCTGTGGACGGTACAGGGGAAGGGAAAGGAGACGGAGCGCACGGTGCCCCGGCCCCACGACCCGGCCCGGCAGATGTGGCGGGATTTTGCCTCGGTATGCGGCAGCGGCGGAAAAGAGCCAGGAGTCCTGGTGTGGGTAAAAACACTGAAAAAAGAACGGATATTAGGGCGCGACCGGCTGGTGGCTTTGCAGATAGCAGGACTGGTCTACGGAGGGATGAACTGCGGAGTGGTGGATGAGTTTTCCGATGCGCTGGAGCTCCATGCAAGCCTTCTGGAGGACCTGGACAGGAAATGGCAGAACCGGGTGGTGGACGAGGTGCTTTACTGTGAGCAGCTGGCAAAAGCTGTCTGGAAC
>CASFJB010000175.1 GCA_949294945.1 uncultured Eubacteriales bacterium
CAACAAGTTCGAGTTCAGGATGCTGGGCTCCTCCGCCTCCATCTCCGGCCCCAATGTGGTGCTGAACACCGCCGTGGCCGAGTCCCTGCGCCAGTATGCCGACACTCTGGAGCAGGCTCAGGACTTTGAATCCGCCCTCCACAACCTGATCCGGGAGGTCATCCGCCGCCATAAGCGCATCATCTTCAACGGCAACGGCTATGACGAAGCCTGGCTGAAGGAGGCGGAGCGCCGGGGCCTGTCCAACCTGGTGAGCACCCCCGACTGCGTTCCCTGCTACCTGGATGAGAAAAACGTGGAGCTCTTTACCCGTCACCGGGTCTACACCCCCATCGAGCTGAGAGCCCGGTATGAGATCAAGCTCAGCAGCTACTGCAAGGTGCTGCACATCGAGGCAATGACCATGCTGGATATGGCCCAGCGGGATATTCTCCCCGCCGTCAGCGCCTACGCCAGGAGTCTGGCCGAGGCGGCCCTGGCCAAGCGCAGCCTCAGCGACACCATGGACGTAAGCTTTGAGACCGGCCTTGCCACCAAGATAAGCCGCCTCACCGCCGAGCTCAGCTCCCGCACCTCCGCTCTGTCCACCTCCGTTTCCAAGGCCGAGGCCCTGGAATGCAGCCTGGACCGGGCAAAGTTCTACCGCAGCGAGGTTTTTGAGAATATGAACCGCCTGCGCCAAACCGCCGACGAGCTGGAGACCCTCTGCTCTTCCCAGTACTGGCCCTACCCCAGCTACGGCGACCTGCTCTTCAGCATAAAGTAAAAACGCTACAAACAGGCCATAAGCAGACAGACCGCAGCGGTTAAACCGCTGCGGTCTCATTTTGGCCAAACCATTCCCCCTTCTATCTTTCCTTTTCCTGCAATGAGCATTTCTCTCCGGTATTTGCAAAATGCTCTTGACGCTCCGCATCTTCAATATACATTTCCTCGCAATTTCTTTGGGCCTCAATAAGTATTTTGATTGCGTCCTCAGCTGCATTTACCATCTGCTTATACATTTTTTCATAGTCCGGTATAACAATCACTCCCCTTACATATTTTTTCATAAAGCAGTCCACGATTATGGGATATTAACATAATAATATCCGCATAATATGTTATTGTCAAATAAAATATTTGTTATTAACATAAAGGGCTGTATGAGCTTTGAAAATATACGGATATAACGGCCAAAAGAATATCTGCGGGGAGAGGCTGCGTCAGCTGCGCCTTATGCGCCGGCTGTCCCAGGCCGCCCTTGCCGCCAAGATGCAGACCGAGGGCGTGCCCATGGAGCAGGACATCATCAGCCGAATAGAGTCCGGGGAGCGGCTGGTCACCGACTATGAAGCCTATACTTTCGCAAAGCTTCTTGGGGTCAGTCTGGATGAGCTTATAGTCCCAACCGGCCAGGAAGATTGAATAGCTATAAACAGTCAACCCGCAGCGGCTTTCGCC
Source organism: uncultured Eubacteriales bacterium (assembly GCA_949294945.1). Classification (GTDB taxonomy): domain Bacteria; phylum Bacillota; class Clostridia; order Oscillospirales; family Oscillospiraceae; genus Limivicinus. The sequence continues at coordinate 1,444 of CASFJB010000175.1, forward strand.
GCTGCGGGTTTGTTATGGCAAAATTATTTACTGTTCGCCGTCTTTTTTCCTCTTATTTGCCATGAAGCAGTACCAGCTCATCACCACCGGCAGGGAGTAGAGTATGAGATAGGCGTAACGGGGCGTGCCCCTTATGCCCGGAGCCGCCACCACTATGGCCAGGCTCAGCAGCAGAGGCAGGGCCGGAATGAAGAAGCTCCAAAGTCTGCGCCTCAAAGCGTAGCAGCAGAAGAACAACAGCACCAGCACGTACACCGCTATATTGCACATAAGCCCGGTAAAGGGCAGATACATCAGATCATAGTTAAACTCATTGCGGATATTGTTCACCCTGGGCAGCACCTCCACATCGGTGATTCCTATGGTCTCTGCGGCATAGAGGTGATTTTTATTCAGCGTGCCTATTGCCAGCTGATTGCCCTCCTGGAAGGGAAATACCAGGGGATAGTTCTGGTTCACCGTGGCCTTTATATATACGAAGGGGTGCTTCAGTCCCTGTTTGAACCAGGTCTTAAGATAGTTCAGCACATCCTCCGTGGTGGCTTCGGGATTGAACTTGTCCTTCACCGGGTCGGACTCCATGGGGTAATAATCAGCCGCCAAATTGTCGTAGTCCAATACGGCGCTGATGGCGTCTTTCTCTTCCTCCGTCACCTCGTCACCCCGCTCCAGCACATAGCGGGCGGTCTGCTGTATGGGCAGGGACAGGGCCTCCCGAACGCTGCCCTTCTCTATATCATAATAGCTCATCAGTCCGCCAAGTATCAGATTGGCCGCCAGCACCGGCAGCAGCAGGCACAGGACGATACGCCTTGGCATCCCGCTCTTTTTACCTTTTTTATACCCCACAAAGAACACTATTAGAAGCAGCAAGACCATAGGGTATATCACGTACTTGCCGTTGTTTCTAAACAGCATGGAGGTCATTATACTCAGAGCCAGCAGGGAAATGTGTCCCTTGCTGCTCCAGTAGTCCCGCCCCAGGTACAGCATATATACCAGCTCGGTGACAAACAGCAGGATGGCCCAGGAATACACATTGTCTTTCACCACCGCAGGGTAGGAGGTGACAAAGTAGGGGCTGAAAAGTATGGCCAGCAGGCTGATGAGCCTCAGGTATCCGGGGGCGCCCAGGCGTCTCATGGTGTACAGGGAGTAGGCAAACACAGCCGAATACATCCCTGCCTGCAAAAGCATCACCGCAAAAAGGCCCAGGTTTGCACTGCCCAGCTTTTTACCCAGGGCGATGATGGAGGCAAAGTACACGGTGTGGGCCGGGGGGTGGTGGGAGCTGAACTCATAGAGTCCCCAATCCGGGCGCACCACTTTGAAGAACATCCCCGCCTGTCCCCAGGAGTCGGCGTTCATGCCTCCCGGATAGACCAGGATGAGGGGCAGCACACAGCTGAGGAGTATCAGTATGAAAGGGCAGAGGAAGCTGTGCCGCCGGTAAAAAGCGGTGAGTTTTCCCTCTCTTTTCCATTGCAGGTCGGCGTCGCTGCTTATAAATATATCCAGGGCAATGGCCAGCTGGCTCAGCATCCAGGCGCTGCCCAAAAGATAGATGCAGCATTTCAGCAGCTGGCCGGTGCCGGATGCGAGGCTCTGGAGAGTGTTGTCCTGGACAAAGCCCTGGGCCATGAGCCAGATAGCGGCTATGAGAAAGCAGACCAGCTCCAGCAGGATATAGCTCCCACGGCGTCTGTTCTCATTCCAGCGCCGGAGCAGGAACAGAGCCACGGCAAGGATGCTGGCCTGGAGGGCAGTGCCGTCCAGGCTGCGGCGCAGGTTCTCCATCATATTGAGTATTCCGCTGCCTAAAGCCGCCTCACTAAGCTCCGGCTGGGGAAAGCTCATGCACAGGGCCATGGCCGCAAGGACGGCAAAGACCGCCGCCGCTGCGGTGGAAAGCCCTTGGGTCTTATTCTTCACTTGCTCTCCTCCACCTTCTGCACATATCTGTTGTGAATGTCAATGAGCCTCATCTCAAAGTCCTGGCGGTTCTTCTCATGGAGGGTCTCCAGGATTAGGCCGGAGAAGAAGCTGAGGATTGCCGCAATGGCCGCAAAACCGCTGACGATGAGGGTGGGGAAACGGCGTACCTCGCCGGTATGCAGGAATTCGCTGAGCACCGGGAAGAACATCACTGCGGCAACAAGCGCCAGAGCCAGGGCGATGATGCCGAAGAAGGCGAAGGGCTTGTTGTTTTTATACAGCTTGCCTATGGTTCCCAGTACCTTTATCCCGTCGGAGACGGTGTTGAGCTTGGATACGCTGCCCTCGGGCCTGTCCCTGTAGCTCACTATCACATTCTCCACCAGCATGTTTTTCTCAATGGCGTGTATGCTCATCTCCGTCTCTATCTCAAAGCCCTTGCTGAGCACCGGGAAGCTTTTTACGAACTGGTAGCTGAAGGCCCGGTAGCCGGTCATTATATCCTGGATGTCGCTTTTGAAAAGGGCGTTGATGCTGTGGCGCACCAACTTGTTGCCGAAGTTGTGGAAGGGCCGTTTGTTCTCGGTGAAATATGTGGCGGAGAGGCGGTCGCCCACCACCATGTCCACGCCCCGCTCCAGTACCTTTGCCGCCATCTCAGGGGCAAACTCCGCAGGATAGGTGTCGTCCCCGTCGGCCA
>CASFJB010000176.1 GCA_949294945.1 uncultured Eubacteriales bacterium
AGGGCTTTATCGCCATGGTCCCCCCCATCATCATCCTCACCATGGCCGTGTCCCTGAAGACCATGACCAGCACCCTGGGCGCCGACGTATTCGTCCATGACCTGATGATGGGCGCCTCCCAGAGCCTGTACAGCATGCTGCCCGCCGTCATCTTCGTGGTGGCCTGCATCCTGGCCTTTGCCTCCGGCACTTCCTGGGGCACCTTCGGCATCCTCATCCCCATAGTCACCGCCATCTTCCCCGCCTCAAGCAGCCTGCTGATAATCGGCATCTCCGCCTGCTGCGCCGGCGCCGTCTGCGGCGACCACTGCTCTCCCATCTCCGATACCACCATCATGGCCTCTGCCGGAGCCCAGGTGGAGCACCTGAGCCACGTGTCCACCCAGCTGCCCTACGCCATCACTGTGGCCGCCGTCAGCTTTGTCACCTACATAGTGGCGGGCTTCGTCCAGAACGCCGTCATCTGCTTCATAGTGGGCGCCGTGCTCACCGTGGCCGTCCTCTTTGTCATCCGCAATGTGGAGGCCAAGAAGGAAGTCAAGGCATAAGAGAGAACAATATCCTGCGGGAAAAAAGAATAATATAACCAAGACACAGCCCGCCGGGTCTCCCGGCGGGCTGTGTCTTGGTTATGGGCATCCTGAAGGGATTTTACCAGCGGCCCTCCCGCAGCTGCTTTCGGTAGTAGACATAGGAGTAAACACAGGACGCCACCGCGGCGGCCAGCAGGATGGCGATACTGAGCCAGAAGCCCAGCTCGGCCCAGGGCAGGAAGGCCAGCAGCACTATGGCGATGCCGCAGAGCACCCAGAGCTTACCGGCAAAGCGGTGAGTGGCATTCCAGTTCTCCTCGTTGTCCAGGGCCCAGGGCACTTTTATGCCTATGGTGTAGTTCCGGCGGCACTTGGGCAGGTAGTTGCCTATGACTATGAACAGAAACCCCATGAATATGAGCATGATCTTATCCATGCTGAAGGGCTGGAGCCCAAGGGCAGTGAGGTAGGTTGTGGCTCCCACCAGCACTGCCAGGGCCGGGCAGACCCACAGTACCAGCCACAGGGCTTTGCCGCTCTGGCCCTTGTTTCTGGGGTCGGCAAAGCAGACGGCAATGCACAGCCAGTGTATGCCCAGCAGGCCCAGGCTCTCCCCAAAGACCACCATGGCCCGGCTGCCCCAGCCGTCTATCTCCCCGGCGGCGTTCCAGTGGGTGGGCAGCAGCTCCGGCAGCCTGTTCCACAGTATCAGTCCCACCAGCATGGGCAGCAGGATGATAAGGCTGCTTATAATGATTTTCTTCAGGTTCTTTTTAAACATCTTCCTTGTCCCCTTTCAGCTCCCGGAGCCAGAGCATTATCTCTTCCAGCACCGAGGTGTTCAGCTCGTAGTAAATAAATTTTCCCTCCCGGCGGTCCCGTATCAGGTCCGCCTCCCGCAGCACCGACAGGTGCCGGGATACCGCCGCCGCCGTGACCGTAAAGTGGCTGCATATATCCCCGGCGGACAGGGGACCGGCCTTCAGCAGGGCCAGGATCTCCCGGCGGATGGGGTCCGCCAGCGCCCGCAGCGTAGTTTGCAAACCCATGCATATCATCTCCTTTAACAATTAACTTAATTGTTAATTAATATATATCACAAGTTCCCGGCTTTGTCAAGCAGACAAAAAACAAGAGGCCGTAGCGGAATGTTTTGGTGGTATTTTCGAGTTGAAATCCCGGAAATTTCGTCCTATAATGAGTCGGCTGAAAATAAGGAGATGTTAAAATGGCTAGTCTGCTGTCCCTATCCGTGGCGATGTTTGCCGGGCTGATGATGACCCGTGCGGTAAAAAATCTGCACCTGCCGGATGTCACCGCCTATCTGGTGGCGGGGGTGCTTATAGGGCCCTGTCTTCTGGGCGCACTGGGGGTGCCGGGGCTGGGCTTCAACAGTTATGAACAGCTGGACCGGCTGGGCGTGATAAGCGACCTGGCTCTGGGCTTCATAGCCTTTTCTATAGGCAACGAGTTTCGCCTTGAGCAGCTGAAGGAGACGGGCCGCCAGGCCTTCATCGTGGGCATAGCCCAGGCTGTGGTCACCACCGCTATGGTGGATGTGACGCTGCTGCTGGTGCATTTTGCCATGCCCCAGGCCATGACTGTCCCGGCAGTGCTGACCCTGGGGGCCACCGCTGCCGCCACCGCTCCTGCGGCCACGCTGATGGTAGTGCGCCAGTATAAGGCCAATGGCCCCCTCACGGACCTGCTGCTGCCCATAGTCGCTCTGGACGACGCTGTGGGGCTTATACTCTTTGCCATATCCTTCGGCGTGGCCAAGGCTCTCAACTCCGGAGCCGTGGATGTATATACTATTATAATAAACCCCAGTCTGGAAATATTTGCCTCCCTGCTGCTGGGGGCTTTGGCGGGGCTGGGACTGAGCCATATAGAGAAGTTCTTTCATTCCAATACCAACCGCCTGGCCATGACCATAGGCTTCGTGTTCCTCACTGTTGCCCTGTCCATGCTGAGCATACCCATAGGTCCGGCCACTCTGGGCTTTTCCTCTCTGCTGGTGTGCATGATGCTGGGCACGGTGTTCTGCAACCTCTGCCCTCTGTCCCAGGAGATAATGGACAATGCGGACCGCTGGACGGCGCCGCTGCTGGTGCTGTTTTTCGTTATATCCGGAGCGGAGCTGGAGCTGGGGGTGTTCGGCCAGCTGAGCAGCGTGGTGATCGGCCTGGTGTACATCATTTTCCGTTCTCTGGGCAAGTACATCGGCGCCAGGGAGTCGGCAAAGTTTGCCGGATGCAGCGAGAATGTGGTGAAGAATCTGGGCATCACCCTGCTGCCCCAGGCGGGGGTGGCCCTGGGCATGTGCGTCACCGCCTCCACCCTGCCGGGTGACGGGACCATGATACGCAATGTAGTGCTTTTTGCGGTGCTGGTGTACCAGCTGGTGGGCCCCTCCATGACCAAGTGGGCGCTGACCCGGGCGGGGGACATCCAGCCCAAGAGCCGGGAAGTCCTGGAGCGCCGGGAACGGAAGTTGGCTGCCGTGGCCGCGGGGAAAAAATGAGCGGCAATTTTTGCCATGGGATAAAATACCATGTAGAAATTTCCTCCAAGATTTTGGCGGAATACACAATATTTAAAAAAAGGGTCTCTTGCACTTGAAATAAGTAAACATATGAAGTAAAATATCTCTCGGTGCCGGGCTGCGGCTATATGCAGCCCGACACTATATTTTGTGGTCAAAACGGTTACAGCCCTGTCTTTCTTTCAATATATAGTGAGTTCCTATTGACAAGGGGCCCATATGGTGGTAATGTAGGTAAGCACGAAAAAGAGAGGTATGCCCATGCTTGTATCAGGACTTCAAAAACTCACATTGCTGGACTATCCCGGAAGGGTGGCCTGTACGGTGTTCACCGGCGGCTGCAACTTCCGCTGTCCCTTCTGTCACAATGCGTCTCTGGTTGTGCCGGGGCAGCTGGTGCAGGACACGGACGAGGAGACGGTGCTGAGCTTTCTGAAGAAGCGGGTAGGCGTGCTGGACGGGGTGGCCGTCACCGGCGGAGAGCCCCTGCTCCATAAGGACATAGGCTCGTTTCTGGCCAAGGTGAAGGCTCTGGGCTACAGCGTGAAGCTGGACACCAACGGCTCCTTCCCGGAGCTGCTCATGGAGCTGGTGAGAGAGGGCCTGGTGGACCGGGTGGCCATGGACATCAAGAATTCCCCGGAGCTTTACGCCCATACCGTGGGCCTGGATAAGCCGGATCTGGCGGCCATAGAGCGGTCCAAGGATTTCCTGCTCTCCGGCAGTGTGGACTATGAGTTCCGCACCACGGTGGTGAAGGGCCTGCATACACTGGAGAGCCTGCGGGGGGCGGCCCGGTGGATACAGGGGGCCAAGGAGTATTACCTCCAGCAGTTCAAGGATTCCGGCAATGTGCTGAATATAGAGGGCCTGGATGCCTTCAATGAAAAAGAAATGCACG
>CASFJB010000177.1 GCA_949294945.1 uncultured Eubacteriales bacterium
GTTGGTGCGCAGCTCTTCGATGTTATGGGCGCCGCAATAGCCCATACCGGAGCGCAGGCCGCCCATCATCTGGTATATGGTCTCGGAAACTGCTCCCCGGAAAGGCACACGGCCTTCCACGCCTTCGGGGACCAGCTTCTTGTTGTTGGTCTGGAAATAGCGGTCCTTGGAACCTTTCTGCATGGCGCCCAGGCTGCCCATGCCACGGTAGACCTTGAACTGGCGGCCCTGGTAAACCTCCATGTCGCCGGGGGCCTCCTCACAGCCTGCCAGCATGGAGCCCATCATGACCACCTTTGCACCGGCGGCTATGGCCTTGACGATGTCTCCGGAGTACTTTATGCCGCCGTCGGCAATAACGGGGATGCCGTATTTATCGCCCATCTCGGCACACTGGAGCACGGCGCTGACCTGGGGTACGCCAATGCCGGCCACTACACGGGTGGTGCAGATGGAGCCGGGGCCTATACCCACCTTGACGCAGTCGGCGCCGGCCTTTATCAGGGCCTCGGTGGCTTCGGCAGTGGCCACGTTTCCGGCTATCAGCTGGATGTCGGGGAATCTCTCCTTCACCTTTCTCACGCAGTTCATGATGTTGGCGGAGTGGCCGTGGGCACTGTCCAGCACCAGCACGTCAACGCCGGCATCGATAAGGGCGGCGGAGCGGTCCAGCACGTCTTTGGTGATGCCGATGGCGGCAGCGCACAGCAGACGGCCGGCGGAATCCTTGGCGGAGTGGGGGTACTTCAGGACCTTCTCGATATCCTTAATGGTGATGAGGCCCTTGAGTTTATAGTCCTTGTCCACTATGGGGAGCTTCTCTATACGGTTCTTCTGGAGGATGGCCTTTGCCTCGTCAAGGGTAGTGCCCTCCAGGCCGGTGATGAGTTTGTCATGGGTCATGACCTCCTCAATGCGGCGGCTCATATCGGTCTCGAACTTCATGTCTCTGTTGGTGATGATGCCTATCAGGTGGCCCTCGTCGTCCACGATGGGAACGCCGGAGATGCGGAACTTGCCCATCAGGGCATCGGCATCCCCCAGAGTGTGTCCGGATTTAAGGAAAAAGGGGTTGGTGATGACGCCGTTTTCGGAACGCTTGACCATGTCCACCTGCTCTGCCTGAGTATCGATGCTCATGTTCTTGTGGATAACGCCGATGCCGCCCTCTCTGGCTATGGCGATAGCCATGCGGTACTCGGTAACGGTGTCCATGGCAGCACTCATAACAGGCACGTTCAGCTTGATCTTCTTGGTGAGCTGGGTGGTGAGATCCACGTCCGCCGGGAGAACGTCACTCTCTGCCGGAACAAGAAGCACGTCGTCAAAGGTAAGGCCCTCACCTACAAAACGGTTGGAATAAATTTCGCTGAGACCCATATGATAAAACCCCTTTCAAAATTATAAAATTCTGCGGCAGTCGGAAACAAAGCCTCTGCCGCAGTTGATTTACGTTATTCTACCAGATTTTCCGACAAAGTCAACTGCAAATTGTCCTTGGTTCCAAAAATTTACATTTGATACAGGGCCACCATAAGAGGCATAGTGACTATGCACAGCAGGGTGGTGAGCACATTTATGGAACAGGCGTCATGTTCGTTGGCTCCGTAGACCTGGGCCATTTGGGTAACGGTAGCTCCGGCGGGGGCCGCAGCTGCCAGAAGAGTTATCATCAGAACCTTGTCGGCCTCCGGCAGCGAACTGTGTCCCGCACCTATGCGCAGAAACAGCACGGTAATGAGCGGCATGACCACAAGGCGCATGGCAGTGATAAGCCAAGTGCGGCGGCGCAGGAAAATGTCCTTCAGATCCATGCCGCCGATGAGCATACCTACCACCAGCATGGATACGGTGCCTATGGTGCTGCCTACGGTATCGATGGTGCTCTGGAGGAAGGCGGGCAGTTCCAGGCCGGTAAAGAACAGAATGATCCCCAGCATGACAGAGATCATGTTCACATTGGTAAGTATCTTCCTAATATCCAGGTGGTGCTCATTGCAGATTATGCTCTTGCAGTGGCTCCACTGGAGGGGCACCTGGACGCAGATGAAAGCGCAGGTATATATGACCCATTCCGGTCCCAGCAGGGAACTGACGATGGGAATGATGAGATTGCCCGCGTTGGTATATATTATAGAGGTCTGCTCCACTGCATCCAGCTTCAAAGGCTTTTTGAGCAGCATCACCGTTATGATATAGACCGCATGGATAACCACCGCCGCAGCCAGGCACAGCAGCAGTCCCGAGACGATGCTGGGATTGCTCTCTATCTGAAAAGCGGAAATTATGCTGCAGGGGCATATGAGATACAGGCACAGCACAGACAGGGTGTGGCTGTCTTCGGAGCGGAGCAGGCCGCAGCGAACTATTACATATCCGGCCAGCATTATCAAAAACAGGGAACCCAATTTGCCCAAAAGCGCGATACCCATGTATTAACCTCTTCTTTCTATCAACTGCCCCACATTATAGTGATTTTCTACAAAAATTCAAGTACGAAAATATACAAAATGCCGGTGCCTTTCTGGGGCACCGGCAGTCATTCTAACTACATTCCATATAAATAATAGTAGATAAGGTCTAGAAAGGCCAGCTGGGCAGCCAGCCAAGGAGTTTTGTTGCCGAGGCATTATCCACCGGGGCACCGGAGAGCGCCGGGTAGAACAGCACAAACAGGGCCAGGCAGCCCAGGGCAAAGCTCCAGGCATAGATCCTGCCCCGGCGGCAGTTCAGCTCCATGATGTTGAAGATATAACCCATAGTCAGCACCAGGAACACGGTGCAGGGGAAATAGTGGTACTCAAAGGTGAGGCGGGAGACAAAGATCCAGGGCAGCAGCTGGGCCAGGTAGCCCAGAAGGATGAAGGCGGCCTTCTGGTCCCGGCGGCCTATGGCCATGTAGCCCAGGGCAAAGAGTCCGATAAAGCCTCCCCAACACAGCGCCGGATTCACAAAGGCCCCAAAGCTGGAACGCATCCCATCCGGCAGATACTGGAGATAATAGAGTATTGGCCGGATATCCAATATCCACTGGTACCAGCGGGAGGAATAGGGATGAGTGGCCACTATGGTGGAGTGGTAGTTGAACATATACTCCTGATTGTCCAGCACCATTTTCAGGTAATCCATGCTGAACAGGGGCAATCCGCCCCGGGCCTGGGCATAGGGTATATAGGACAGGTAGTATATAGTACATGGCAGAAGCACGAAAAACACCAGGCAGAAGCCGCAGTTTTTCAGGAAAGCCTTGACGCCCCGGCGGGCATTCTTTATCCAGTACCAGGCCCATATCAGCGCAAGGCCCGCGCCGGCATAAAGGCAGGTCCACTTGCTGGCCGCGCCCAAGCCGAAGAACAGTCCGGACAGGGCCAGGTATCTCAGCTTGTTCTCCGTAAAGAACAGGTACATGAAGAGATACATCAGCAGTATGAAAAAGACAGCATAGGTATCTATGGTGGCAATGCGGGTCTGGACAAAGTGCATGAAGTCTGCGGCAAAGACTATGGTGCCCGCGGCAGGGGCCGTTCTTCCGCCAAAAAGCTTCTTGAGGAATACATACATTATGGGCAGCATCAGCACACCGAAGAAGGTGCCGGAAAAGCGCCAGCCAAAGGGAGTCATGCCGAATATTGTTATGCCCAGGGCAATTATCTCCTTGCCCAGAGGCGGGTGGGTTATCTCGTAGGGGTAGACCCCGTTGAGATTCTCCCAGGCGGTGCGGGCATGATATATCTCGTCAAAATAGCTGGAGTTCATAAAGGTCTGCTCCGCCGGGCACAGCTCCTGCTCGTCGGTGAGGGCAGCCTCATTGCTGGAGG
>CASFJB010000178.1 GCA_949294945.1 uncultured Eubacteriales bacterium
GGCGCACAATTCGACACTCCGCTCCGTGAGAAGTGTTTTCCGCGACGCACATGTCGCCGCGGAAAACGATTGAAATTATTTTTTCGCTGCGGCGAAAAAGCTCTGCGAGGCTTTTTGACAGTCTCAGGGATGGGCCTGGGCGCATCCCTTTTTATCTATAGCTCTATAGCTTTTCAGAACACCAGCTGCACCAGCAGCATATAGCAGACCGTGCCCCCCAGTATGCTGAGTATGGAGCTGCGCCTCCACACGTGGAGCAGGGCCACCACGGCGCAGGATATGAGCTCCGGAGCCCCGAAGGGGGCGACGGCAAAGCTGATGTTCCTAAGGCAGTAGACCACCAGCATGGCCATGACCGCATAGGGCAGCAGCCTGCCCAGATAGCTTATATATGCCGGAGTCTCCCTCTTGCCGCCAAAGGCCAGGAAGGGTATGAAGCGCAGGACCAGGGTCACCAGGGCGGTGACGGCTATGACCAGAACAGCGTGAGTCATGCCCTCGCCTCCTCTCTCTTGCGATATAGAGTCAAGCCCAGCATAATCAGCAGCATGGAGGGGATGAGGAAATTGTCCGCCCCGAAAATGAGCAGGCACAGTGCCGACGCCACCAAACCCATGACGGCGGGCACGTGGTCCTTTGCGCTGAGCCACTGCTCCACGAACACGGAGACAAAAAGGGCCGTCAGGGCAAAGTCTATGCCCTCGGTGCTGAAGGGCAGCATGGCTCCCAGTATGGAGCCCAGGAAAGAGCCTGCAATCCAATAGATATGGTCCAGCACCGATACCAGGATATAGAAATTCTTTTCATCCTCCGGCGCCATTTCCGGGGGATTGCACACCAGGGAATAGGTCTCGTCGGTGAGGGCGAAGATGAGGTAGGGCCGGGCCTTGCCGGTGTTTTTATATCTGTCCACCATAGACAGGCCATAGAACACATGGCGCATGTTCACCATCAGGGTGGTGAGGGCAATGGTAAAGAGACTGGCGGCGCTGCTCATAAGCTCCACCGCCACAAACTGCATGGAACCGGCGTAGATGAAGGCGCTCATGGCCGCCGACCACAGGGGGCCGTAGCCCCGGCTCTGCAGCACCACGCCGAAGCTCAGGCCTATGACCAGGTAGCCGGAGAGCACCGGCACCGAGGCCACAAAGGCCTTTTTCAAAACATCCTTTTTCATATTGCGTTTTTCTCTCTTTTAAAACTGGAAATAGATGAAGGGATTTTCCCCGGTGTAGGCCAGGCCCATGGTCAGTCCCACAAAGAGTAAAAATACCAGCAGCCCCGGCACCGTATCCAGCTTCAGCTGGGGGTAGTAGCCCTCTATGACAGTGCCCAGCTTCCGGCTCCTTATCCAGGCCGCCAGGGTGGCAATGCCCACACAGCCCAGGCCGATGAGGGCCCAGCTGCTCAGGTGCATGACCCCCTGCTGCCAGGTGAACACGGCGGCAATGACTTCCAGGGCGGTGGCGAAGTCTCCGGAGCGGAAGAACACCAGGCAGAAGCTCACATACCAGAAGGTGAAGAATACCGACAGCCACACCACCGGCAGGCTGTTGTTCTTTTTCTTGCCCCGGCGCAGTTCCATGAAAATCTTGTGTACGCAGAGGGCCAGACCGTGGAGGCCGCCCCAGGCCACATAGGTCCAGGCCGCCCCGTGCCACAGTCCGCCTATGAGCATGGTGAGCATCAGGTTCAGATACTGCCGGGCCTTGCCCTTGCGGTTGCCCCCCAGGGGGATGTACAGATACTCCATCAGCCAGGTGGAGAGGCTGATGTGCCAGCGCTTCCAGAACTCGGTGACGTTCCTGGCTATATAGGGGAGGTTAAAGTTCCGGGACAGGTCGTAGCCCAGGCATTTGGCGCAGCCCACGGCCATGTCGGAATAGCCGGAGAAGTCGCAGTATATCTGTATGGCATAAGCCGCCACTGCCAGCAGCACCGTCAGGGCGTGGAACTCCGCCGGGCAGTCATACACCGCGTCCACAAAGGTGGAGATGTTGTCCGCCAGGACTATCTTTTTGAACAGGCCCAGGGCAAAAAACTGTATGCCCTGCTGGAAATTGTCCAGGCTGATGTTCCTGTCCTCATAGAGCTGGGGGATGTACTCCCCGGCCTTGACTATGGGCCCGGCCACCAGCTGGGGGAAAAAGGCGATGTACAGCGCCACGTTCTCAAAGCTCTTCTCTGCCTTTATCTTCCCCCGGTACACGTCTATGGTGTAGCTGAGGGACTGGAAGGTGTAAAAGCTGATGCCCACCGGCAGCAGGATGTTCAGGGCGCCCGCCCGGCTGATGCCGAAAAGGCCGCAGAAGGAATCTATGAAGAAGTTGAAGTATTTGAATATGCCCAGGATGACCAGGGGGAACACCACCCCCAGGACCACGTGGAACTTTTTCCCGTCTCTGGCATAGGCCCCGGCGGAGAGATAGGCCACCAGGGTAAGGCCCAGCATGAGGAAACAGCACTTCCAGTTCCACCAGCCGTAAAACACATAGCTGGACAGCAGCAGCACCCAGTGCCGCAGCCGGAGGATGTTCCCGGGCAGGAGCCGGCGTATCCTCTCTATATTTGTCAGGGCCATCAGGCCGCAGACGATAACAAAAAATATTGCAAATGTAAGGCTGTTGAATGTCATGTCAGCCCTCCAGCTCGTTTATGGTTTGAAACACGGCCCCGGCAAAGAGCTCATGGCCCCAGCTGTTCAGGTGGCCCATGCCCGGGCGGGTATTGAGAAAGCCGTAGGGCAGCTTGTGCTGCTGCTCATAGCCCTGGAGAAAGCTCTCCGTCAGATCCACAAAGGCTATGCCGGAGGCTTCACAGCAGGCCGTGAAGCGCTCCAGATCCTCAGTCTCCGTCTGGGTGTAGCCCCGTCCCTGGCTGTCGGCGTATACCGTGGGGTCGTAGACCAGAATGAGCTGCACTCCATGCTCACGGCAGCTCTCCGCCGCCCTGCTCAGGGCCTGAGCGGTGAGCTTATCCAGCGCCTGGGAATCTATGGTGGAAGGCCCGCTCCCGTCAGCGTCGGCGCCGTCTCTCCCGTCGTCGTTAAAATACTTGGTGTATATCAGGCGCAGATAGGGCAGCTTCTGCAGCAACTCCACCAGCCCCCCGGTGCGGGAGGGTATGGGCTCCACGGTGCCGCTCACCAGGGCCTCCAGCTCCTCCTGGGAAAAGGCCAGGTCCCTGGTCTCTATCACCACGTATTCCCCGGGTTCATAGGTATCCAGGGCCGCCTCCAGATTGCTCAGACAGTAGATGAGAGTGTGACCGGAGGTGCCGATATTGTAAACATACTTCTCCCCTTCAAAGAGGAGGTTCAGCAGGTTGGCGGCGTTGTCCTCCTGGGGAACGTTCATCCCCTCCATGTGGGAAGAGCCCATAAGCAGTATCTCTATCTCCTGCCCAGGCTCATAGTCGGAGAGATTGGTGAAGCCGTCGTTATTGGTGCGGCCGAAGGCGAAGCCCTCGGTGCCCTTGCGGTAGAACTTGCCGCTCTCCCACTTGTACTCCGTGGCCCCGGTCTCGTTGGTGTAGTGTACCGGCACGTTGAAGTAAAAATAACACCATATATTCAAAAGCAGCAGGGCCGCAAGCCCGGCGGCCAGGGCTTTCAGTATCCAGGGTAGAATTTTCTTCATGTCTTACCTCGTCACATTTTGATAGACAGTTTATTATATAATCCCCTCCCTTTCAAGTCAAGAAGGCGTAAAGAAGAAGGTGGGGAGTGAAATCCCCACCTTCTTCTCTCAGTATTCCATCTTTTTCCGTTCCGGGATATCAGTAATACCCCAGATTTTCCAGCGCCTCCGGCCGC
>CASFJB010000179.1 GCA_949294945.1 uncultured Eubacteriales bacterium
ATAAAGCAAATTGCTCAACGTAAATTCTTAAATTTTTTATAATATTTTCTTCTGGCCTTAAATGAACACTGCCGGGCCTTGGGGCCCGGCAGCAAGTATAGGCTTATATCATTTTTTCGGGCTTTCGCCTTTCTTTTGCAGCTTGTGCTTTTTGCCGTCGGGGGTGACGATATAGGTGTTTTCCAGCACGTCTATGGTGGCCCGGCGAAAATCCGCTATATACTCCGAGCGCAGGGCCGCTCGCTCCTGCTGCTCCTCCTCCGTCAGCTCCCGCTGCCGGGCCAGGCGGCTCAGCTCGTTTATCCGGTCTATCTTCTTCTGCTCCATCTTCTCACTCCTCTATGGTGCCCAGCTCGTCCAGGGTCAGCTCAAAGGCGGGGATGAAGTGCTCCATGAAGTACTTCACCTCCGGCAGGGGGCTCTGCTCCAGTATCTGCCGGGTCTGCTTCTCCGCGGACAGGAACTCGTCGTTCCCCGCCCGGCGCTCCTCGATGCATTTTATATAGGCGGAGAGCTTGTCCGCGGCCTTCACCAGGTCGTGGCAGCGTGCCTCCGTCTCCCCGTTTATCAGGGGCCGGAAAGCCCCCTGGAGCTCCTCCGGCAAAGTGGCCAGGAGCTTTCGGCAGGCGATGTCCTCCACCTCTTTGTAGGCAGACTTTATCTCGGAGCTGTAATATTTTATGGGCGTGGGCAGGTCCCCGGTGAGTATCTCCGAACTGTCATGGTACAGGGCAACGGCGGCATACTCTCCCGGGTCACAGGGGATGTGGAACACGTCCCGGCGTATCACCCCCAGGGCGTGGGCTATCACCGCCACCATGTGGCTGTGCTCCTGGATGTTCTCCGGCAGGGAGTTTCGCATCAGGCTCCAGCGGCCGATATAGCGCATGCGGGATATATAGGCAAAGAAATTGTGGCTCATGGCTCCTTCTCCCTTCAATGATGGAGACAGTCTATCACTTCCCGGGATTTTTTTCAACATTTATCGCTTGTTCACAGGAAAAGTGTTGCAAATCGCAAAAACTGGTGTTAAACTTTACGTTTGTGTGTAAATATATTTTGTAAATAAAAAAGGCAGGGAGAGCTTCATATGGATAAGCTTAGAAACGTAGCCATAATCGCCCACGTGGACCACGGCAAGACCACCCTGGTGGACGAGATGCTCAAGCAGTCCGGCGTGTACCGGGAGAACCAGGAAGTGGTGGACCGGGTCATGGACTCCAACGACCTGGAGCGGGAGCGGGGCATCACCATAATGGCCAAGAACACCGCCGTCTGGTACGGCGACACCAAGATAAATATAGTAGACACCCCGGGCCACGCCGACTTCGGCGGCGAGGTGGAGCGCATACTGAAGATGGTCAACGGCGTCATCCTTCTGGTGGACGCCGCCGAGGGCCCCATGCCCCAGACCCGCTTCGTCCTCAGCCGGGCCCTGGAGCTGGGCCACCGGGTCATCGTGGTGGTCAACAAGATAGACCGCCCCGACCAGCGCATCCACGAGGTGGTGGACGAGGTGCTGGAGCTGCTCATGGACCTGGACGCCACCGACGAGCAGCTGGATTCCCCCATGCTGTTCTGCTCCGGCCGCCAGGGTACCGCCAGCTACTCCCCCGATGTGGTGGGCACCGACCTCAAGCCCCTCTTCGAGACCATTCTGGAGTACATCCCCGCTCCCGACATGGACACTGAGGCCCCCTTCCAGATGCTGGTGAGCAACATCGACTACAACGAATACGTGGGCCGCATCGCCGTGGGCCGCATCGAGCGGGGCCTCATCCGCCAGAACCAGGAGATAGAGGTCTGCAACTACCACGACCCTGACTCCCCCAGCAGGAAGGCCAAGGCCGTCTCCCTCTACCAGTTCGACGGGCTGAACCGGGTCCCCGTCACCGAGGCGGGAGCCGGCAACATCATCGCCATGAGCGGTATCGGCGATGTTACCATAGGCGACACCATCTGCGCCAAGGGCGCCGCCCAGCCCCTGCCCTTTGTGAAGATAAGCGCCCCCACCCTGGAGATGACCTTCTCCGTCAACGACAGCCCCTTTGCCGGCAGGGAGGGCAAGTTCGTCACCTCCCGGCAGATAAAGGACCGCCTTATGCGGGAGACTTTGAAGGACGTGTCCCTGAAGGTCACGGAGATACAGGGCAGCACCGACGGCTTCAATGTGGCCGGCCGGGGCGAGATGAGCCTGTCCATCCTTATCGAGACCATGCGCCGGGAAGGCTATGAGTTTCAGGTGTCCCCACCCAGAGTGCTCTATCAGGAGATAGAGGGCAAGCGCTGCGAGCCCGTGGAGCGGGTGGTTGTGGACGTGCCCTCGGATTACATGGGCTCCGTCATGGAGAAGCTGGGGGCCAGAAAGGGCGAGTTTTTGGAGATGACCCCCGTGGGCAGCCGCATGAAGCTGGAGTTCCTGGTCCCCTCCCGGGGCCTCTTCGGCTACCGCAATGAGTTCCTCACCGACACCAAGGGCGAGGGTATCCTGGCCTCCGTCTTTGAGCGCTACGAGCCCTACAAGGGGGAGATCGCCCGGCGCAGCACCGGCTCCCTCATCGCCTTCGAGACCGGCGAGGCCGTGGCCTACGGCATTTGGAACGCCCAGGAGAGAGGAGCCATGTTCATCACCCCCGGCACCAAGGTCTACGCCGGCATGGTGGTGGGCATCTGCAACAAGAGCGACGACGTGCCCGTGAACGTCTGCCGTACCAAGCACCTAACCAACACCCGGGCCTCCGGCTCCGACGAGGCCCTGCGCCTGGTACCTCCCAAGCAGCTGAGCCTGGAGCAGTGCCTGGAATTCCTGGCCGACGACGAGCTGCTGGAGGTCACTCCCAAGAACCTGCGCCTGCGCAAGCGTATCCTGGACCACGGCCAGCGCATGAAGGCCGTGATGAAAAACAAATAAAAGCCTTTATTTAACAGCTTTTCTATTGACTTTGAGCCCTTGTGATGTTATCATCATTAGGCATGTTTGCCCGCGTTCCAGGCTTTGGGCCCTTGCCGCCGCTGCGGCTGCCTTTCACTCCCTCAGCTTAGACGCAGGGTATAGTATTTATTTGAAAGGGGTATAACCACTATGATCACCAAAGAAGTCAAGACCCAGGTCATCAGCGAAAACGCCACCCATGAGGGCGACACCGGCTCTCCCGAGGTCCAGATCGCCATTCTGTCCCAGCGTATCCGCGAGCTCACCGAGCATCTCAAGCAGCATCCCAACGACGACCACAGCCGTCTGGGTATGTACAAGATGGTTGGTAAGCGCCGCCGTCTGCTGGACTACCTGGCCAAGAAGGATATCGAGCGTTACCGCGCCATCATCGCAAAGCTGAACATCCGCAAGTAATTGCGGACCTTCGGCTTCTACTGAGGTTTATGAAGGTTTTTTATGGAGAGACAATTTAATATTGTCTCTCCATCTTTTTAAACCTCCCCAGCCGCAAACAATGTACTCCCCTCATTTCTTAGTATTTGAAAAAGCTCCCGCCGCCTTGACCGAGGCCGGGCTCTTTTTCAAGTGCTAAGTATGGGGGACGTACTTAAAATTAAAGGAGAATCCAGATGATAATCACCAACAAGCAGTTCCCCAACTACAAAAAGTACGAAATGATGTACGAGGGCCGTCCCCTGTCCATGGAAGTGGGCAAGATGGCCGAGCTCTGCAGCGCCGCCGTGCTGGTGAAGTACGGCGAGACCACCGTGCTGGTCACCTGCACCGCCTCCGCCCGCCCCAAGGACGGTATCGACTACTTCCCTCTCTCCGTGGACTTCAACGAGAAGC
>CASFJB010000180.1 GCA_949294945.1 uncultured Eubacteriales bacterium
TGGCTCAGAATATCCTCCAGGGACAGGTCGCTCTCCCCGTAGCCCAGCTCCTCCAGCACGGTGCTTCTGGTCTCCTGGGAGTCGATATAGCCGTCCACAAAGGGCTCCAGGGCGGGGACCACCTCGTGGGCGTAAGCCGAGGACAGGAGGCTGCCGCCGAACAGGGCGATGATGATGGCCAGGATACCGGCCACGCCGCCCACCAGTCCCCGCTTATACCCGTTCCAGGTACACAGGGCAATTATTATCAAGAGGAGGACATCGATAATTATCTTCATGTGTATTTCATCCTTTATATGTATTGCCGCCGGGCAGGCTGTCCCCCGCCCGGAATTATTATTTTAACACAAGTTTATGAACAAATATATGGCGGAGAGGCCTCAATATCTGGAAAACATCTCCCCCCCTGGGGCGGCATAGTGGGTCCGGTGAGCCGCCGGTCCCCCTTCTCCAAAAGCTGAGGGATATCCTCCGGCAGCAGCTTCCCGTAGGAGGCGTAGACCATGGTGCCCACCATGGCCCGGCACATGTTGTACAAAAAGCCGTCGGCACAGATGGAGACGGTAATGATGTTCCCCTCTTTCTCCGCCCGGCACCAGTACACGGTGCGCACGGTGGTCTTGGTCTTGGTGCCCTCGCTGCGCACGGCCTTAAAGTCGTGGGTGCCCTCAAAGGCCCTGGCGGCCCTCTGCATCAGTTCCATGTCCAGATGCTGGGGATAGAAGCATACCCGCTTTTCCAGAAAAGGGTCCCTGATATTGCTATTTAGTATTTTATATACATATTCCTTTTTTATACATGAGCCGATGGCGTTAAAGTCCTCTGGGGCCTCCACCGCCTCCAGCACGGCTATATCCTCCGGCAGCCGGGAATTCACCGCCAGTGGCAGCCGGTCCAGGGGGATGCGGGTATCCGAGCGAAAGTTTGCACAGTAGCGCAGGGCGTGGACACCGGCGTCGGTACGGCCGCAGCCCACAGTCTTTACCTTGTGGCCGCAGGTCCTGCTCAGGGCTTCCTCCAGGGTCTGGGCCACGCTTATCTCGTTTTTCTGCACCTGCCAGCCGTGGTAGCGGCTGCCGTCATAGCGCAGGATAAGGGCGATGTTTCTCATAGCTCTTCAGATACCCGGCTTCTTTAAATATATCATGGCCGCAAGCAGCAATATGCCCAGCAGCAGGGCTATATAGTCCCGGCCGGCCATGACCAGCTGCTTCATGCGGGTGCGGCCCTCGCCCCCGTGGTAGCAGCGGCTCTCCATGGCTATGGCCAGCTCGTCCGCCCGGCGGAAGGCCGACACGAAAAGAGGCACCAGCACCGGCAGCAGGGCCTTTGCCCGGTCTATAAGGTTGCCGGTCTCAAAGTCCGCTCCTCTGGCCTTCTGGGCGGACATTATCTTGTCCGTCTCCTCTATAAGGGTAGGGATGAAGCGCAGGGCCATGCTCATCATTATGGTCATCTCATGGATGGGCAGCTTCAGCTTCTTCAGCGGCCCCAGCAGTATCTCCAATCCGTCGGTAAGGGCGATGGGGCTGGTGGTGTAGGTGAGAAGGAAGGTGCCGGTTATCAGCAGCACTATGCGCAGCACCATCTGTATTGCCCGGGCAATGCCCTCCCAAGTGATTATCCAGCCGGGGATTATGGGCGTACCCTGGGTATAGAAGATGTTCAGCAGGGCCGTGAGGCTGATGATGAATATCATGGGCTTGAGGCCCTTGAAGATATTTTTCAGGCTGATGTGGGAGATGCGCATGCAGCTGAGGGTCACCAGAGTGATAATGCCGTAGCCCAGCCAGCCCTTGGCCTGGAACAGGGCCACGATGTACAGCGTCACCAGCAGCAGTTTGGTGCGGGGGTCCAGCCGGTGGGCAATGGTGTCTCCCGGGAAGAACTGGCCCAGAGTGATATCCTTCAGCATGAGGCCACCCCCTTCAGCTCCAGCAGGGAGCTCAAAAGCTGCTCATGGGTATAGATGCCCTCCGGCAGGGGCAGGCCCTGCTTTTTAAGCTCCATGGCCAGCTCCGTGGCATGGGGCACGTCCAGACCTATCTCCATCAGCTCCTCGGCCCTGGAAAAGACCTCCTTGGCCGTGCCATCCATGACTATGCGTCCGTGGCTGAAAACTATTATCCTCTCCGCTATCCGGGCCACGTCGTCCATATTGTGGCTGACGATTATCACCGTGGCCCCGGTCTTTTCCCGGTAAGCGCAGATATTTTCCAGTATCTGCCGGCAGCCCGCCGGGTCCAGGCCCGCGGTGGGCTCGTCCAGGATGAGCACGCCGGGGCGCATGGCAATAACTCCCGCTATAGCTACACGACGTTTCTGTCCCCCGGATAGTTCCAGGGGGGACTTGTCCAGCAGCTCCTCGTCCACGCCGGTAAAGCCCGCCGCCTCCCGGACCCGCTGGTCTATCTCCTCCTCGGGCAGCTTCATGTTCCTGGGGCCGAAGGCGATGTCCTTGTACACCGTCTCTTCAAAGAGCTGGTACTCCGGGTACTGGAACACCAGACCCACCTGGCTCTTTACCTCCTTCCGGCTCAGCTTGCTCTCGTTTATGTCCTTTCCGCCGCAGCTGACCTTGCCGGAGCTGGGGGAGAGCAGGGCATTGAGGTGCTGAATGAAGGTGGATTTGCCGGAGCCGGTGTGGCCAATCACCGCCGCCAGCTGGCCCTGTGGAATCACCAGGTCTATATCCTCTATGGCCGCAACTTCAAAAGGAGTGCCTGCGCTGTATATGTGGCGCAGCTTCTCCACTATTATCTCTGACATGCTTTAACCTCTGAGCTGTTTTACTATCTCTTTTGCGCAGGATTCCACATCCAGCGCCGTGAGGGGCAGGTCCATGCCCCGCTTTTTCAGGTCGTACAATAGCCGGGTGGTCTCCGGCACCGTCAGGCCCTCACGCTCCATGAGCTCTATATCCGCAAAGACCTCCGCCGGTCTCCCGTCGGCTGCGATGCTGCCGCCGGACATGACGATGAGCCGGTCGGCCCCTACGCACTCGTCCATGTGGTGGGTTATCAGCACCACGGTCATGCCCTTTTCCCGGCACAGCCGGGTGACGGTGGAGATGACCTCCTCCCGGCCCAGGGGGTCCAGCATGGCGGTGGGCTCGTCCAGGACTATTATGTCCGGCTCCATGGCGATGACTCCTGCAATGGCCACCCTCTGCTTCTGGCCGCCGGAGAGAAGATGGGGGGCGTGGCGGCGCTTGTCGTACATGTCCACCAGCTTCAGGGCCTCGTCCACTCTCCGGCGTATCTCCCCGGGCTCCACCCCCAGGTTCTCCGGGGCGAAGGCCACGTCGTCCTCCACCACGTTGGCGACAATCTGGTTGTCCGGGTTCTGAAAGACCATGCCCACCTTCCGCCGCAGCTCAATAAGGCGGCTCTCGTCGGAGCTGTCTATGCCCTCCACCAGCACCCGGCCTTCCGTAGGCGCCAGGATGCCATTCATGTGCTTTGCCAGGGTGGATTTGCCGGAGCCGTTATGGCCCAGCACAGCCACAAAGCTGCCCTTCTCTATCTCCAGGTCCACGCCGCAGAGGCTCTCCATCTGGTCCCCGGGATAGGTGAAATGTACATTTTCAAACTTGATTATGCTCAAGGCTTTTTATCCTTTCGGTCTAAGCCGCTGTATAGTTTATTGCCGCCCTCGGCGGAGATGGGAACCGGCAGACGGGAAGCGACGCCGCGGTCTCCAAGCCGTCTTATCCCCGAATCAAAGCCCAGCCTCAGCGGGTTTGATTCGGTTAGGAGGAGCAAGGGAACCGGTGCAGTTTTCGGCAGAAGGCAACGCCTGATGCCGGAAACGGAATCCGGTGGACTTTGCTCCGACGTTTTGGCTCATTGCCGTTCCCGGCCCGGCATTGAAACCGGGCCGCCAACGGCGAGCCTGCGGAGAAACCTGACCTGCTTCATCCGCCCC
>CASFJB010000181.1 GCA_949294945.1 uncultured Eubacteriales bacterium
ACTTTTATGGGGGCCAAGGTCTACCTCCAGACCTGGGTAAAGGTGAAGGAGAATTGGCGGGATTCCATGGCCCAGCTGCGCAACTTCGGTTTTACCGAGCAGTGAGAGCGGCGCTTTATTCATAAAAATTTTCCCAGCTTTAAGGCCTCCGACTTTGCAGATAATAAAGTCAGAGGTGGTAATATGAAGAAGGACCCCATCTGGCGGGCTTTCAGCCAAACCGGAGACCCGGTGTATTATCTGCTGTACAAGGCTGCCAATAAAGCGGAGGAAAAGAGAGCCGCCCAAAACATAGACCGGCCTGGGCAGGACCAGCCCCAGGCCCGCTGCTGAGAGGGGTACATAGATGTTTACGACTACAAACGCCCTGGTGCTGAGGGAGGTGCGCTATAAGGAGGCCGACCGCATCCTCACCCTCCTCACCTCCACCGAGGGCAAGATAAGCGTGAAGGCCAGGGGAGCCCTGAGGAAGGGCAGCCGCATGGCCGCCGCCACTCAGCAGCTCACCTATTCGGAGCTGACCCTCTTTGGGAACCGGGGAAAGTGGACGGTGAACGAGGCGGTGATAATGGAGCCCTTCACCGGACTGCGGGGGGATATTGAAAATTTTGCCCTGGGCTGCTATTTTGCCGAGTGTCTGGAATCCCTCAGCGTGGAGGACCAGCCGGACGCAGCCCTGCTCCAGCTTGGCCTGAACTCTCTGTACGCTCTCAGCAACAAGCTGTACAGCCCCGAGCAGATAAAAGCCGCCTTTGAGCTGCGGCTGATGTGTCTTGCGGGCTATGAGCCGGAGCTGAAAAGCTGCCGGGTCTGCGGGAAAGCTGAGATGGAGGAGCCTGTGCTTAAGCTGTATGAGGGCTTTGTGTGCTGCCGCCGCTGTGACGACGGGAAGGGGGAATACGCCCGGCTCTGTCCGGACTCCCTTAAGGCCCTGGGCTATATTGCCTCCGCCCCGGCAAAGCAGCTCTTTTCCTTCCGCATATCCAACGAGGCCCTGGCGCGGCTGGGCTCCGCCGCGGAGAGATACCTGCTGGCCCAGACGGAGCGCCAGTTCCATACCCTGAATTACTGGAAAAATATATGTATAAGATAAAGGTAGCATGCCATGAGTTTTTTCGAAAAATCCCTAGTGACCCTGGAGCTGCCCGCCGTGCTGGAGATGCTGGCGGCAGAGGCCGTGGGTGACACTGCCAAGGAACAGGCCCGGGAGCTGACGCCATCCACCGATGCCGCCACCGTGCGCCACCGCCAGGAGGAGACCAGCGCCGCCAAGACCATGATGGTTGTCCGGGGCAGCCCCGGCTTTTCCGGGGTGAAGGACGTGAGGGCCTCCCTGGCCCGGGCGGACCTGGGGGGAGCCTTGAATACCCGGGAGCTGCTGGACATCGCCCGGGTGCTCCAGTGTGCCCGGCTGGTGCGGGGCTATATAGCCGAGGACAGCGTGGGCAAGACCCCCATCGACCACCTGTTCTATGCCCTCCATGCCAATAAGTTCCTGGAGGAGAAGATAACTACCTCCATCAGCGGCGAGGATGAGATAGCCGACGGAGCCAGCCCGGAGCTGGCCAATATCCGCCGCCAGATGCGGGCGGCGGCCGCCCGGGCCAGAGACAGCCTGCAAAAGCTCATATCCTCTCCCAGCTACGCCAAGGTGCTCCAGGAGCCTATAATCACCATGCGCCAGGACAGATATGTGGTGCCGGTGAAGGCGGAGCACAAGGGGGCAGTCCCCGGCTTGGTACACGATATCTCCGCCTCGGGAGCCACTTTGTTCATCGAGCCCATGGCGGCGGTGAAGGCCAACAACGAGCTGAGAGAGCTCTCTGCCAAGGAGAAGCTGGAGATAGAGCGCATCCTGGCGGAGCTCTCCGCCGACTGCGCCGAGCACCGGGACGATATCTCCTCGGACTTTGAGATCCTGGTGCGCCTGGACCTGATCTTTGCCAAGGCCAAGCTGTCCTATAAGCTCAACTGCCAGAGCCCCTTCATGGAGGGGAAAGGCATAGTCCTGCGCCGGGCCCGGCACCCCCTGCTGGACCAGGCCAAGGCGGTGCCCATCAGCCTGGAACTGGGGGACAGCTTCGATACCCTGGTTATAACCGGACCCAATACCGGCGGCAAGACCGTGTCCATAAAGACCATAGGCCTGCTGGCCGCAATGAACCAGTGCGGCCTCCATATCCCCGCCGACGACGGCAGCAATCTCCCGGTGTTCAGCCACATCCTGGCGGACATAGGCGACGAGCAGAGCATAGAGCAAAACCTCTCCACCTTCTCCGCCCATATGAGCAATATAGTTAACATAATATCCGAATGTGACGACAGCTCACTCATCCTCTTTGACGAGCTGGGGGCGGGCACAGACCCCACGGAGGGGGCGGCCCTGGCGGTGGCAATAATAGAGTATTGCCGCCGGAAAGGGGCCGTTATAGCCGCCACAACCCACTATGCGGAGCTTAAGGTCTATGCCACCAACGAGGCGGGGGTACAGAACGCCTCCTGTGAATTTGACGTGGAGACTCTCCGGCCCACTTACCACCTGCTGGTGGGCATACCCGGCAAGTCCAATGCCTTTGCCATCTCCCGGCGCCTGGGCCTGGGGGAGGATATAATAGAGGACGCCAGGAACCGGGTGAGCAGTGACAGCGCCAGCTTTGAGGCCACCATAGAGAAGCTGGAACAGACCCGGCTGCTGCTGGAGAAGGACAGGAACGAGGCGGCGGCAAAGCTCCGGGAGGCCCAGGAGAGCGCAAAGAAGGCAGCCTTTTTGAAAGCGGAGCTGGAGGTGCGCCTGGACAAGGCGGATATCAAGTCCCGCCGGGAGGCGGAGCGCATCATCCAGGAGGCCAGGTCCACGGCGGAAGAGGTGTTCCGGGAGCTGGACGACATGCGGAAAAAGGTCAACGAGCAGGAGGACGTGCAGCAGATAAACGAAGCCCGGTCCCAGCTGCGCCGTAGGCTGAACCTCTCGGAAGAGGCCCTGAAAAAGGACGATGTGGAGAAGCTGCCGGAGAAGAAGTCCTCCAGACCGGTAAAAGTGGGGGATACGGTGCAGATAAAGTCCATGGGCATAAAAGCTGAGGTGCTCTCCGTCTCTTCCGACAGAGTTCTCAGCCTGCGGGCTGGTATAATGAACGTAAGCGCCAGGGAGGACGAGGTGCTGCTGCTGGAGGGACAGAGTGCCGCCAGGGCAAAGAGCGCCCCGAAATCCGCCCCCGCTCAGCTGCAGGCCGCCGTGCCCTCGGAGATAGACATCAGGGGCATGGAGAGTCTTGAGGGCGTTCTGGCGGCGGAGCGGTATATCGACAGCGCCGTTATGGGCAAGCTGAAAACCGTCACCATTATCCACGGCAAGGGTACCGGGGCCCTCAGAGCCGCGGTGCAGCAAATGCTGAAGAAGAACAAAAGCGTAAAATCCTTCCGCCTGGGAAGATTTGGCGAGGGAGAAGCCGGAGTGACTGTTGTCGAACTTAAATAAAATTTGCGGCGGCGGCAAAAAATAAATGGTGAAAATACTGAAAGCGCTGAAAGCAGTTGACGATTTGGTCAAAATTTGATAAATTAAACTGGCAATATGTTATGAAATAAGGAGTGGCAAGTATGATAACCAAAGAAGTAGTCATCAAGAATCAGGTAGGTCTTCATGCCCGGCCAGCGACTTTCTTCATTCAGAAAGCCAACGAGTTTAAGAGCAGCATCTGGGTGGAGAAGGAAGAGAGACGTGTTGGGTATCGTCAAGGGCACTACCATCAACATCATTGCCGACGGCGCTGATGAGGATGCTGCCATTGAGGCCCTTTCCGAGCTCATCGATTCCGACTTTAACGAGTGATCTGGCCAACAGATAAAAAACAGGCGCGTGAGGTTCACGCGCCTGTTTTTGTAGAGTTCAGAGGCCGGTGGAGAACCAGTATATGAAAAAAGAAAACCTTGCAATAATAGAAATGCTTATCTGCGCTACCCTGTGGAGCGTAGCCGGGATATTCATGAAGCTGCTGCCCTGGAACGGCTTTGCTGTAGCCGGCCTTCGCAGCCTCATCGCCGGCCTCACCATTGCCGTGTATATCCTGCTGAGAGGCATGCACATAATCATAAACCGGCGCACCGTCATAACAGGCATATTTACCGCCTGCGTGTATACCTGCTTTGCCGTGGCCAACAAGCTGACCACAGCCGCCAATGCCATCGTGCTCCAGTTCACCTCCCCGGTGTTTATCGTCATCTTCTCGGCGCTGATACTGAAAAAACGCATCCGCCGCAACGACGCCCTGGTGGTGAGCTTCACCCTCATAGGCATCGCCCTGTTCTTCTTCGACCAGCTCCAGCCCGGCTATATCCTGGGCAACTTTGTGGCTATAGCCGCGGGGATGTTTATGGCGGGCATGTTCATCGCCGTGGGTGAGCTGGAGAGGGAGCAGCGTTTTTCCGGCATCCTTATCGGCCAGAGCCTCACCTTCCTGGTGGGCCTGCCCTTCATCATAGCTACAAGTCCGGAATTTACCCTCACCGCAACCGCATCCATACTTATCCTGGGCGTGCTGCAGCTGGGCATATCCTATGTCCTGTACGTGGAGTCCTCTCAGTACTGCCCGCCTCTGGCCTGCAGCCTGCTGGGGGCCGCCGAGCCCCTGCTCAATCCCGTGTGGGTGCTGATCTTCGACGGGGAGCGCCCCGGCATCTTCGCCCTTATAGGGGGCGTGATCGTGGTGGCCTCCATAACCCTCTGGTGCATCTTCGGCCAGGAGAAAGAGAAGGCGAACACCTCGCCGGCTGCCGGAGATCTGAGTTTACATAATCAATAAGAGGTTAACATAATGCTGGATACCCTGAGAGAAAAAGCCAATAATCTGCCCCTGCTCCCCGGTGTGTATATCATGCTGGACGACAAGAGCCAGGTCATCTATGTGGGCAAGGCCAAGAAGCTTAAAAACAGGGTCAGCAGCTATTTTCACGGGGAGCATCTGCCCAAGGTCCAGGCCATGGTGGATAAGGTGGCGGACTTCAACGTCATTGTGGCGGGCAGCGAGTTTGAGGCCCTGGTGCTGGAGAACTCCCTGATAAAGCGCCATAAGCCCCACTATAACATTCTGCTGAAGGACGACAAGGGCTATCCCTTCATACGCATGGATCTGCGGGAGGAGTACCCCAGCATGAGCCTGGCCAATAAGGCCGGGAAAGACGGCGCCAGATATTTCGGGCCCTTCGGGGGCCGCAGCCAGAGCCGCAATGTGATAAGCACCATAAGCAAGGCCCTGCTGCTGCCGGATTGCTCCAGGAAGTTTCCCCGGGACATAGGCAAGGAGCGGCCCTGCCTGAACTACCACATGGGCAGCTGTCTTGGCTGGTGCCTGAAGGACAGCGATGCCCAGGACTACCGTCGCCGGGCCATGCAGGCCGCCCAGATACTTGAAGGCAAGGGCGGAGAACTGATGGAAGAGCTGAGGACTCAGATGGAGCAGGCGGCGGAGGAGCTGCGCTTTGAAAAGGCGGCGGAACTGCGGGACCGGCTCCGGGCGGTGGAGAACCTGTCCAACCGCCAGCGGGTCATAGCCACAGCCTTTGCCGATACCGACGCCATAGGCTTCTGCCGGGGGGCAAAGAGCTGCTTTACCGTTTTGCACTTTGTAAACGGGGACCTTGTGGGCAAGGACACGGAAATGATGGACGAGCCTTTGGAGGAGGACAGCGAGGCTATATCCGACCTGGTGCGCCAATACTATACAGCCCATCGGGGAGGCTGGCCCAAGTCTATACTGCTGCCCTGCAAGATCGATGACCGGGAGGATCTGGAGGAACTGCTGAGCCAGTGCTCCGGCCGCAGGATATATATAGAGACCCCCCAGCGGGGAGAGCGTGTGCGTCTTATTGAGAGCGCCGCCCTCAACGCCAGAGAGGAGATACAGCGGCGCACTACCGCCGCCCAGCGCCGGTCCAAAACCCTGGAGTGGCTGCAAAAAACCCTGGAGCTGGATAATTTCCCGGAGCGGATAGAGGCCTTCGATATATCCAACCTGGGCTCAACAGGCATTGTTGCGGCCATGACCGTCCATGTGGACGGTAAGCCTCTGAAAAAGGCTTACCGGAAGATGGCCAAGAAGTACCACCCGGATATGAACCCCGGCGACAAGGAAGCCGAGGCAAAATTCAAAGCGGTGAACGAGGCCTACGAGGTCCTCTCCGATCCCCAGAAGC
>CASFJB010000182.1 GCA_949294945.1 uncultured Eubacteriales bacterium
TTGTCATAGGGCAGGCGGCCCAGGAAGGGGAGACCCTGCTCAAGGCAGAAGGCCTCTATCTTCTCCGTATTCTCCGGGCTCATGTCCCAGCGGTTGACGCACACCGCCAGCTTCACCCGGAAGCTCTCCGCCGTCTTTACCAGACGCTGCAGGTCGCTTATGCCGGAGGGGCTGGGCTCGGCCACCACCAGCACCATATCCATGCCGCCCACCGAGGCTATCACCGGACAGCCTATGCCCGGGGAACCGTCCACTATGGCCAGGGGACAGTCCGGGGCGTATTTCAGCAGGTCCAGCTTTACCTTGGTCACCAGCTTGCCGGAGTTGCCCCGGCCCATTTTCAGCGTGGCCGTGGAGAATATCCGCTCTCCCTGGTACAGCTCCTGCCTTCCCGCCAGGTCCGGCAGCAGGGTGACGGCCCCGGCGGGGCACACATGGACGCAGACCCCGCAGCCCTCGCAGGCGTATTCGTTTATGACGGCCTTGCCGCCGGCAATGGACAGGGCGCCGAAGCGGCAGTGCTCCAGGCACTTGCCGCAGCCAAGGCATTTCTCCCCGTCCACCCGGGCCTTGTCCCCGCCCATGAAGTCCGTCACCCGGGGCGCGGGCAGCTCCCCGGAGACCAGGTGGAGGTTTGGGGCGTCCACGTCGCAGTCCGCCAGGGCTTTAGCTTCGGAGAAGCGGGCAAAGGCGGCGGCCACGGTGGTCTTGCCGGTGCCTCCCTTGCCGCTGAGTATCAGCAGTTTTTTCATAGCCCGCCTCCTATCTTGCCCAGGAGCCGGGTGAAGAGCTCCCGGTACCGGGGCAGCTTTTCCGCCGCTATCTCCCCGGCGGCTATGCACTCCGCAGCTTCCCGGTCAAAGGGGATGCGCTCCAGGATCGGCAGACCCGCCTCCCGGCAGAAATCCTCCAAAGGCCCGTAGGGGGCGTCCTGCTTGTTGATGAGCACCCCGCATTTTTTCCCCAGGAGGCTTGCCAGTTCATACACCATCTTGAAATTGTGCAGGCCGAAGGCGGTGGGCTCCGCCACCAAAAGGCAGAAGTCGGCGTCCATGGCGCTCTCCATCACCGGGCAGGCGCTGCCGGGAGGGCAGTCCAGGATGCTCAGGCCACGGGCCTGCCTTACCGCCTCGCGAATGAGGGGCGTACCGGAGGCCTCTCCCGGGTTCAGCACCCCGGTGATGACAGTGATGTCCCCGTGACGGCCCAGCTCCAGCACACCCACGGCCCGGGGCTCTTCTCTGACGGCCCCAGCCGGGCACACCAGGGAGCAGCCGCCGCAGCTGTGGCAGACTTCGGAAAAGACCATTGGCTTGCCCTTTACATACACCAGAGCGTGGAAGCGGCAGAAGTCCACGCATTTCTTGCAGCCGGTGCAGAGGGAGCCGTCAAATTCCGGCAGCAGAGTGGAGACGGGAAGAGTCTCCAGCCCCTCCGGCTTTAGAAAGAGACGGCCGTTGGGCTCCTCCACGTCGCAGTCCACATAGCAGCATTCCCCGGCCACGGCGGCCAGGTTCACCGCCGCAAAGGTCTTGCCGGCCCCGCCTTTGCCGCTCAGACAGGCTATCTTCATCTTATGCCCTGGAAGCCGCCGTGGAAGTGGATGAGCACTTCCAGCTTCCCCTCCCTATAGGCGGACAGGTCGTCTGCCGCCGCTTTGTTTGCGCTTTTGAATATCTCCATGCCGGCGGCCTTAAAGACCTCCGCGGCGTTCTCCCCGCAGCGGGGAGTTATGAGGACGGTCACGCCCCGGTCCACCAGAAACTGGGCCGCCTGCATCCCAGCCCCGCCCTGGGCCTGGGCGGCGGGGTTTTCCTCTATGCTCTCCTCTCCGTGGCTGCTGAAGAGGAAGTATGGCGCTCTGGCCAGCACCGGGCAGACGCTGAGCCTGTCCTCATCAAGGGGCAGGGCTATTTTCATTTTCATTACCTCCCTGTTGAAAATCTTCCACATTTTTCAAATTACCGGCCTGCCGCCGGTGGCAGTTCCTGGAGCAGCAGCGATGCTCCGTGCCGTCGCAGAGGCTGAAGTCCCCTCCCGCTATCCGCAGGGGCAGACCCTCTACCAGGGCTTGAGCCAACTTCCTCCGAGCGGAGCCGTATATCTGCTGGACTGTTGTGCGGGCTATGCCCATATATTCCCCGCATTCCTCCTGGGACAGGCCCTCCAGGTCAATGAGCCGGATGGCCTCATACTCGTCCACGTTCAATATCACCGGCGCTGCTGCGGCGCCGGAGCTCAGGGGCTGGAAGCCCTCGTTCTCCGGCAAGCGGCAGACCCGCCGGCATTTTCTGGGTCTGGGCAAGCTATCACCTCCTGTGTGCCGCCGGGGCAAGCGCCCGGCAGGATAGTTTGCGGCATATGTCATTTACAATTTTAAGATAGCAGAATAAACGGCATATGTCAATAACTATTTTTGACATATGCCGTAAACTTTCTGCGGAAAGGAAAAGGACTTTCCCGCCCATAAATGGAGAAAGTCCTCAAAGAAGCCGTGTTTTTTTAAAACTCTATGCCCTTCCGGGCCTGAAGGCCACGGTCATAGGGGTGCTTGTGCTTTTTCATCTCCGTCACATAGTCCGCCAGCTCCAGCAGGGCAGGGGAGGGTTCCCGCCCGGTAAGGGCCACTTCCAGCTCCCGGGGCTTGCTGCGGAGAAAGTCCGCCAGAGCGGTCTCCGACACCAGGCCCAGTTTGCAGGCGGGGATGACCTCATCCAGGACCAGCAGGCCCATGTCCGCCTCACGGCAGCGGCTGAGGACAGAGGACAGGAGGCGGGAGTATTCCTCTCCGGCCTGAAGCCGTTCTTTTTCCGTCATCTGAAAGAAGAACTTTTGTATATCTGGGCAGCAGGCGGTCTCTATCCCCAGCCTCTCCAGCAAGGCTATTTCCGAAGAGCTGCCGTCCTTCAGGAACTGGACGAAGAGCGCCTGCATGCCCGCCCCTGCGGCCCTCAGGGCCAGGCCCAGAGCGGCGCTGGTCTTGCCCTTGCCCTCGCCGCAGTATATGTGTATAAGTCCGGACATTGCAGTACCTCCCGGGAAATGGTGTGGCCTCAGCCCATGATGCCAAGGTCCCGCAGCAGCACGGTGCAGCCGATGGCTATGAGTACTATGCCCCCGGCCAGCTCCGCCTTGGACTTGTATTTTGAGCCGAACACATTGCCTATTTTAACCCCGGCGCAGGAGAGCAGGAAGGTGGTCAGGCCTATGAGGGCTACGGCGGGGAGGATGGACACCTCCTGGAAGGCAAAGGTCACGCCCACCGCCAGAGCGTCAATGCTGTCGGCTATGGCCAGGGGGAACATCACCCTGGGGCTGAAGCTGGCGTCCACGGGGCAGCTGGACTCCCGGGACTCCCTTATCATGTTGATGCCGATTATAAGCAGCAGGCCGAAGGATATCCAGTGGTCGATCCCGGCGATGAGGGAATAGAAGCTGCTGCCCAGGAAATAGCCTATCAGGGGCATTACGGCCTGGGAGCCGCCGAACCAGAGCCCGGTTATTGCCATGTGCTTCAGCTTAAGCTGCTGCACCGACAGGCCCTTGCATATGGCGATGGCAAAGGCGTCCATGGACAGGCCCACGGCGATGAGAAAAAGTTCGATAAAGCTCACTTGATTTGTCCTCCCTTGTTATTACGGCGGCAGGGGCAAAAAAGGCGAGACCTATCCGCTGCCGCAGATAAGTCTCGTCGTT
>CASFJB010000183.1 GCA_949294945.1 uncultured Eubacteriales bacterium
ATGCTCAGCACAGGAACCCCGGCATCAATGGTGTCGATGTTCCGGTTGGCCATGAACATGGCGATGGTGCCGCCGCCGCCCTGGTCCACCTTGCCCAGCTCGCACAGCTGCCAGACCACGGACTTTTCCGCAAAGAGCCTGCGGAGATAGGCCACCAGCTCGGCAGAGGCGTCGCTGGTGCCGGACTTGCCCCGGGCGCCGGTGAACTTGCTGATGCCCATGCCGTAGTTTATCTTGGCCTCACTGCGCTTCTCGGAGACCTCGGGATAAAGTGGATCGTAAGCATTGCTCACGTCGGCGGAGAGGCAGAAGCTCTTCTCATAGCAGCGGCGAAGAGCCACGCCCTGGCTCTGGCACAGATCCTCCATAAAGCAGTCAAAGGCTGCGCTCTGCATACCGCTGACGCCGTCGGAGCCGGTCTCCTCCTTGTCCGCCAGTATGCACACGCAGGTGCGTGCAGGTTCTTCCACGTCGAAAATTGCCTTCAGCTCAGCATAGGCACAGACCCTGTCGTCATGGCCGTAGCCGCCGATGAGGGAGCGATCCAGGCCTATCTCACACACGTCATAGGCGGGGACGGCAGTGAGCTCTGCGGAGAGGAAATCCTCCTCACAGATATCGTACATGTCCTTGAGGATGCTGAGCACGGCCAGCTTCACCCGGTCCTTGCCCTCGTCGGCATAGGGCACGGAGCCTATGAGTATCTGCATGCCCTCCCCAGTGATGCCGTCTTTCATGGTCTTTTTCATCTGATCGGCCGCCAGGTGGGGCAGCAGGTCAGTGATGACGAACTTGGGCTCCTCCGGCTCCCGGCCGATAGAGACATCCAGCACCTCCCCGCTCTTGAGAGCCACCACGCCATGGAGCTCCAGGGGTATGGTGACCCACTGGTACTTCTTTATCCCTCCATAGTAGTGGGTGCGGAAGAAGCACATCTCGTCGCTCTCGTTCATGGGTATCTGCTTGAGATCAAGGCGGGGAGCGTCCACATGGGCCCCGGCTATCACAGCCCCGTGGCTCAGATCCTGCTTGCCTATCACAGCCAGCATCAGAGCCTTGCCCCGGTTGTTTCTGTAGATCTTCATTCCGGGTCTAAGCTCCATGCCCGGCTCATACTCCACGAAACCCTGTGCCTCCGCCAAAGTTATGGCGTTCTTTACCGCCTCCCGCTCGGTACGGGAGTTGTTGAGGAAATCCATGTACTCCCGGCAGTAGTCCTCCAGGGCCAGACGCTCCTGGGCATCGATAAGGTCATAGCCGTTTTTCTGCTCGTAAAAGAGTTCTTTTCTCATGTCATCCATTGTTCAGTATCTCCTTAAATAATTTCATACAAGCCTCATGAAACTCCTCTGCGCTGCCGTCGTTGCGGAGCACATGGCCGCAGAGCTCCTGAAAGTAGGAGTCCGGGTGTTGGGCATCTATGCGCATTGCGGCATATTCCCGGCTAATGCCGTCCCGGGTCATGATGCGCTCTATGCGCTTTTCCCTGTCGGCCAGCACTGCCACGGTGTAATTGCAGCGCTTTGCCTGGCCGCCGGTGAAAAGTTCTATGGCATCTATGGCGGCGATGCGCCCGCCTTCCATGGCAAAGGCGCGGAGCCTGCGCTCCACCTCCGCATCCACATACCTGTGGCTTATGGAGTTTAGCTTTTTAAGGGCCTCCGGATCGTTAAAGACTACGGCTCCCAAAGCCTTGCGCTGGAGCACGCCCTCACGAACCACGCCGGGAAAAGCGGAATCTATCTCTTCCAGAAGCTCGGGACTGGTCTCCAGGAGCTTGTGATATATATTGTCACAGTCCAGCACCAGAGCCCCCAGGCTCTCCAGCGCTTTCAGCGCTGTGGTCTTGCCGGAGCCGCTGCCGCCGGTGATGCCTATTACCTGCAGATCCTCCATCAGAGCTTTTTCAATGTCCTCCGCCGGCAAGGCCCCCTGGCGCAGTATTTTGTAGGGAATCTTGCTCATGTCGATTATGGTGGACTCAAAGCCCAGTCCACAGGGCCCGCCGTCTATTATCCCCTCAATTTGCCCGTTAAAATACTCATACACCTTTTGAGCCGTCTTGGGGCTCTCAGCGCCGGAGGGGTTTGCCGAAGGGGCGGCAAAAGGCACCTGGGCCAGTCTCAGCAGCTCCAGAGTCATCTGATGCTCCGGGCAGCGCAGTCCCACGGTGTCTCCCCCGGCCAGAACTATGGAGGGTATGTGTTTTTTTGCCTTCATTATTATGGTCAACGGCCCGGGCCAGAACTTTTTTGCCAAGGTCCTGGCAGCCTGAGGCACGTCTTCACAGTATACGTCTATGGCCTCCGGCCCTGGGACCATCAGGGACAGGGGCTTTACGGAGGGCCGCCCCTTCACCTCGTATATCTTCTCCACAGCCTCCGCATCCAGGCCGTTGCCTGCCAGGCCATATACAGTCTCCGTGGGCACGGCCACCAGTTCTCCGGCCCTGATGAGCTCTGCCGCCGGAGCCAGGTCGCCCTTGAATATCTTTGTCTCCATTCTTGGCTATTCCTCCGCCTGAGCCTGGAGTCTGGCCGTCTGGTCGCTGGTTATCAAGCAGTCGATAAGCTCGTCCAGGTCTCCGTTGATAATATTATGCAAGTTGAAGTTCTTCATGTCCCCGCTGAGCCGGTGGTCGGTGACCCGGTTCTGTGGGAAATTATAGGTGCGTATACGCTCGCTGCGGTCCCCGGAACCGATTTGGCTGCGGCGCTCGCTGGCCAGGGCTGCATTCTTTTTTGCCTGCTCCTGCTCATAGAGCTTGGAGCGGAGTATCTGCATGGCCCGGTCCTTGTTCTTATACTGGCTGCGCTCGTCCTGGCACTCCACCACCAACCCCGTAGGCAGATGGGTTATCCTTATAGCGCTCTCCGTCTTGTTTACGTGCTGGCCTCCGGCTCCGGAAGAGCGGAAGGTGTCTATCTTCAAATCGTTCATGTCCAGCTTGAAGTCAACTTCCTCCACCTCCGGCAGCACTGCTACAGTAGCTGCTGAAGTGTGGATACGGCCTCCCGATTCGGTGACCGGGATGCGCTGGACCCGGTGACCCCCTGCCTCGAACTTCAGCCGGGAGTAAGCCCCCTGTCCTTCAATGACAAAGCTTATCTCCTTTATTCCCCCCAGCTCGGTCTCGCTGATACTGGCTATCTCCAGCCGCCAGCCCCTGGATTCGGCATACATGCTGTACATACGGAAGAGGTCCGCCGCAAAGAGCATGCCCTCCTCCCCGCCGACGCCGCCCCGTATCTCCATGATGACGTTCTTGCCGTCATTGGGGTCCTTGGGCAGCAGCAATATTTTTATCTCCTGGCTCAGCTGCTCCCGCCGGGCTCGGGCCTGGGCGTATTCCTCCTGGGCCAGCTCCTTCATCTCCACGTCGCCCATCAGCGCCATGGCCTCTTCCATGGCCTGTCCCGCCTTTTCATAGGCTGTGTAAGCCTCCACCACCGGGGCCAATTCCCTGGCTTCCCGCTCGTATCTGGAATAGGCGGAGGCGTCGGAATAGGTCTCCGGCAGCTCCAGCCGGGCGCACAGCTGCTCATATTGGTCTTTTAAGCTTTTCAGTTTCTCGAACATACATGACTCCACATATAAGATAACACATTTTAGCACAAAGGAAATTTAAAGTAAACAGAGAAACGGCAGCGCCGTCACAGCGCTGCCTTTACTCTATTTTTGT
>CASFJB010000184.1 GCA_949294945.1 uncultured Eubacteriales bacterium
AACAAAGCTGATTTCCTTGATACCGCCCAGCTCAGTTTCACTTATATTGGCTATTTCCAGCTTCCAACCCTTGGACTCGGCGTACATGCTGTACATACGAAATAAATCAGCCGCAAAAAGCATGCCCTCTTCTCCGCCAACACCGCCCCGTATCTCCATAATGACGTTTTTGCCGTCATTTGGATCCTTTGGCAGCAGCAATATTTTGATCTCGCGACTCAGCTGCTCCCGCCTGTCCTTGGCTTGGGCATACTCCTCCTGGGCCAGCTCCCGCATTTCAGCGTCGGCCATGAGCTCCGATGCTTCCTCCATGGCCGTCCCTGCCTCTTCATAGGCGGTATAGGCCTCCACCACCGGGGCCAGTTCTCTTGCCTCCCGCTCGTATCTGGCATAAGCGGAGGCATCGGAATAGGTCTCCGGCAGCTCCAGCCGGGCGCACAGCTGCTCATATTGATCTTTTAAGCTTTTCAGTTTCTCGAACATACCTGGACTCCACATATAAGATACCACATTTTAGCACAAAGGAAATTTAAAGTAAACAGAGAAAAGGCAGCGCCGGCACGGCGCTGCCCTGACTATATTCTTATTTCAGCTGCCCAGATAGGCCTTCTTCACGTCCTCATTGCTCAGCAGCTCTGCGCCGGTACCGGACAGTCCAATGCGTCCGGTCTCAAGGACATGGCCGGTGTCCGCCGTCTGCAGAGCCATGTTGGCGTTCTGCTCTATCAGCAGTATAGTGACGCCCTGGCGGTGTATCTCCCGGATGATATCAAAGATGCCTCTCACGATAATGGGAGCCAGGCCAAGGCTGGGCTCATCCATCATTATGAGTTTTGGCCGGCTCATAAGGGCCCGGGCAACGGCCAGCATCTGTTGCTCGCCGCCGGAGAGAGTGCCTCCCGGCTGCCAGGAACGCTCCTTCAGCCTGGGGAAAAGGCTGTACACCCACTCGATATCGTCCTTCAAATCGTCCTTACGGAGATAAGCGCCTATCTTCAGATTCTCCAGCACCGTCAGGTCGGCAAAGATACGCCGTCCCTCCGGGACCAGAGTAACGCCACGCTTCACTATCTCCGTGGGATCTGCTGAGGTGATGTCCTCTCCCTGGAAGCTGATGCTGCCGCCGGAGGGCTTTACCAGGCCGGCGATAGCCCGGAGGGTGGAGCTTTTACCGGCGCCGTTTGCGCCTATCAGGGTGACTATCTCTCCCTGCTTTACATCGAAGGAAATGCCCTTGACGGCCTCTATGCCGCCGTAGCTCACCTTCAGATCTTTAATGCTTAAAATGACGTCGCTCATTCCACTACCCCCAGATATGCGTCGATGACTCTCTTGTCCGACTTGACGATTTCAGGCGTACCGGAGGAGATAAGCTTGCCAAAGTCGATAACGTAGATACGGTCGGAAAACTGCATGACCAGATCCATGTGGTGCTCTATCATAAGTATGGTCAGGTCGTGGTTCTTTCTCAGCTCTACTATGTATTCGCCCAGCTCCTGGGTCTCCTGTGGGTTCATGCCTGCTGCCGGCTCATCCAGCAGCAGCAGTTTGGGATTGGTGGCCAGGGCCCTGGCAATTTCCAGACGCCGCTGTATGCCATAGGGAAGAGAGCCGGCAATCTCATCTTTCAGATGGTCCAGCTTCTGCTCGGCCAGCAGCTCCATGGCCTCCTCCCTCATGCGCCGCTCTTCCCGGGCGCTGAGGCGAAGAGTGGCTGAAAATACATTCTGCTTTGCTCTCATATGCTTTGCGATCAGTACATTGTCCAGCACCGGCAGAGCGGAGAATAGCCTGATATTCTGGAAGGTACGGGCAATGCCCATGTAGGTTATCCTGTCCGGAGTGGGGGCATATACCTTGTCGGTCATGGCGTCCGGGTCCATGGTCTTTGCCAATTCAATACGCCCGGCAGCACGCTCCTTCAGCTCCCCGTTCAAAGCCTGAGTTTCTTTCTGCAGCCGCAGCTCGATGTCCTTTTTCTTTTTCTCAAAGGCTGCATAGAGCTCATCACGTTTTGCCTGTTCCTGGACCTTGTCCAGTTGCGCAACGGTGAGCTGTTCCGCTTCCTCAATCTCGGCGGTGCACTGCTGCTGGAGCCTGTCGATCTTCTTCAGAACATCCGGGTCGTCCATGCCGTCATACCTGGCGGTGAACAGGCTGCCGTGGCTGCCCAGGTATTCCTTGACCATTTTACCCGTTGGGTGGTTGCGCACTATTGTATTCCCCATGAACTCAATGCGGCCGTTGGTGGGCTGATAAACACCGGTGACGCAGTTGAAGGCTGTGGTCTTTCCTGCGCCGTTGGGGCCGATAAGGGCCACTATCTCCCCTTTGTTGACTTCCAGGGACAGATCGTTCACGGCAATAACGCCGCCGAACTGCATGGTTATATTGTCCAGGCGAAGTATGTTTTCACTCATTTTGCGGCACCTCCTTCAGACTGTGCAGGGGCCGTTTTCTTCATGCGCCCTAAGCTCCTGAATACATCCGAGAGCTCCTTGTCGCCAAACAGGCCCTTGCGGAAGAAGAGCACGACCACCATGATGATCACGCTGAACACCACCATACGGAAGCCGCTGTTCAGGAAGGGCACCTTCGCGGTGGCGGAGGCGTAATAATAGATATCGTAGCCCAATATCACCACGCCCAGGATATAGGCGCTCCACATCTCACCGAACTTCCGGGCACCGGACTTGCGGCGGCGGAGCACCAGCAGGACGGTGATGCCTACAGCAGCAAGGGCGAGGATAATTACAAAGGCCCAGTAGCCGCCGGCAGTCTTGAAGCTGGTGGGCACATCCAGGAAGCGCAGCCACCACTCGCTGCAGGCCATATAAAGGAAGGCCGCGATGGTGCTGCCGGAGATGGAGCCGATACCGCCCA
This sequence comes from uncultured Eubacteriales bacterium, assembly GCA_949294945.1. Lineage (GTDB taxonomy): Bacteria > Bacillota > Clostridia > Oscillospirales > Oscillospiraceae > Limivicinus. The sequence continues at coordinate 2,884 of CASFJB010000184.1, forward strand.
GAACCACTATAAGAAGGATCTCATAGGTCATGGTGGAGGTAAAGGTCTTGGCCTGCACCTGGTTCATGAACATGGCCAGCAGGGCGCCGCCCACGCCGGCAAAGAAAGAGCTGATAATGAAGCTCATGCGTTTGTGCTTGGCCAGGTTTATGCCCATGGCCTCGGCAGCCACCTCGTCCTCACGGATGGCCTTAAAGGCCCGGCCATAGCTGGAATTAATAAGCAGGACAATGAGCCAGATACATATGCCCGAGACGGCAAAGGCCACAAAGGTGCTGAGCCTCAGCACTATCTGCCCATCCGCATTGGTGATGTTGAAGCTGGCAAGGGTGGGGAAATTCTTCAGGGCATTGGCGCCGTTGGTCACCTTGCCCAGAGACTCCCACTGGAAGATGGCGCGGATTATCTCCGCAAAGCCCAGAGTGGCAATGGCAAGGTAGTCGCTTTTGAGCTTCAGCACCGGCAAGCCGATGAGCCAGGCAAATAAGGCGGCGACAAGCCCCGCACAGATGAGGGCGATCACGGCGCCTATTACAAAGCCGATGGCGCCGCCCACACCGCCGCCGCCCATCAGGTTCTGCATGGCCTCGGTGATGGAAAAGTTGATGGCTGAACCGTCAAATATGTAGTATACGCTGTCGCGCTGGGCTACAGGAATAGTCAGTATTGCGAAGGTATATCCGCCCAGGAGCATGAATCCCGCCTGGCCCAGAGAAAACAGTCCGGTAAAGCCGTTGAGCAGGTTCATGCTGGCCGCCACCAGGGCATAGACCGCACCCTTCTTGAGGGCGGTAGTTCATGCTGGCCGCCACCAGGGCATAGACCGCACCCTTCTTGAGGGCGGTAAAGACGATGATATTCTTGTTGGGGTCCAGAGTGTTTTCCAGCACTATCACCAGGACCAGAATAGCCAGAACGCCCAAGAAGGCCAGCGCGGAGCCCTTTTTGCTTTTCTTTTCAAGTGTTACAGCAGACATAAGAGCACCTCCTCAGACCTTGTCGGTGACCTTTTCACCAAACAGTCCTGTGGGCTTGAGCACCAGGATGATGATGAGCAGGGCAAATGTGAAGGCGTCGGAGAAAACGGTGAAGCTGGTTCCCTTGATAATGTTCTCGCAGATGCCTATGATGAACGCGCCGATGACCGCCCCGGGGATGGAGCCGATGCCGCCGAACACTGCGGCCACGAAAGCCTTCAATCCGGGCATGGAGCCGGACAGCGGAACGATCTGGGTATAGTTGGTAAAGTACAGCAGGCTGCCGATGGCTGCCAGGACGCTGCCTATCACGAAGGTGAAGCTGATGACCGAATTGATCTTGATGCCCATGAGCTGGCAGGTCTCGAAGTCCTTGGCCGCAGCCCGCATGGCAAGGCCGATCTTGGTCTTGTTGATAAGTATCTGGAGCAGCACCACCAGAGCAAGCACAAGGAAGGGGGTAACAATGGTGACCCACTTGGTGCTGGTGCCGTAGATAATCACGGACTCGCTGAGGAAAGGCAGCCTGGGATAGCTCTGGGGCAGACCGCCGGTATAATATGTAGCAAAGTTCTGGATAAGGAAGCTCACGCCAATGGCGCTTATCATAACGGACATACGGGG
>CASFJB010000185.1 GCA_949294945.1 uncultured Eubacteriales bacterium
GAGACTTTTCTTGAAAAAACTGCATGGATAGGATAAACTGATAAAAGGGTATGTGCATACCCATAATCTGACTGCGTGTCCGGCTCTCCATTACCAAGTCGGATACAGCTTTAATAAGGAGGAACAGTAAACTTCCCTGAGGCTCAGGGTGCGGCAGTGTGGAGACCTGTCGTAATGCGGGTGGCTGTGCCCCTGCGAGGATGCCAGCGGCGGAGGCCCGGTGTTCAGAGTCGAGAAAAATGGCAACTGTAGTACTGAAAAACGTAAAGAAGATCTATCCGTTCGTCAGCGGCGAGAGCAAGAAGAAAAAGAAAAAAGGCAATGACGAGCCGGAAGAGAAGAAGGTCAATCTCCAGATCACCGAGCAGGGCGTTGTGGCCGTGCAGGAGTTCAACCTGGAGATAGCGGACAAGGAGTTCATCGTCCTGGTAGGACCCTCCGGCTGCGGCAAATCCACCACCCTGCGCATGGTGGCCGGCCTGGAGGAGATCACCGATGGCGAGCTGTATATCGACGGCAAGCTGATGAACGACGTGGCCCCCAAGGACAGGGATATCGCCATGGTGTTCCAGAACTACGCCCTGTATCCCCACATGACCGTGTATGAGAACATGGCCTTCTCTCTGAAGCTGCGCAAGGAGCGCAAGGACGTTATCGACCAGAAGGTCCGTGAGGCTGCCGAGATCCTGGATATCACCCAGTATCTGGACCGCAAGCCTAAGGCCCTGTCCGGCGGCCAGCGCCAGCGTGTGGCCATCGGCCGGGCAATAGTCCGCGACCCTGCCGTCTTTCTTATGGACGAGCCTCTGTCCAACCTGGACGCAAAGCTGCGTAACCAGATGCGCGCCGAGATAATCAAGCTGCGGGAACGTATCAATACAACCTTTATATATGTCACCCATGACCAGACCGAGGCCATGACCCTGGGTGACCGCATCGTCATCATGCGTGACGGCTATATCCAGCAGATAGGCACTCCCCAGGAAGTGTTCAACAATCCCCGGAACCTCTTTGTGGCCGGCTTCATAGGCACCCCCCAGATGAACTTCTTCGATGCAAAGCTGCTGAAGGAGAACGGCAAGTACTATGTGCAGCTGGCTAACGTGAAGGTGGAGCTGAGCCAGGACAAGCAGGAGCGGCTCCTGGCCAAGGATGTCCAGCCCCAGGAGGTCATCCTGGGCGTCCGTCCCGAGCACACCAATCTGGTGGAGGGCGGTGTGCCCGCAAAGGTGGACGTGTCCGAGATGATGGGCTCCTCCGTGCACCTGCATCTGTCCGCCGAGGGCAGGGACGTTATCATCATCGTCCCCACCATCGACATGAAGGGCAGCTACAGCATAGGCGACTCCGTCAGCTTCAGCTTCAACGGCAATGTGGCCCACGTTTTCTCCAAGGAGACCGAGAAGAACCTGGAGTGGTAATTTAAAAGGACTTGGCCCCCGGCAAAGCCGGGGGCCTTTTGCGCCATTTATGGGAAATCCTGCCACAGAGGCCTTTGTGCAGCGGCGACAAAAACGGCCGTGGTGATTCTTGCAAATTGGCAAAACAGCCGAAACTGAAAAAAGCCCTTGAAAAAAACTACGGCTTTGAGTATAATCCTCAGGAAAAGAAGATTTGGTCCAGTGGGAGAAAAGCCCGCGGGTTTCCATCCCGTTGAACTAAGGTACACAGAGACCGGCAAAATCGCTCATAGGGGAAGGCTTCGGGAAAGTCCCGGCCGCAGTATTCTTGTCTTGCCGGATAGGGCAAGGCATTTTTTGCGGCCATTTTCCACCCCCGCTGTGAGGACCGCCCCGGCCTCGGGAGAGAAAACTAAATAAAAAGAGAGGTACGAAAAATGGGAAAAGAAAAGACTGTTAATGAAGGTCCCATCTATGACGCCCGCACTCTGGGCACATCCAAGATGCTCATCCTGGGCCTTCAGCACATGTTCGCCATGTTCGGCGCCACCGTGCTGGTGCCCGCCCTCACCGGCTTGGACGTAGCCACCACCTTGCTGTTTGCGGGCCTGGGCACGCTGCTGTTCCACCTGCTCACCAAGCGCATGGTGCCCGCCTTCCTGGGCTCCTCCTTCGCCTACCTGGCAGGCTACAGCGCCATCGCCCCCAACGGCGAGGCGGAGCTGCTGCCCTACGCCTGCTTTGCAGTGGCGGTGTCCGGATTGATGTACGTTATCCTGGCCGCCATAATAAAGGGCGTGGGCGTGAACCGCGTGATGCGCTTCTTCCCCCCCATCGTCACCGGCCCCATAATCATCGCCATCGGCCTTATCCTGTCCTCCTCTGCCATAGATAATTGCAGCGCCAACCCCCTGGTGTCCATCGTGGCCATCCTGGTGGTCATCATCTGCAACATGTGGGGCAAGGGCATGATAAAGATCATCCCCATCCTGGTGGGCGTGGTTGCCTCCTACCTGGTGAGCATGATAGTCGACCCGGCCTCCCGGGCCACCGTGGCCCAGACCGTGGCCCAGGCCGACTGGATAGGCATCCCCATCCACAAGGACGCCACCGTCTTTGGCCTGTTCATGAACGGCGCCGACACCGGCAAGCTGATAACCGCCTGCATCACCATCGTGCCTCTGGCAATAGCCACCATGATGGAGCACATCGGCGACATCTGCGCCATCTCCTCCACGGTGGAAAAGAACTTCCTGGTAAATCCCGGCCTGCACCGCACCCTCATGGGGGACGGCCTGGCCACCACCATGGCCTCCCTCTTCGGCGCTCCCGCCAACACCACCTACGGCGAGAACACCGGCGTGCTGGCCCTGTCCAAGGTCTACGACCCCAAGGTCATCCGCCTGGCCGCCCTGTTTGCCATCATCCTCAGCTTCTGCCCCAAGTTCGCCGCTCTGGTCACCGCAATGCCCGCCGCAACCATCGGCGGCGTGTCCCTGGTGCTCTACGGCATGATCTCCGCCGTGGGCGTGCGCAACGTGGTGGAGAACCAGGTGGACTTCACCAATACCCGCAACGTGGTCATCGGCGCCCTTATCCTGGTGCTGGGCCTGGGCATAGCCACCAGCTCCGAGGGCGCCGTACACATCGGCTCCGTCAGCCTCTCCGGCCTGGCCGTGGCCTCCGTGGTGGGCATCGTCCTCAACGCCATTCTCCCCGGCAAGGACTACCAGTTCCAGCACGAGAGCCAGGGCGCTACCTCCGTCAACTTCAAGGTGTGACTTAATAAAGCATCAGATAATTTTAAAGCGATACTCGGTTTAAAACCGGGTATCGCTTGCTTTTATATTTTGTGGAGAAGAATTAAAAATAGTATTTAATAAAATTAAATCTATATTGACAAATAGTCAAACTAATGATATGCTCAGACCAGAGGTGAAGGATGTGTCCAGGATGATTTCAAAATGTCCCATATGCGAGGGACCGCTGACGATTTCCGCGTTATCTTGTACCTGTTGCGGATTGGAATTAAAGAACGACTTTGGGATGAGCCAATTTGACCGCCTTAGCTCTGAGCAATATACACTGCTTATCTCTTTTCTGAAATGTAGGGGAAACTTAAAGGAAGTGCAGGCAGATTTGAAAATGTCTTTTCCAACTGTAAAAAAGAGGCTGGATGAACTGCTGACGGCGTTGAAGCTGAATGATGAGGAGAAAGAGCAGAAAGAAATGGATATGAGCGGAATGAAG
>CASFJB010000186.1 GCA_949294945.1 uncultured Eubacteriales bacterium
GGAGATGATGGACGAACCTCTGGAAGAGGACGGAGAGGCTGTCTCCGACCTGGTGCGCCAGTATTATACCGCCCACAGGGGGGGCTGGCCAAAATCCATCCTGCTGCCCTGCAAGATAGAGGACAGGGAGGAGCTGGAGGAGCTGCTGAGCCAGTGCTCCGGCCGGAGGATATATATAGAAACGCCTCAGCGGGGGGAGCGGATGCGCCTTATAGAGAGCGCCGCCCTCAACGCCCGGGAGGAGATACAGCGGCGGACCACCGCCGCCCAGCGCCGCTCCAAGACTCTGGAGTGGCTGCAAAGGACCCTGGAGCTGGACAATTTCCCGGAGCGGATAGAGGCCTTCGATATCTCCAACCTGGGCTCCACAGGCATCGTGGCGGCCATGACGGTACACGTGGACGGCAAGCCTTTGAAGAAGGCTTACAGGAAATTTCGTATACGGGACCTGGAAATGCAGGATGACTATGCCAGCATGTACCAGGCAGTGTACCGGAGATTCAGGCACTATGTGGACGGGGACGAGCACTTTGCCCCTCTGCCGGAGCTGCTGCTTATAGACGGCGGGGATACCCATGCCGCCGTGGCGGTGCAGGCCCAGCGGGATTTGGGCCTCTTTGTCCCCACCTTCGGCATGGTAAAGGACGACCGGCACCGCACCCGGGCCCTCATAAGCCCGGAGGGCCAGGAGATAGGCATAAGCCAGAACCAGGCGGTGTTTGCCCTTATAGGAAGCATCCAGGAGGAGACCCACCGCTTTGCCATAGAGTACCAGCGTTCGCTGAGAAATGAGAGCTACGGCTCCACCCTGGACAAGATACCCGGCGTGGGGGAGAAGCGGCGCAGCGAGCTAATAAAGTATTTTAAATCCGTGAAAGCCATAAGGGAGGCAAACCTGGAGCAGCTGAAGCTGGTAGTGCCCAGGAATACCGCCCAGGCGGTGTACGACTATTTTCACAGCGGGGAGGAGACAGACAAATGAGAGTGATAAGCGGTCTTGCCCGGGGCAGGAAACTTAAGACCCCGGAAAATTATGACATCCGCCCCACAACGGACAATGTGAAGGAGTCTCTGTTCAATATAATACAGTTTGACATAGAGGGACGCCGGGTGCTGGATCTCTTTGCCGGTACCGGCCAGCTGGGCATAGAGTGCCTGAGCCGGGGCGCCGGGAGCGTGGTGTTCACCGACGAGAGCCGGGAGGCGGTGAAGATAGTCCGGGAGAATCTGAAAAACTGCGGCTTTAGCGCCACGGTTCTGCAGCAGGACGCCATCAGTTTCCTGAGAAGCTGCGGCAGCTTCGATTTGATTTTCGTTGACCCGCCCTATGATTCCCAGCTTTACCAAAGCGTGCTGGAAACCATCAATTCCGTTGACATATTGTCGGATGGTGGTATAATAGTCTGCGAATCACGCAGAGAAAATACTCTCCCGGAGATGCGCCCACCCTACAGGAAGCGCAAGGAATATAACTACGGCCGGGTCAAGCTCACTCTGTATCTCAAGGAGACGAACTGATGTCTATTGCTATCTGCCCGGGGAGCTTCGACCCCATAACCCTTGGTCATCTGAATATAATCCGCCGTACCAGCCGCATCTTTGACAAGGTCATTGTGTGTGTCATGTACAATTCAAATAAAACCTCTCCCATGTTCAGCGTGGAAGAGCGTATAGATATGGTCCAAAGGGCGGTATATAAGTATCCCAATGTGACTGTAGACAGCTCTGCCGGCCTTCTGGCGGAATACGCCAAGCAGTTCCCCGGTGCCGTGGTGGTAAAGGGGCTGCGGGCCGCATCGGACTTTGAGTATGAGTTTCAGATGGCGCTGATTAATCATAAAATCAATCCCGGAGATGGAGACAATGTTCCTCACCTCCAGCGGGAAATATACCTTCCTCAGTTCTTCCGTGGTGCGGGAGATGGCCCGCTACGATGCGGATCTGGAAGGCTTTGTGCCTGACGAGATAATTGAGGATATAAGAGAGAAAGCCAAGCAATGGAGGATGCACTAAATGGATGGCAACAGAGACGTTCTGGAACTTCTGGATATGCTGTACGCTATGGTGACGGACGCCTGGAGCGTGCCCCTGGGCAACGACAAGTGCATAATCGAGCGGGAAAAAGCCGTTGCGCTTATAAATGATATCAAGGCCAGCCTGCCCAGCTCCGTGGCCGAGGCCCAGCGCCTGGTGGCCGCAAGGGACGAGTTTATAGGCAATGCCAAGCGGGAGGCGGAGTCCCTGCGGAAAAACGCCGAAGAACAGGCCAGAGCCATGATCGAGGAGCAGGAGATAGTCCGTGTGGCAAAGGCCAGAAGCAGCGAGATGCTCTCCTCAGCCGAGGCCAAGAGCAAGGAGCTGCGCCGGGTGGCCAGCCAGTATGTGGACGATATAATCCGCCAGACTGTGGAAAATCTCAACAGCGCCCTGAGCACTGTGCAGATGGCTCAGACTTCCTTCAGGAGCCTGGGCGGAATAAAGGAGAAGGCCGCTCCCCAGCCTCAGGCTCAGCCCCAGGCTCCGGCCCAGCCCCAGAGCCAGACTCAGACCCAGGAGAGCCCCAGAGCCTTCAGCGGCAAGGTCATCATAGAGCAGCGCAGGAGCGACGAATAAGCCCCAAGAAAGCGCCGGGAACTACATATTGATTAATATATCCTTTGCCGGACACTATCTTGTGTCCGGCGTTTTTTTGCACATTTTGGAAGAAAAGACGCAAGAAAAAGTCAAAATTTAACAAAAAGTTTCACTTGATTTTTCTATATGCTTTCCCTATAATGGTAGTGCGAAGTGGTTGAAAGTGGGGGTAAATGGAGCAAAAACCCACGAAGAGGAGGCGAAGTGCATGACAGGTGAATACCAGCATTCCCTTGACAGCAAGGGCAGGCTGTTCATCCCCGCAAAGCTCCGGGACGAGCTGGGGGAGGTTTTTTATATCACTTTGTCCATGGACCGCTGCCTCTGTGCCTACAGCAGCGAGAACTGGCAGCTCTTCTCCGAGAAGGTCAACGCCATGCCCTATGTGAAGCAGAGGAAGATGAGGCCCCTCTTTGCCCATGCCGCCCGCTGCGAGCTGGACAGCCAGGGCCGGGCCTTGATACCTCAGAACCTGCGTGACTATGCGGGGCTGACAAAAGCGGTGACGGTAGTGGGCTGCAACAACCATGCCGAGCTCTGGGACAGCGACAGCTGGAGCGAGATCTTCCGGATGGAGACCACGCCGGAGAACATTGCCGCCGTTATGGAGGAACTGGAATTTTGAGCTATGAAGCCAAGCATTTCTCCGTGCTGCTCAATGAGTGCATAGAGAATCTGAAAATAAAGCCGGAGGGCATATATCTGGACGGCACTTTGGGCCTGGGGGGACACTCCTATGAGATCGCCTCCCGGCTCACCACCGGCCGTCTGATAGGGATAGACAGGGATGAAACGGCCATAGAGAGGGCCGGAAAGCGCCTTGCTCCCTTTGGAGACAGGGTGAACCTGGTCCACGGGAACTTTTCCGATGCCGCCGCCATATTGGATGACCTGGGTATTCAGGGCGTGGACGGCATGCTCTTTGACCTGGGCGTGTCATCGCCCCAGCTGGACGAAGTGCAGCGGGGCTTTTCTTATATGGCCGACGCCCCTCTGGACATGCGCATGGACGGGGGCGAGAGCCTCAGCGCCTATGAGGTGGTGAACCGGTGGGATGAAAACCGCCTCAACCGTATCCTCTGGGACTACGGTGAGGAGCGCTACGCCCGGCGCATCAGCCGGGCCATAGTCGAGCGCCGGGAGAGAAAAGCTATAGAGACCACCCTGGAGCTGGTGGATATAATCAAGGGGGCCATGCCTGCCGCGGCTCTCCGGGAGAAGCAGCACCCGGCAAAGCGCAGCTTCCAGGCCATACGCATAGCGGTGAACGACGAGCTGGGGGCCATAGCCGCCATGATGGAGACCGCTCCGGACAAGCTGGACAAGGGCGGAAGGCTCTGCGTCATAAGCTTCCACTCCCTGGAGGACAGGATAGTCAAGGCGGGGATAGCTGCCAGAGAAAACGGCTGCACCTGCCCCAGAGAGGCGCCCATATGCACCTGCGGCTTTGTGCAGACCCTTAAGAGCGTCTCAAGAAAGCCCATCCTTCCCAGCGCCGGGGAGCTGGAACTTAATCCCCGCTCCCGCAGCGCAAAGCTCCGGGTGGCTGAAAGGGTATAGCATGAAAAGGGGATTGAGCTGCATATTGTTCAGAGTGATCTGCGCCGGCTTTTCCCTGCTGCTACTGGTGGGGGCCCTGCTGGGTTCCATAAAGCTTGCGGAGCTGAACGAGGAGCTGACTGCCCTGGAGCAGGAGCTGGGGGAACTTAAAAACGACAACCGCATCCTCCAGGCGGAGTATGAGTCCAGCCTGAGCCTGGAGGAGCTGGAGCGCTATGCCAAAGAAGAACTGGGAATGCAGACATTGAAACCCAGCCAGATATTTTATATTGATTTGGGATAAGAGTCATGAGCCGCCGGAGGCCGAATATATTTAAAATATATTCCGTCAAGGGGGCGATGCCATGCCGGCAAAGACTCAGCCCGGGCAGCTAAGGCCCGGGCCCAGCAGGCAGATGCTCCGCCGCACCCTGTTTCTTATGGCAGTCTGCGGTATAGGGGCATTTGTTGTATTACTGGGGCGCTTGTACCAGCTCCAGATAATAGACCATGAGAAGTACGAGAGCATGGCCATTGAGCAGCAGCTGCGCTCAGTGCCCAGCTCCGCCATGCGGGGAGTCATATACGACACCAATATGAACACCCTGGCGGTAAGCGCCTCGGTGGACAATGTGTACCTCAGCCCCGCGGAGATAGAGATGTACGGGGAGGACCGGGAGCTCATCGCCCGAGGCCTGTCGGAGATACTGGATATAAGCTACGATGAGATATATGAGAAGTCCGGGCAGAAGGGCAGCTGGTATGTCACCGTGGCCCGGAAGCTGGAGCAGGACAAGGCCGACGAGGTGAGGGCCTTCAAGACGGAGAACGGTCTCAGGGGCGTGCGCCTGGAGACGGATACCAAGAGGTATTATCCAAACTCCTCCCTGGCCTGCCATCTCATAGGCTTTGTGGGCACTGACAACTACGGCCTGGAGGGCATAGAGGCCCAGTATAACGAGGCCCTCTCCGGCAGCCCCGGCAGGACGGTGAGAGCCACCAACGCCATGGGCACGGAGCTGCTCTTTTCCCAGTTTGAGGAGTATTACCCGGGGGAGGACGGCTACGACCTGGTGTCCGGATGGAAGAAGGTCCGCCACGACAACACCCTCACCAAGAACATACC
>CASFJB010000187.1 GCA_949294945.1 uncultured Eubacteriales bacterium
CAAGGAGTTCTCCCGCTGCCGCCATGTGCGCACCGGCTATGAGATGGACATTCTGACAAAATACCTCTTTACCGATGAGGAGATCACCGGCTGCAACGACTGCACCGACTATGTACTGCCCCTTAAAGCTGGGGACACCGTCCGTGTGGTGGAGACCTGCTCCCGGGGCTACTTTGTAAAGCACAACGGTGTCTCCGGCTGGTATTACGGAGAATTGGAATAATGAAAGAATACGACAGTTTTGATACCCTGGCCTTTCTCCCCGTGTCCAAGGAGGACATGGAGAGCCGGGGCTGGTGGTGGTACGATTTTCTTATAGTCACCGGGGACGCCTATGTGGACCATCCCAGCTTCGGCCCCACGGTGATTGCCCGGGTGCTGGAGGCGGAGGGCTTCCGTGTGGCGATCCTGGCACAGCCGGACTGGCACAGCGCCGAGGCCTTCAAAGCCATGGGCCGCCCCCGCCTGCAGCGCCGAGGCCTTCAAAGCCATGGGCCGCCCCCGCCTGGGGGTGATGATATGCTCCGGGAATCTGGACTCCATGGTGGCCCACTACACCGCCGCCAAGAAGCGGCGCAGCGAGGACTTCTACTCCCCCGGCAAGAAGGCGGGCCTGCGCCCGGACCGGGCGGTGATAGTCTATGCCAACCGGGCCCGGGAGGCCTTCCCGGACAGCCCCATAATCATCGGCGGCCTGGAGGCCTCCCTCCGCCGCTTTGCCCACTATGACTACTGGGATGACAAGGTGCGCCGCAGCGCCTTGGTAGACGCCGGAGCGGACCTGCTGGTCTACGGCATGGGGGAATACGCCAGCATAGAGATAGCCAAGCGGCTTAAAAAGAAGCAGCCTCTCTCCTCCATGACCGACATCCGGGGCACCGCCTTCATGGCCTCCCAGCCCTCGGAGTGCAAATTTGACAGCGTCACCGTTCCCTCCTTTGAGGCGGTGAGCAGCAGCATGGAGGACTACGCCAATGCCACCCGGGTGGAATATGAAGAGCATGACTCGGTGCGGGGCAGGGCCATCATCCAGCAGCACGACCGGCGCTATCTCATAGTCAATCCCCCGGCCATGCCCCTGTCCACCCAGGAGCTGGACCGGGTGGCGGAGCTGCCCTACACCCGGCAGTACCATCCCATGTATGAGGCTCTGGGGGGCGTGCCCGCCATAGAGGAAGTGAAGTTCTCCGTCATCCACAACCGGGGCTGCTTCGGCGGCTGCAACTTCTGTGCCCTGGCCTTCCACCAGGGCCGCATGGTCACCTCCCGCAGCCATGAGAGCGTCATCAGGGAAGTGACGGCCCTGACCAAACTGCCGGACTTCAAGGGCTATATAAACGACGTGGGCGGGCCTTCGGCAAACTTCCGCCACCCCTCCTGCAAAAAGCAGCTGAAATACGGCATGTGCCCGGACAAACGCTGCCTTGCCCCCACCCCATGCAGGAATCTGGACGCCGACCACAGCGACTATCTCAGCCTTCTGCGGAAGCTCCGGGCCATCCCCGGGATAAAAAAGGTCTTTGTCCGCAGCGGCATCCGTTACGACTATATGCTGGAGGACAAAAACCAGGACTTCTTCCAAGAGCTTGTGAAATACCACATCTCCGGCCAGCTGAAGGTGGCCCCGGAGCACTGCATCGACTCGGTGCTGGACTATATGGGCAAGCCCCATATAGGGGTCTACGAGAAGTTCATGGAGCAATACCGACGCCTCAACGACCGCTACAGCAAGGAGCAGTATGTGGTGCCCTATCTCATGAGCTCCCACCCCGGCAGCACTCTCCAGGATGCGGTGGCTCTGGCGGAGTATCTCAACCGCATGGGCCGCCAGCCGGAGCAGGTGCAGGACTTTTATCCCACCCCCGGCACCATCTCCACCTGTATGTACTACACCGGCATAGACCCCATGACCATGAAGAAGGTCTATGTGGCCAAAACTCCCCATGAGAAAGCCCTGCAGCGGGCCCTCCTGCAATGGAAGCGGCCGGACAAGCGCAAGCTTGTCATAGAGGCCCTGAAGGAGGCCGGCCGGGAGGACCTCATCGGCTACGGCCCTGAGTGCCTGGTGCGGCCGGACAGGCCGGCCGGCAAACCGGCGGCAAAGCCCGCCCGGAAGTCCGCTCCGGCGGAAGTTAAAAAGCCGGTGAGCAAAAAGGGCTGGGCCAAGGCCAAGCCCAAGAAAAATGCCAGACCGGGAGGTAAGAAACACAAATGAAATACGCCGCCTTGTATCTGATGTGGCTCTGTTTCATGAGCCTAATATGTATGCTGGCCATGGGCCTGGACAAGCTGAAGGCAAAGCAGGGAGGCCGGCGCATCCCGGAGTTCCGGCTCTTCCTCCTGGCCCTGCTGGGAGGCGGCCCCGGTGGCTGGCTGGGCATGTACGCCTTCCGCCATAAAACGAAGCACATGCAGTTCGTCATAGGCTTTCCCATAATAGCAGTGGTACAGATCCTGGCGGCTCTGTACCTGCTGAGAACAGGAGGCTGAAAAATGAAATTCAAACAGCTGATAGAGCAAATGACTCTGGAGGAAAAGGCCTCCCTCTGCTCCGGTGCCGACTTCTGGCACACCAAGGCCATAGAGCGCCTGGGCATACCCGGCATGATGCTCACCGACGGCCCCCACGGCCTGAGGAAGCAGGCGGATAAGGCCGACCACTTAGGACTAAACGGCAGTCTCCCCGCCACCTGCTTTCCCACCGCTTCGGCTCTGGCCTGCAGCTGGGATGAGGAGCTGCTGGACAAGGTGGGCCGGTGCATAGGCAAGGAGGCCGCCGGGGAGGACGTGAGCGTGGTGCTGGGCCCGGGCCTGAACATAAAGCGGGACCCCCTCTGCGGCCGTAACTTTGAATACTTCTCCGAGGACCCCTACCTGGCGGGGAAGCTGGCGGCGGCCATGGTCCGGGGCATACAGTCCCAGGGCGTCTCCGCCTGCGTGAAGCACTATGCGGTAAACAGCCAGGAGACCGGGCGCATGGGCATGGACGAGGTGGTGGATGAGCGGGCCCTGAGGGAGATCTACCTGGAGGGCTTCCGCTATGCCGTCACCGAGGGCAGGCCCGGCTGCCTTATGACATCCTACAACAAGGTCAACGGCGTCTATGCCAACGAGAATATGCACCTGCTCCGGGACATCCTGCGCAAGGAGTGGGGCTATGAGGGCATGGTGGTCACCGACTGGGGCGGCAACAACGACAGGGTGGCCGCAATAAAGGCCGGATGCAGCCTGGAGATGCCCGCCTCCGGCGGCCTTACCGACGCCCAGATAGTACAGGCGGTAAGGAGCGGCCAGCTGGAGGAAAGCCTTCTGGACGAGGCGGTGGACAGGTACCTGGAGCTGCTCTTTGCCGCCCGCCCCGCTCTGGGCAAGGGCAAGCGCTTCAACTATTCCCTTCACCACCAGACTGCCCGGGAAGCGGCAGCCCGCTGCGCCGTGCTGCTGAAAAACGAGGGCCGCATCCTGCCCCTGAAGAAAGGGCAGGCCGTGGCCGTCATCGGGGACTTTGCCGCCCTGCCCCGGTATCAGGGGGCAGGCAGCTCTCTGATAAACCCCACCCGGGTGGACTGCGCTCTGGACGCCCTGAAGGACAGCGGGCTGGACATAGTGGGCTATGCCCAGGGCTTCCGCCGGGGCGGAGGCCGGGACGATAAGCTGAAGGGGCAGGCCCTGGACCTGGCGGAGCAGGCGGAGGTCTGTCTGCTGTTTCTGGGTCTGGACGAGAGCCGGGAGACCGAGGGCCGGGACCGCAGCCATATGCGTCTGGCGGACAACCAGCTGGAACTGCTGGAGGCCCTGTACAGTGCCGGACATAAGATAGTGGTGGTGCTCTCCGCCGGAGCACCGGTGGAGCTGCCCTGGACCGGCATGGTCAAGGCCATACTCATGGCCTATCTGGGAGGCCAGGCGGGAGGCGGCGCCATAGCCGACCTGGTTTCCGGCAAAATCTCCCCCAGCGGCAAGCTGGCGGAGACCTTCCCCCTGTGCTATTCCGACTGCCC
>CASFJB010000188.1 GCA_949294945.1 uncultured Eubacteriales bacterium
GGCTGCAAGTCCGCCATGATAACCGGCTATGGCGGGGGAGAGGGCAAGACCGGCTTCATCGCCATGGACGGCAGCGGCAGGACCCTCAGCTACAGCCACACCCTGCTGCCGGTGAGCTATCACGGCACCGGGGACATCTTCAGCTCCGCCGTGGTGGGCGGCCTGATGCGGGGCCTGGGGCTTAGAGAGGCCGGCGTCATCGCCGCGGACTTCGTCTCCCGCTGCATAGAGCACACCTCCGCCCAGCCCGACGCACCCTGGTACGGGGTGGAGTTTGAGGCGCTGCTGCCGGAACTGATGGAGAAGCTGAAGTAAATAAAAGAACATGACGATAACAGGGCGGCGGGATTTTTCCCGCCGCAGACTGTCGAAAATAACAAAATCAATGAAAAACAATAGAGCAGCGGGGGAGCGCGAGGGGGGCAAGACCCGCCTCACATTTCAATAACCCGCCACAGAAAAGTCTTGAAAATCAAGGCTTTTCGGGCGAAGCAGCATTTTGCCTTTGGCAAAATGCTTGGCGGGAGCAGCTTGTCAAAAAAGTCTGTGAGGACTTTTTTGACAAGCTGCGGCGGGAAAACTCCCGCCGCTGTTTTTTTGGAAAGCCATGTATAATATTCCTGCTCACCGGCCAAAATAGCCTCGTAAACCAATACTTTACGGAGGTTTTGAACTATGAGCAGCAACAGCTCCGGCAAGAGGCTGGAGGGATTTTTTACCGGAAAGGGCTTCTACATAGTCCTTTTCCTGTGCGCCGCAGTGATCGGCGTGTCGGCCTGGATGATGGCCGCCGGGAATGAGACTATGGATGACCTGAACAAGACCAATGACATCAGTCTGGATAACAAGAGGGTGGAGACCATCATCGTGCCGCCCCAGACTGAGGAAGAGCCGGAGACTTCCGACGCCGCCGGGACGGAGGCCCAGACCCAGCAGAATACTGCCGCCCTGCCTCAGCAGCAGGAGGATGCTGCCGACACCATGACCGAGGACATGACCCAGGTCTGGCATGAGGGGGACGTGATGGAGGTCATGGCCCCGGCCTATATCTGGCCCGTCCAGGGGGAGCTGGAGCGCAAGCACCAGATGGACTCCCTGGCCTACGACGTGACCATGCGGGATTGGCGCACCCATGAGGGTATTGACATCAGCGCCGCTCTGGGCACCACAGTCACCGCCTCCCATTCCGGCACCGTGTCCGCCGTTGAGACCGACGACCTCTACGGCACCGTGGTGACCGTTGACCATGGGGACGGCAGCAGCAGCGTATATGCCAACCTGGCGGACACCCCGGCGGTAAGCGTGGGTCAGTGGGTGGACAGCGGCAGCGTTATCGGCTCCGTGGGAACCACCGCCCTGTGTGAGATCGGCCAGGGCACTCACCTGCACTTTGCCATCTATGTGGACGGCCAGAGCGTGGACCCCCTGACTTACCTGCCTGCATAAGAAAAAAGCTTGAAAAATTGCGGTTTTAAAAGGCCGGGCCTCGGATTGTTTCCGAGACCCGGCCTTTTGACGCTATTGCGCAGGGACATAGATGTTGACGATGGGATTGCCGTAAGCATAAATGCTGGTGAGATACTTAAAGCCGGGGGGAGTGCCCGAGGCCGGGGAATAGAGCTGATATGTGGTGTTCTCTATCACATAATCGACCTGCTCCAGCTCCTGAGGGCCTGCAATTCTAATCCGTGAGCGCAGCTCGTCGTCAAGAGTCAGCAAGCCCCACTGAAGGCCCATGTCGCTGCTGAGATAGGAGCTGACCACGATATCGCCGTCGTCAAGTTCCCCCACGAGCTTGAGCCCTTCCCGGGTGGACACGTTCCAATAATCCAATTCGTATTTGCTTTCCACATCGCTTCCGGCGAGGAAATTGTAGTAGGTCTGCTGATTCGGATGGTTGGCAATGTTCTGCCCGAACAAGAACAGCAGACAGAGGAGGGTGAGCATCCAGGCGCCTTTTCTGCATTTGCCCGGCAGGAAAGCCAGGGGATATGCTGCCAGCACCAGCACCCCTGCATAGGCAAAGTAGAAATGTCTCCAGCCGTTGTAGATCACCGGGGGATTGACTGCCGCCAGGACTACGGGGACAAAGCTGCAAAGACAAAGCATGAGGCTGAAGAGCAGCCGGTCGCTCAGCCCGTGCCCCCGCCTGCCCAGGGCCGAGATCAGACCGGCCGCCAGCATAAGAGCGCCTGCGGCGGCGAGGAGCAGGACAAATACCGGAGTGGTGAGGCAGATGAGCTTGGGCACATAGCTCCGGGGCAGGGACTGGGCAGGCACCTGGTAGATATGCCCGTCAAAAAGTACGCATCCGCTCCAGCGGGAGAAACTGAAGGTGTTGTTGAGGCAATGACGGATGAAGTCGGTGGGCTCGGCCCACATGGCAGGGGTGAGCAGATAGTACAGGACGAAAAAGGCCGCTATGGCCAGGCAGGCCATGGCTATGCTGCGCCGGTTCCACTGCCGGTGCAGGGATATGTACAGGATATATGTGAGCCCTGTCAGGGCAAAGAAATACAGGCCGATTATCTTGGTGTTTGCTGCAACGGCGCTGAGGAGAGAAAAAAACAGCACATCAGGGATGCGCCGGCGCTTCATCGCCCTGATGCCGAAAAGCCAGCTGCCGATAAGCAGACACAGCAGCACCACGTCCTTGTTGTTGTAGTGCATCTCCGCAAAGAAACGGGGACTCAGAAAGAATATAAGGGCCGACAGGAAAGCTGCCAGCCGGCTCCCGGATATTTCCATAATGAGAAAGTACAGGGCAAGCACTCCCCCAAAGCAGAGCACAAAGGTGTAGCAATGGAAAAGCAGGGAGATCTGGGAAAATTCGTAGCTGCCGCTGAGCACGTCCTGCATAAGCAGCCGCAAGCCGAAAGGATAATATGCCGCTATGCCGTGGTCCCGGTCGGGATCCAGGCTGATTTTGTGGATGCCCAAGTTGGAAAGCTTGTACACCAGCTCCGAATCCGGGGAGAGGAGGCGCTCTGCCACCTCCATTATGTTCATCTGCAGTATCTTTATCTCGCTGGGTTCGTCATATTGGGGCCCGTAGTTCCCGGAGAGAACAAAACCCATAATGAACATGCCCGCAAAGAAAAGCACAATAAAGATACGGAATTTGTTCCTGCCGCATCCCCGCAGTCTTTTCTCCATAAACCGCTCCCCTTTCTCCATCTCCGGCCGGCCTCCCGCCCGGAAAAAAAGAAAATATGCTTAAAAATGAAATATTTTTAAAAGTATAGCATGTTCTTTAAACTCAGGCAAGCTGAAATAATCAGTCTGCAGCAGCCGGGAAGCTGAGAGACAGAGGTACTTAATGTTTATTAAGAATTATTTATCGTTTTTCGATAAATAATTCTTGACAAGCGATATCTTCCGTGCTATGCTCCAGATACAAAAAGGAAGGGAGCGGTGTTATGAACTGGAGCAGGGACAAAAGCATAGTCCTCTCGCAATTCTGCGTTTGCGCCTTCGGGTTGCTGCTGGCGGTGCTGGATGTTTTCGGCTACTGGCTGGTGGGCTTTTTCATCCAGATAAG
>CASFJB010000189.1 GCA_949294945.1 uncultured Eubacteriales bacterium
GCGGCTGCGGCCTTAGCTCTGGGCCTCATCCCGTATCTGCTTGAGGGCCTGGGCCAGCTGGTCGGGGCAGGAGCTGCGCTTCATGCCGCAGCGTATGCCGTCCATCCGCTCTATGGCGTCGTCTACGCTCATACCCTTCACCAGCCGGGAGATGCCCTGGAGATTGCCGGAGCAGCCGCCCATGACCTCCACATTCACTATGTGTCCGTCCTCCACTTCTATATCCATAAGCTGGGAGCACACGCCCTTGGGTCTGTACTGAAACTTCATATATAGTCGGTTCCTTTCATTTTTGATCCTGCCCATGATAACATGGGCGCCGGCTTTTTTCAAGAGTTCATGATATCCCGCCTGCAAGGCTCATACCTTTATATGTATAAACCTACGAGAGGACGGGTGAATGGATGCAGGTGTCAAAAAAACTGGCGGCTTTGGGCTGCGCAACCATTGTTATGTACATGCTGGCTGTCAGCGGAGCGGGTGAGCGGATAGGTCAGAGAGTGTTGGAGAGCCTGGGGGACAGGAAAATGAAAAACGTTGTGGTGGTGTCCGGGGATCTGAAGAGAGCCCCGGCGGCTTCGGCTCTCAGTTTCAGCCTCACTGAGCTGCCGCAGCCTACGGAGGAGAGGGAAGAAGATATGCAGCAGACAGAACTCGGCCTGCCGGAGATGGAGCTGATGTACCCCGCGGAGGCCGGGGAGGAGCTTGAACCCGGTGAAAATCAAGAGATAATGGAGACAACCATAGACGGGGGACTGACGATAAACAACGCCACACAATACTGGGTGGACGCCCCCCAGATAGTGGCCGACGGGCCGGGGATAAGCCTCAGCCCAGGGGAGCCCCAGATACTTATTATCCACACCCACTCCAGCGAGGCTTACACCCAGGCGGGGCTGGACCGCTATGAGCCCAGCGACACCAACCGCACCGAGGACACCGAGTTCAACATCGTGCGCATCGGCGACGAGCTGACGGAGATATTCCAGGAGGCGGGATTGAACGTCATCCACGACCGGGGGATCTATGACTACCCCAGCTACACCGGCTCTTATACCCGTTCGGGCCAGGCCATAGAGCAGTACCTGAGGGACTATCCCAGCATAAAGATAGTGCTGGATATTCACAGAGATGCCCTGGGCAGTGACGACGTGGTATACAAGACCATGGCGGAGGAGGACGGGGTGGTGGCAAGCCAGATAATGCTCCTGGTGGGCACCGACGAGAGCGGCCTGGAGCACCCCAACTGGCGGCAGAACCTGGCGGTGGCTCTCTACCTGCAAAATGCGGTGAACGCCAGGCACCCAACGCTTATGCGTCCGGTATCCCTGGTGAGGGAGCGCTACAACCAGCAGCTCTCTCCCGGCTCCATGATAGTGGAAGTTGGCAGCAACGGCAACACCCTCCAGGAGGCTCTGGCGGCCATTCGCCTCTTTGGAAACGCCTCTGCCGCCGCTCTGATGCAGTTGGTGGAGCAGCCTCAGACAGCAGAATAAAATCAAAAGGGAAATCCGGAAAAATTTCAAAAAAACTCTTTACAAATCTTTGGGACTGTGCTATATTCATATCAGTAATAAGAATTATTATTGATTTTGAGGTGCCCATGGAAAACAAGCGAAAAAACAGCAGAAAGCGCCAGGCGATACTGGAGGCTCTCTGCGCCACAAAAGAGCACCCCACGGCCGAGATGCTGTATAAACAGCTGAAGGCCGATTACCCGGAGCTGAGCCTGGGCACCGTGTACCGGAACCTGGGCGTCCTGGCCCAGGAGGGCCTGGCGGTGAGCGTGTGCCGGGTGGCCGGGCAGGAGCGCTATGACGCCGACACCTCCCCCCATGCCCACTTCGTCTGCCGCTGCTGCCGCAGGGTCATGGACATGGAACTGCCAAAGGCGGTACAGGAGTGCTGCGGGGAGCTGGACAGAGAATACGGCTTTATTGCCGAGGACTGTTCCCTGACGATAAGGGGACTGTGCAGCAGCTGCCGCGGTATTCAGGCCAGCTGACAAAATTTAGTTTTTTGTTGCAAAGACTGCAATGAAAATATATAATCAATACACCAGATATTAATTATTATCAGGAGGAAATTTACTATGAAGAAATGGGTCTGCCCCGTATGCGGTTACGTTCATGAGGGAGATACTCCCCCCGAGTTCTGCCCCCAGTGCAAGGTCCCCGGCTCCAAGTTCACCGAGATGAAGGAAGGCATGGCCTGGGCTGCCGAGCATGTGGTGGGCGTTGGCAAGCAGTTTGGCGCCGAGGTCCCCGAAGAGGTCAAGGCTGAGATCATTGCCGGCCTGAAGGCCAACTTCGAAGGCGAGTGCACCGAGGTGGGCATGTACCTGGCTATGGCCCGCGTGGCTCATCGTGAGGGCTACCCCGAGATCGGTATGTACTGGGAGAAGGCCGGCCTGGAGGAGGCTGAGCACGCCGCCAAGTTCGCCGAGCTCCTGGGCGAGGTTGTCACCGACAGCACCAAGAAGAACCTGGAAATGCGCGTAGAGGCCGAGAACGGCGCCACCGCCGGCAAGTTCGAGCTGGCCAAGCTGGCCAAGAAGTACAATCTGGATGCTATCCACGACACCGTCCATGAGATGGCCCGGGACGAGGCACGCCACGGCAAGGCTTTCGAGGGCCTGCTGAACCGCTACTTCAAGTAAGCCTTAATTTACAATAAATCTATTCAGGAGGTAAAGGCCATGAAATATGTGTGCAACGTATGCGGCTGGGTCTACGACGAGGAAGAGGCCGGCGTGAAGTGGGAGGATCTGCCTGAGGACTTCACCTGCGAGCTGTGCGGCGTGGGCAAGGACCAGTTCAGCCCCGAAGAGTAATCGGCATATACCAAGACCGGGAGCGTTGAGCTCCCGGTCTTTCAGCTTGTCAAAAAAGTCCTACAGACTTTTTTGACTGCGCTTCTCCCGCCAAGCATTTTGCCTATAGCAAAATGCTGCTTCGCTGGAAAAGCCTTGATTTTCAAGGCTTTTCTGTGGCGGGTTATTGAAACGCGAGGCGGGTCTTGCCCCCTCGCGCTCCCCCGCTGCTCTATTGTTTTTCATTAACTTTATGGTTTTTCGACAGTCTCCAAGGCCGGGAGCCTAACGCTCCCGGCCTTTCCATATGAGGCAGGTATCCTTATTGCATACGGCCGTGATGCGCCTTATCAACCCGCCGCCGGCAGAGATATTCTAGACCGGGAAACCATGAATATGGGGTAGAAGGGCGTCGGCGGTTTTTAATTATTGGCTATTGAAATTTTGCAGCCGCCGTGTTATAATAACCGGGCATTAAAAATGCGGGGTTGGTATATCGGTATTACTCCAGCTTCCCAAGCTGGCTAGGCGGGTTCGACTCCCGTACCCCGCTCCACCACGTCGCTGCGGACGCCATATCGTTCGAAGCGACGTTTTCTCTTTCAGAGTAAACGCCACTTC
>CASFJB010000190.1 GCA_949294945.1 uncultured Eubacteriales bacterium
GATTAAGATCATCGTCATGACTGCCTTTGACGAGATTACCTATATCCCCCGGGCCAGAGCCGCCGGAGCCAACGGCTTCATCTACAAAAGCCGGAGCCTGAACGACTTTCTGGAGGTGGCCCGGGCGGTGATGGCGGGTGGCAGCAGTTTTCCGGAGCCAAAGACCATTCCTCTCCCCCAGGGGGAGGCTCCCCTCACCGACCGGGAGATGGAGGTGCTGCGGCTGATGTGCAAGCACATGACAAATCAGGAGATCGCCCGGGAGCTGTTTATCAGCGAAAACACTGTCAAATATCACAAGATGAACATGCTGGGCAAGACAGGCTTTTCCAAGGCGGTGGATCTGGCCTTCTATATGATCTCCAACGGCTGGATCAATCCGCTGTATTAAAGAGAAATACGCCTCCAATCCACTGGTGAAAGCCGGTGGATTTTTTATTTCAGGAGAAAGACTACCCGCTGTGGGTAGGGTTCAGGCCGGAAAAAAGCGATACAATTAAATTGACGTACAGTATCCACAATGCCGAAAGAAAGGGAGGTCACCATGAAAAAACGTATTTCCGTGCTCATGCTCACGTTGGCGCTCTGCCTCTCGCTGGGCGCTCCGGCGCTGGCCGCCGGCGGCTTTTCCGATGTGGCTCAGAACGCCTGGTATCTCAAATACCTGGACACAGCGGTCAGCTCCGGGCTCATCAATGGCCGGGGAGACGGCAGGTTCTCTCCCGATGACGACATCACCGGCGCGGAGGCTGTGAAGCTGGCCGCCTGTGTCAGTCAGCTGCTTTCCGACGGCTCAGTCACCCTCACCAACGGCTCTCCCTGGTACGCAAGCTACATGGAATACGCCGTGAAAAAGGGTATCCTTGCATCCGCGCTGGATCAGCATGCCCTAAGCGCCCCCATCATGCGGGCCGAACTGATGGATATGGTATGCCGCGCCATACCTGAGGCCCAGCGTACGGAAATCAATTCCATACCAGACGGCTCCATCCTTGATATCTCCCCTTCCGCTTCTTACCGGGACAACATCTACACCCTTTACCGCATGGGCATCGTTACCGGCTCCGACAAGCGGGGCTCCTGCCTGCCCGAGAAGTGTATCAGCCGCGCCGAGGTGGCGGCCCTTGTGGCCCGCGTGGTGGACCGGAATCTGCGGGTCGCCTTCCAGCTTGAGGTGTCCGATCCTCTGGATGTTACAGATGAAGCGGGCCTGAGTGAGATATTGGAGGGCGAGTGGTCATACTGCCCACCGAATTCAGAGGTTCCGGGGGCATATATCTCCTTTTCCAGGGACGGAAACTTCCACATGCGGGTCATGGACCCCAAAAACAATGCGATATGGGAGAATGTGGGCGTCTACCAGCTGGAGCGCTGGTACGCCCTGGAAAGCGAGGCGCCTGATGTCCTGAGCCTCACCTTTACCGACGCAAACGGCAGCGAACCGGCCAGCAGTGCCGGGGATTATATGATCACAGAGCGCACCCTCTGTGACGGAGAGATCATACTGAGCCTGCTGCAGATAAACAACGGGGACAGCATGCTCTCCACCTGCTTTGACGACTGGGCCCCAATTCTGAGACGGCATACCAACTGGAAGCCCCAGGGGGAGCCGAGAAAGGCCGAGGCCTTCTGTGCGTCAGTCTGGAAGGTGGATCATGCAGCGCGGCAGGTCTGGCTGGACGATATAGAGCCGGGCATCCGCAATATCGGCCGGTATGAGGCGCTGCCCTATCAGGTGGCTCCCCAGCTGGATCTGCATTCCCTGCCCGATTGGCTGATGTCGGGCGGCACCATCTGGAGTGTCCGGACGGATGCAATGGGGCGGATAGTGGAAATGATCCCTCCCACCCATGAAAACGAGGACGTGCTCTCCGAAGAAGAGGCGGCGGAGCTGCTCTCTGAGGTGTATGAGGTACAGCAATATCTGGCCCTGGGAATGTCGATGCTTTTTGTCGGAGAGAGACAAAACATAGATGGCGAGACCTGTGTGCTCATTGCGCTGGGAACCAATCACGAGGAGTATTTCGTCCGCGAACTGTATTATGCGGTTGCCCCCAGCGGCACGATATACACCTATGACCTGTTTACAGATTCCTGGAATGTGGTTTAAAATGAAACAGACAACACCGGAAGAAAGGGAGGTCACTATGAAAAAACGGATTTCCGTGCTCATGCTCACGCTGGCACTCTGCCTCTCGCTGGGCGCCCCGGCGCTGGCCGCCGGCGGCTTTTCCGACGTGGCTCAGAACGCCTGGTATCTCAAATACCTGGACACAGCGGTCAGCTCCGGGCTCATCAACGGACGGGGCGACGGCAGGTTCTCTCCCGATGACGATATCACCGGCGCAGAGGCTGTGAAGCTGGCTGCCTGTATCAGTCAGCTGCTTTCCGACGGCTCGGTCACTCTTACCAACGGCTCTCCCTGGTACGCAAGCTACATGGAATATGCCGTGGAAAAGGGACTCATTGCCGCCGAGCTGGATGAATACGGCATCAGCGCCCCCGTCTCCCGCTCCGACCTCATGGACATGCTCTGCCGCGCCATACCCCAGGCACAGCGCACGGAGATCAATTCCATTCCCGATGGCTCCATCCCGGATCTCTTCACGTCCGCCCCTTACCGGGACAACGTCTACACCCTCTACCGGATGGGCATTGTCACCGGCGCCAACAAGCGGGGCGCCTGCCTGCCCGATGAGTGCATCAGCCGCGCCGAGGTAGCGGCCCTGGTGGCCCGCATCGTCAGCAAGGATCTGCGGGTCGGGTTCAGTCTTGAGGCGCCTGCCTCTGACCTTCCCGAGCTGCTCCGGCGGGCACAGGCCGACGGAGCCCTTTGCGCCGTGGCCAGCCTGGGCTATGCCCCCGACTATGACAGGGATGCCGCTATGGAGCTCTATCCCTTCCTGGCCGACGTTCCCGCCGACAACTACATCGACGCCGGCGGCTACGAGTTATATCTCATCGTCCCCCGCCAGGACATTGCCGCCACGGTCTACGCCGCCGACATTGACTGGGAAAACTACAACTACACCCGCGGCAGACTGCTGGGTATTGTTGAGGGCGAACCCTTCCTCCTTTGCTGCAATTTCAGCGACATCTTTTCCAACTCCCTTGTTGTTCTGTCTACAGCCAACGGCGAGGTCTTTGAGTTCAGCCCCAGCATCTCGCTGAAAGACGGCACCCTGGCCGTGCCGGAGAGAGGTGTCTATGATTTTACCCGATACTGATGCACAAACGAAAAGCGGAGCGGCAAATGCCGCTCCGCTTTTTTGCGCTTGCTCTGAAACCCTACCCGCTGCGGGTAGGGCGCAGGGCATAAGAAGACGCTACAATAAAATAAGTACGGGATATTCCAGCCATTTGTGAGGGAGTGTGTGCATCATGAATGAAAAACCGGCGAGAAAAAAGATCGATAAATACGCCATCCTCGG
>CASFJB010000191.1 GCA_949294945.1 uncultured Eubacteriales bacterium
TTCAGGGCGGGGAAGAGGAGGCCTATCTGGGGGTAATGGAACCCGGGGAGGGGGGACTGTACCTGAGCCGAAAGTTCAGCCGCCTGGAGCTCGCCTCCTTCCCAAGCCATATTGAGCGGGCCTCTGATCGCAGACTGGACAGGGAACAGGTTTACATAACCAACAAACTTCAAGCGGAAAATCAGGACGGGGACAGGACGGAGCCCCCGGGGGAGGATGCCGCTGCTAAAGAGACCGCCGCTCAGATGCCGCGCCGGGAAGGCGGGGCCCAGGGTAAAGAGAGCGGGAGCGGGGAGGCGGAGCGGCAGAGGGAAGAGGGACGGGAGAGAGCTGAGGCTGAACCGGGAGAGGGGGAAGAGCCCAGACCCGGGGGGCCGGACCCTCCCGGGCTCCTGCACAGGGACTTGGAGGCCGAGGGCGGCGAGCTGCTGTGGACGGCCCGCAAAGACGGCAGTCTCGTTGCACGCAGCGGGGAGCGCTACCTTGTGGCCCTGCCCGCCCGACTTCGCTCAGTGCCTCCGGGAGCCCGGCTTCGCCGCATAGGGGGCAGAGAATATTTACTCTTTGTCTATTGAGTGCCGGGGCAAAAGGATGTATAATCAAAGAAAAAAGACAGGGGGTAAGCTGCCGTGCTGATGGCCGATCTGATAGCAAAAAAGCGTGACGGGGGAGAACTGAGCCGGGAAGAGATATACTTCATGATAGACGGATATACCAGGGGAGACATTCCGGACTATCAGATGTCCGCCATGTGCATGGCGATACTCTTGAAAGGCATGAGCGACGCCGAGACTCTGGATATGACCAGGGCCATGGTGCAGTCCGGGGAGACTCTTGACCTCAGCCCCATAGACGGGCTGAAGGGGGACAAGCATTCCACCGGCGGCGTGGGGGACAAGACCAGCCTCATCCTCTGTCCCATGGTTGCGGCCTGCGGCTTGAAGATAGCCAAAATGTCCGGCCGTGGCCTGGGCCACACCGGCGGCACCATAGACAAGCTGGAGAGCTTTCCCGGCTTCGTCACCGGCATAAGTGAGGATGAGTTCTTCAAAAATGTGAACCGGATAGGCATAGCCATAGCCGGGCAGACGGCGGATCTGGTCCCGGCGGACAAGAAGCTGTATGCCCTCAGGGACGTCACCGGCACCGTGCCCAGCATACCTCTTATAGTCAGCTCCATCATGTCCAAGAAGCTGGCCTCCGGGGCGGATGTGATAGTCCTGGACGTGAAGTGCGGCAGCGGCGCCTTTATGAAGACGGAGGAAGATGCCCGCCGTCTGGCGGAGGGCCTGACCCGAATAGGCCGCCTGGCCGGGAAGAAATGCGCCGCCGTAATCACCGACATGGACCAGCCTCTGGGCTGGGCCGTGGGCAACGCCCTGGAGGTGAAGGAGGCCATAGAGGTGCTGAAAGGGGAGAAGGGCGGCGACCTGATGGAGCTGTGCCTGACCCTGGGCAGCTGTATGCTCACCGAGGCGGGCGTGGCCGAGACCATAGAGCAGGCCCGTAGCATGCTGCTGGAGAGCATCAGCAGCGGTGCGGCTCTGGAGAAGCTGAGCCTCATGGTCTCCGCCCAGCACGGAGACGGCCGGGATGTGTACGACACCTCCCGCCTGCCCCTGGCTCCGGTGCAGTACGAGGCCGTTGCCAAGACCGGCGGCTATGTGCAGCGGATAGAGGCGGAGCAGGTGGGCCTGGTGAGCATGCACCTGGGTGGCGGCCGGGCCACCAAGGACAGCGGGATAGATTTGTCCGTAGGCCTGGTGCTCCACAAAAAAGTGGGGGACAAGGTGGAACCGGGGGAGAGTCTGGCCACCATCCATGCCTCCAGCCTTGAAAAGGCGGAGGAGGCGGCGGAGCTTCTCCGCGCCTGCTTCAGCTTCAGCGGAGAGCCTGTGGAACGGGGCAGCTTCATAAAAGCTATAGTCCGCTGAGAAACAGTAAAACGGAAAGGAGAAAACGACCATGGAAGCCAGAGGCTATGTGTGCCCCAAGTGCGGCTGTACCCACTGCGTGCAGGACCAGTTCCAGGCTACCGGCGGCAACTTTGCCAAGCTTTTTGATGTGCAGAACAAGCGTTTTACCACAGTGAGCTGCACAAACTGCGGATATACCGAGCTGTACCGCATGGATGCGGACAATGTGATGGACGTGCTGGACTTTCTGTTCGGGGGCTGACGCCCTTGAGGAGTCGGTAAAAAATATCAAATGGAACAGAAACCGGAGCCATAGCGCATTTTGCCCTATGGCTCCGGTTTCGCATGTCTTAAATTTAGGCAAAATGATAATTGTATTCCATTGGGTCTTATGGTACACTGTCTCAGTCATAAAAACATATGTCTTTCAAACACGGACACAAGATAAAAGATATACGGAGGATAAGATGAAAGTTGCGGTTTTAGGTTTCGGCACCGTGGGTGCGGGGATATTTGAGATGCTCTCTCAGGCCAAGGGCCTGGAGCAGGGGCCGGTTCTGGTGCGTCCGGGAAAGGACGACGCTCCCTTCAAGCGCAGCAGCATAGAGGCTGTGCTGGCGGAGCCGGGAGTGGAGGCTGTGGCGGAGGCCATGGGCGGCATAGAGCCGGCGTTCAGCTATGCCATGGCCGCCATCAAGGCGGGAAAGCACTTTGTCACCTCCAACAAGGCTCTGGTAGCTGCCCACGGCATAGAGCTCTCCGCCGCCGCCAGGGAAAAGGGAGTGGGCTTTCTCTTCAGCGCCGCCTGCGGAGGGGGAGTGCCCTTTCTGCACAATCTCAGCATTGCCGTGGAGAGCGACGATATAGTCTCCCTGGGGGGCATACTCAACGGCACTACCAACTACATGCTGGACGCCATGCAGCGCCGCTCCCTGAGCTATGGGGAGGCCCTGAAGGATGCCCAGAAACTGGGCTATGCCGAGGCTGACCCCAGCGCCGACGTGTCCGGCCTGGACGCCTTGAGGAAGATAGTCCTGGGCTCTGCCGTGGCCTACGGCGTGCTGCCCACCCAGGGGCTTTACAACGAGGGCATAGAGCACATCACTGCCGAGGATGTAAAGCGCATCCGGGCCCGGGGACTTACCTGCCGCCTGGTTGCAAAGTGCGCCGCCGTACCGGGGGAGAAGGTCTATGCCTATGTGGAGCCGGTGCTGCTGAAGGCCTCCGCCCCCGAGTGCAGCGTGCTGGATAACTACAATCTGGCCCGCTATGAGGGCAAGTGCTCCGGGCCCATGGTGTTCATTGGCCAGGGCGCAGGCCGCTGGCCCACCGCCTCGGC
>CASFJB010000192.1 GCA_949294945.1 uncultured Eubacteriales bacterium
CGAGTATATGCGCCGCATGTTCTCCGCCAACGCCATGGACTTTGACGACCTGATCTTCTTCACCGTGAAGCTTCTGGAGGAGCAGGAGGAGGTACGAAACTACTGGCAGCGCAGATTCAAGTATGTGCTTATAGACGAGTACCAGGACACAAACCACCTGCAATATCTGCTGTCCTCCCTGCTGGCCGGGGGCTGGGGCAACATCTGCGTGGTGGGAGACGACGACCAGAGCATATACAAGTTCCGGGGCGCCACTATTGAGAACATCCTCTCCTTTGAGCAGCAGTACAAGGGCTGCCGCACCATACGCCTGGAGCAGAACTACCGCAGCACCACCCACATCCTGGACGCCGCCAACGCCGTCATCCGCCACAATCAGGGGCGCAAGGGCAAGGAACTTTGGTCCGACAAGGGCAGCGGCGAGCTGCCGGAGCTCTATGTGGCGGACAACGAGCATGACGAGGCCCAGTATGTGGCCTCCAAGATAATGGCGGACTATGGCCGGGGGGCCAACTGGCGGGATCATGCGGTGCTCTACCGTATGAACGCCCAGTCAAACCAGCTGGAGTATGCCTTCAAGCGAAACGGCATACCCTATCGGATAATCGGCGGCACCCGCTTCTTCGACCGGGCCGAGGTGAAGGACGTGCTGGCCTACCTCTGCCTTATCGCCTCCAGCTCCGACGACCTGCGTCTGAGCCGGATAATCAACAGCCCTCCCAGGGGAATAGGCGAGCGCACGGTGGAGACCGTGCGGGAGCTTGCCGGGGAGGAGAACTGCTCCATGTTCGATATCCTCTGCCGGGCGGAGAGCTATCCCCAGCTCCAGCGCTCCGGCCTGCGGCTGCGGCAGTTTGCCGCCATGATAAAGGAGCTCCAGAGCTTTGCAAAGGACAATAGTCCCGACGCCATCTTCGACCAGCTTATGGAGAAGACCGGCTATCTAAGGGCTCTGGAGGAGAAGAATACCGTGGAGGACACTGCCCGGGCGGAGAACGTCCGGGAGCTGAAGTCCAGCATCATAAGCTTCATGAAGGAGTCCGGGGACGAGACTTTGGAGGGCTATCTTGCAAACGTGGCCCTCTACACCGACATGGACAATTACGACAAAGAAGCCGACTGCGTGGTGATGATGACCATGCACTCGGCCAAGGGCCTGGAGTTCCCCAGCGTATTCATCGTAGGCATGGAGGAGGGCATCTTCCCCGGCATCCGGGCTATTGGCGAACAGGACGAGATGGAGGAGGAGCGGCGGCTGTGCTATGTGGCCCTGACCCGGGCCAAGGAGCGGCTGCACCTGGTCTGCGCCCGGCAGCGCATGCTCTTCGGACGCACCACCTCCAACCGGGTCTCCCGCTTTGTGGATGAGATCCCGGAGGAGCATATAAAGAAAAACATCCCCAGAGGCTATGGTTACGGGGAGAAGAGCCGTATCCAGACCGAGTTTGCCAGGAAAGCGCCGAGACCGAGCCGCAGTCCTGTGGCTGCGCCAGGGGTGAAAGCCCCGGCAGTTCCCGCCAAGGCCCCCAGCTTTGAGGTGGGAGATAAGGTGACTCACAAAGCCTTTGGCCCCGGCGTGATAAATAAACTCAGCCCCATGGGGGGAGACTATCTTGTAGAGATAAACTTTGAAAGCGTGGGCACAAAGAAGCTGATGCTCCGGGCGGCGGCCCAATACATGAGCAAGGAATAGAGAATAATGAAGGGAAAAGGATTGCAGGGCCGGCTTGCCCTGCTGCTGTGTGCGATAATCTGGGGCACCTCTTTTGTGGTGCTGAAAAACACTTTGAACAGCATAGGCACCATGTGGGTGCTGTCCATACGCTTTACCGTGTCGGCGCTGCTGCTGGGAGCTGCGGCGGGGAAGCGGCTCAAACATGTGAGCCAACGCTGTATCCAGGGCGGAGCCCTGGCGGGACTGAGCCTGGCCCTGGCCTATATAGTCCAGACCTACGGCCTGGTGTACACCACCCCGGGGAAGAACGCCTTCCTCACCGCCACCTATTGCGTACTGACGCCCTTCCTGGCCTGGCTGGTGTATAAGCGCCGCCCCGGCGCTGCCAATGTGGCGGCGGCTTTCCTGTGCATCACCGGCATCGGCTTCGTCTCTCTCAACGAGGGCCTGGGCAATGTGAATATCGGGGACATGCTCACCTTGATGTGCGGCTTTTTCTACGCCTTCCAGGTGATAATCCTGGAGCACTATAAGGACAGCGGCGAGGCCGTTACCATATCCGCCATTCAGTTTGCCGTTGCCGCCCTTATCTGCTGGTTCGGCGCGGTGCTCTTTGAGGAGGCCCCTAAGAGCGTGTCCATGGACGCCTGGATGGGTATAGCCTACCTCAGCGTGTTCTGCACCGCCATCTGCTTCTTCCTCCAGGCCTGGGGCATACAGTATACCAATTCCTCCGTGGCCGCCATGATAATGACCCTGGAGAGCGTTTTCGGCGTGCTCACCTCCGTGCTGTTCTACGGGGAAGTGGTGACGGGGAAGATGCTCCTGGGCTTTGCGCTCATTTTCCTGGCCGTTGTCTTCAGCGAGGTGAAGCTGCCCTTCTTCAAGGGCCATAGGCCGGACGGAGCCTGAGAACACAAACCATAAGTCGACATAATCAAGTTGACATAATAATAAAAGACACATCCTGCGTGTAAATGCAGGATGTGTCTTTTTGTGCTAGAAAATGTTTAGTTCAGCTCAAGGGTGGTGCCGCCTATGGTGACGGAGACAACGGCATTTATGTCAATTGTGCTCATCGAAAATTGACTGATGCACCTTAAGACACCATCTTTATAGACTTGGCTCTCGCCACCGTAAACTTCTGTTATCGAGCCGTCGGCCATGTGCAGACTTCCGTGGAGGAAACTGTCTATGGTTCTGGCCCATTGACCCTGTAGACTTTGCACTTGGTTAATTTCATCAGAGCTTAATGCGGATAGGTCAATATTGTAGATTACTTCTGCGTCCTCGTGTTCCACAAGCCAGGTAATGCCGGTAGAACTCAACTCCACGCCGATAACATAGCCTGTTTTACCCAGCTCTTCGCAGGGAAACTCCATAGGAGTTTCAAATATGCAAGTGCGTGTTTCCACCTGAGTGAAGTCCAGATGGAAGCGTGAGATTTCAACTGGATGTTCCATGTTTTGGGTATAGTAGCCTTTGGAAAAACCAAGGATCATTTCCGTGGAATTGGAGTTGAAATGAGGGCAGCGAAGAGTCAAAGTTTTACTCTCTTCATCATACAT
>CASFJB010000193.1 GCA_949294945.1 uncultured Eubacteriales bacterium
CAACAGCAGCAGGAAAAAGCGTATCGCCGCCGGCAGCGGCACCTCTGTGGTGGATGTGAACCGGCTGCTGAAGCAGTACGAGGCCATGAAGCAGATGACCAAGCAGCTCACCGGCAAAAACGCCAGAAAGCTGCAAAAGAAAATGGGCCGCATGGGAGGCGGTTTCCCGGGCATGGGAGGCGGCGGCTTCCCCTTCTAATCAGCTTACAGACACGGCAGTGTTTGTAAATATATGAATGAATATACATGGAGGTGAATATAAAATGGTTAAAATCAGACTTCGCAGAATGGGCGCCAAGAAGGCACCTTACTACCGTATCGTTGTTGCCGATTCCCGCAGCCCCCGTGACGGACGCTTTATCGAAGAGCTGGGCACTTACGATCCCATGGCCGAGGGCGAGAAGATCAAGGTGGATATGGAGCGCGCCAAGTACTGGATCTCTAACGGCGCTCAGCCCACCGACACTGTTCGTGGCCTGCTGAAAAAGGTCGAGGCTTAATAAGGAGTTTCTACCGGCATGAAAGAACTTTTGACCTATATTGTGCAGAGCCTTGTGGATAATCCCGCAGAGGTCTCTGTGACCGAGCGCAAAGGCGACGGCGAAACCGTGTTTGAGGTGCGGGTGGCCGACGGCGACATGGGCAAGGTCATTGGCCGGCAGGGCAGGATCGTAAAGCAGATCCGTATACTTATGCGGGCCGTTGCCCAGAGAAAGGGCAAAAAAGTATCAGTGGAGATCATGGACTGATGCGAGAAAAATCCGGAGCTTTGGCCCCGGATTTTTTCCGTTTTGTCAAAGAAGACTACGCCTTCTTTGACAAAGAGTGCTGCACTGCGCTGCGTCGCTGCAAACTCCATATCCTTCGCAGCGGCGGCAGCCCACAAGGGCAGCCGTCACTTCTCATACATTTCGTTGCAGCTCCTTCCCGAATCAAACCCGCTTGCTGGGCTTTGATTCGGTATAAACATGAGAAGTGTTTTCTGCGACGCACATGTCGCCGCAGAAAACGATTTATATTTTTTGATACTACTAAATACTCTGCAAGGCCTTTTTATGCTGTAAAAACGGAAGCTCTTGCTTTAGATTTTTTGTTTTATCTTGGCAAATCCTGCGTATCATGTTAAAATAAAGTGTTTTGAAATTCATGGCGGAGGTAGGTATGGAAAAGCAGGAATACATCGAGGCCGGGCGCATAAGCAACACCCACGGCGTGGCCGGGGAAGTAAAGATCGAGGTCTGGCTGGATTCCCCCCAGTTTATGAAAAAATGCGGCAGGATCTTTGCGGAGGGAAAGGAATACAAAATCGTCTCCGCCAAGATACACAAGGGATCCCTTATAGCAAAGCTGGAGGGGATAGAGGATGTGAACGCCGCCATGAGTCTTAAAGGCAAGACCGCTTATATCCTCCGCTCCGACGCAAAGCTGCCTGAGGGCGGCTACTTCATACAGGATATAATCGGGGCAATAGTCCGGGATGAGCAGGGCCGGGAGATAGGCCGGCTCACGGAAGTCCTGGAGCGCCCCGCCTCCAATATCTACGTGGTGCAGGGGGAGGAAGAACACCTTATCCCGGCCGTGCCCGAATTTATTATGTCAACCGACCCGGAGGCGGGAGTGATCACCGTACGGCTCATTGAGGGAATGTAAAATGAGAATAGATATAATGACCCTTTTTCCCGACACTGTGGGGGCCGTGCTCCACGAGAGCATTATCGGCAGAGCCGCAAAAAAAGGCATAGTTGAAATAAACTGCCACCAGATACGGGATTACACTTTGAACAAGCAGAAACAGGTGGACGATTACCCCTATGGCGGGGGCTACGGCTGCGTGATGATGGCCCAGCCTCTCAAGTCCTGTCTTGACCATGTTATGTCGACTGCACAGGGCCTGCGCAGCCGGGTCATATACATGTCCCCTCAGGGGCAGCCCTACACCCAGGAGACGGCTAAGCGGCTGAAGCGGGACTATGACCACCTGGTGCTGGTCTGCGGACATTATGAGGGCGTGGACGAGCGCTTTATAGAGGCCTGCGTGGACGAGGAGATATCCCTGGGGGACTTCGTCCTCACCGGGGGAGAGATTGCCGCCATGGCAGTGGCGGACTCGGTGTGCCGCCTGGTGCCGGGAGTGCTGGCAGACGAGGAGTGCTACACCGGGGAGAGCCATTGGGACGGACTGCTGGAGTATCCCCAGTACACCCGGCCGGAGGTCTGGGAGGGCCGCCAGGTGCCGGAGGTGCTGATAAAGGGGGACCACAGCAAGGTGCAGCGCTGGCGGAGAAAGATGCAGCTCAAGCGCACCAGAGAAAAGAGACCGGACATGTTTGCCCGGCTGGAGCTTAAAGACAAAGAGGACAGGAAACTGATGGAAGAGATAGAGAAGGAGGCATCCCGGCGGCAGCTGACGGAGCCGCTGAGCTGCGGGAAGGCCGGCCTTGAGGACATACCCAGGATAATGGAGATAGTGGACTATGCCAGGTACACGCTGAAAAAGCACGGAGTTGACCAGTGGCAGGGGGACTATCCCAGCGAAGAGCAGCTGCGGCAGGATGCGGAAAGCGGAGAGCTGTACGTGCTGCGCCACGGGGAGGAAATAGCAGCCTTCTTTTTCCTCACCGACAGGCCGGAGCCCTCTTATGAGGACATCACCGACGGCAAGTGGACGGCGGACATCCCCTACTGCGTGCTCCACCGGGCGGCAGTGGCCAGGGAGTACCGGGGCAGTGAAATGGCGGAATACATGCTCCGCTGCGTGGAGGAGCTGACCAGGCAGCTGGGGGGCCGTGCCGTGAGGGTGGATACCCACAAAAGGAACAAGTCCATGCAGAACCTTCTGAGAAGCAACGGCTTTCGCTACCGGGGGAACGTGCTTGCCAATGAATACGGTCACGACCCGGCTCGCCAGGCCTTTGAAAAAATACTGAAAAAGTGAGGGCGTCAAAAATGGGTAACAGGAAATATCTCATCTCCGCCATAGTATGGACGGTGATAGCCCTGGCGGTACTGTATATACTGCTGTTCATGACCAGCGGAGGCACCGCCTTCAGCAGGCTCTGCGGCGTAGCGCTTATCTTTATGTGCATTGCGGGCCAGTGGCTGCGCTGGTGGAAGTTCAGGTGAGCATGGAACTTACAAACAGTGAATACATCCGGGAGCTGCTGGGCCGCCACGGCTTCCGCTTTTCCAAATCCCTGGGCCAGAACTTTCTCACCGCCGCCTG
>CASFJB010000194.1 GCA_949294945.1 uncultured Eubacteriales bacterium
CACGGCTATGGGGTACATGAACAGCATAAGCATCATGGACAGGTTCCAGATGCGTCCGTCCCTGTGGACGGAGTCCATATAGGATAGTTTCTTTTTCATCTCTCTTCCTCCTCTCAGGCCAGCCAGCCGGTGATGGGTATGGCGCTGGCCATGCCCAGGACCAGGCTGATGGGCAGGGCGTAGTCGGAGACCCAGCGCCACCGGGTCTTCTTTACCAGCAGGCCCGCCAGGCACATTATAAGGGCGGACACCGCCATGACCAGGGCCGGGATGAGGCCGCTCATGTCCCCATGGAACACATTGGAGAAATCGCAGAACACATAGCCCACGAAGGCGGATATCATGCCTATGAACATGGAGGCGGAGAAGATGTCTCCCCACTTTTTGTCCCGGTTCTCCAGGGAGATTATGCCGTTTTGCAGCTTTTTGCCTATGAGGGGCACCAGCCAGATGCCCACCATTATGCTCACGGTCATCACCGAGGCGATGGTGACATACTGAGTTGCGTTGAGGCTGCTCACCTGGCCGAAGGTGAGGCCCATGGCGCTCTCGGCGTTGGAGGCGGCAATGGTCTCATAGGACAGGGAGCCAACCACGCTGAGGCGCAGCCAGGGCAGGGGCACGCCCAAATCCTTGGCCAGAGTGATGACGCTGATGACTATGGCCACGGCGGGAGCAATGGTGAAGACCCCGGCAGTGATGGCTATCCGCTTCAGCTTGTCCTTGCCCATGCCTATCTCCACTCCCCGGCGCCAGGCTTTTACCAGGAAGTAGACGGACTGGGCCAGTACCGCCGCCACGATGATGCCCGCTATCACGAACAGCACCGGACTGTTTACATTAAATTCCAAGGCTATCACTTCTCTTTCTTTTTTGTACAGCCCCTATAATACTTTCCCCCGCCCGATAAAGCAAGGAGAATTTTTCTTCCGGAGCCCCCGGGTCTTTTCTTTCCGGTGCCGATGTGCTATACTCTCCCCGTATTTCTTGAGAGAGTGTGATATTCATGGACAAGCGCAGCGCTGGGAAACTCAAGCTCATAAGCTCCATGCTCATTTGGGGCAGCCTTGGGCTTTTTATAAGGGGCATAGACCTGCCCTCTTCGGTGATAGCCAACTTTCGGGGCCTGCTGGGCGCTGCCTTCCTGCTGCTGGTGATGCTGCTGGGGAGGCTGCCCTTCAGCCGCCGGGCGGTAAAGGACAACGCCCTCTGCCTGGGTCTTTCCGGCCTGATGCTGGGTTTTAACTGGATACTTCTCTTTGAGGCCTACCGATACACCACCATTGCCGTGGCCACCTTGTGCTATTATCTGGCCCCCATCCTCGTGGTGGCCGTCTCCCCTCTGGTGTTCAGGGAGCGGCTGGGCCTGTTCCGGGCCCTCTGTGTGCTGGCGGCTCTGGCGGGCATGGTCTTCGTCTCCGGCGCGGCGGAGGGCGGCCTGCCCTCCCCCGGCCAGGCAAAAGGCATTGCTCTGGCTCTGGGCGCCGCCCTGCTCTATGCGGCCATAGTCATCGTCAACAAGAAGATGCAGGGCATCTCCGGCCTGGAGCGGACGGTGGTGCAGCTGGGCATCTCCGCCCTGGTGCTGCTGCCCTATAATCTGCTGACAGTCCAGGGCCCCCTGCCCGCCCCGGAGCCCTCCGCCCTGGTGCTGCTGCTGGCGGTGGGCGTCATCCACACGGGTCTGGCCTACTTCCTGTACTTCGGCTGCATGGAGGACCTGCCCTCCCAGACCGTGGCCATCCTGGCCTACGTTGACCCGGTGACGGCGGTGCTGCTGTCGGCCCTGGCGCTGAAGGAGCCCATGAGCGCCGGCATGTGGCTTGGGGCCGTCCTGGTCATCGCCGCGGCGGTGCTGCTGGAGCTGCAGGTAAAAAAGAAAAAGGGCTGAGGCCCTTTAACTCAAAGAGGATGCGCCTTCCCGGCGCATCCTCTTTTATGTGTTCCTGTTCAGTTTCAGGAAGGTCAGATTTATTTCCCCCTCCCTGGCGTCGCTGGAACCGCTGTAGCTCAGGCTGAACACCGTGGAGGCCGGAGCATTTATTATAAAGAATGCCGAGCCGGTGGCGCTGGAGCCGTCGGCGCTGGTGGCAAAATATATCCCGGTCTCCAGGTGGGAGGTCCCGTTGTAGCTGGGCGTTACCTGCATATAGTTGGGGCTGGGAAAAATGGCCGAGACCTTGTAGGACACCAGATAGTAGCCGGGGGCCAGGCTTATGTGCTGCAGGTCCGTCTGGACTATATTCCCGGTGCTGTCCGTGACATCGGGGAACACATCTATCAGGCTGTTTTGCGTCAGGGGATACTGGGTGTTTATAAAGGAAGCAAAGCTCTGCTCCGGAGCCGTTCCCGCCGGGCCTTGGGGGCCGGTGGCTCCTGTGGGGCCTTGTGGGCCCTCCGGGCCCTGAGCACCTGCCGGACCTTGGGGACCTTCCGGACCTTGAGCGCCTGCCGGACCTTGGGGACCCTCCGGGCCCTGAGCGCCTGCCGG
The DNA here is from genome assembly GCA_949294945.1 of uncultured Eubacteriales bacterium. Lineage (GTDB taxonomy): Bacteria > Bacillota > Clostridia > Oscillospirales > Oscillospiraceae > Limivicinus. The sequence goes on from CASFJB010000194.1 coordinate 2,492, forward strand.
ACCTTGGGGACCCTCCGGGCCCTGAGCGCCTGCCGGACCTTGTGGGCCTTCCGGACCTTGAGCACCTGCCGGGCCTTGCGGGCCTTCCGGACCTTGAGCACCTGCCGGGCCTTGTGGGCCTTCCGGACCTTGTGGGCCGGTGGCTCCTGTGGGGCCTGTGGGGCCCTGGGCTCCCGTCGTACCTTCGGGACCAATTCTGCCCTGAGCGCCGGCTGCCCCTGCCGGGCCCTGGGGGCCTTCCGGTCCTTGCGGGCCCTGAGGACCTTGAGGGCCGGTAGCTCCGGCAGGTCCCTGGAGTCCCTGAGGGCCGGTTGGGCCCTGTGGCCCCTGGGCTCCCTCCGGGCCCGTTGCTCCCCTTGGGCCCTGGGGGCCCATAGGTCCTGCCGGGCCTATGCAGGAGCCGCAGGCTCTGTGACATGGGGACTTGCCGCAGTCCACTGTTTCCCCCGTCCTTTGTTCATACCATTTCAAGCTGATCCCCCCAGTCACTGCTGCGCTTTGCCACAGTATATTCTCCCCGGGGGGCTGATATGCAAAAAGGGATGGGCCCGGGCGCATCCCTCAGCTTGTCAAAGAAGGCGATGCCTTCTTTGACAAAAAGGCTTGCACTTCGCTCCATGCCTCGGTTGTACGCCTACGGCGCACAATTCGACACTCCGCTCCGTGAGAAGTGTTTTCCGCGACGCACATGTCGCCGCGGAAAACGATTGAAATTATTTTTTCGC
>CASFJB010000195.1 GCA_949294945.1 uncultured Eubacteriales bacterium
CTGGCCCCGGTGGAATTCGTTGAAAGCCAATATCTCCCGCTTCTCCCTGTCATACACGCCCTTGAATTCCTGGCCGCAGCCTATGGGCCAGTTCATGGGGTAGGTGCCGATACCAAACTCGGTCTCCAGCTGCTCCATCAAATCGTAGGGGCTGCGGGCCTCCCGGTCCAGCTTGTTGATAAAGGTAAAGATGGGGATATGGCGCATGGCGCATATTTTAAAAAGCTTTCTGGTTTGGGGCTCTATGCCCTTGGCGGCGTCGATGACCATCACCGCCGAGTCTGCCGCCATAAGGGTGCGGTAGGTATCCTCTGAGAAGTCCTGGTGTCCGGGGGTGTCCAGGATGTTGATGCAGTAGCCCTCATACTCAAACTGCATGACGGAGGAGGTTATGGATATACCTCTCTGTTTTTCCAGCTCCATCCAGTCGGAGACCGCATGGCGGGCGGTGGCTTTGCCCTTTACAGAGCCGGCCAGCTGTATGGCCCCGCCGTAAAGCAGCAGTTTTTCCGTCAAGGTGGTCTTACCGGCGTCCGGGTGGGATATGATGGCGAAGGTCCTCCGCCGCTCTATCTCTTTTACTAAATCTGGCATAATCTTCTTCCTTCAAATAATCTAACCGTGATATTATATATGTTGGGAGCCAAAAAGTAAAGGGCTTATTGCCTCTGTTATCCGCCCTATGTTCTCGTCGGAATACTCTATCTCCGAGGAATACAGGCGCACAAGCTCCGAAAGCTCTCCCCCGCTCTGCTCCAGGGCGGAGATGAGGCGCAGGCTCAGGATACAAAACTGCAAAAGCAGCGCCGCCTCCCGGCGGTTTTCGGCGGAGGCAAAGTGCCGGTATATAAAATATTGCAGCAGCCGGGTGTGGGCCATGCCCCCGGGCAGCTCCCCCTTTACAGGGCTCAGCCCTTTCAGAGCCGATGTCCAGACCTCATCAAGTCGCTCCAGCCCCAGGTAAAATTCCCGCCAGTAGACCATATCAAACTCAAGCTTCGGCATGTCCATCAGGGCGCAGCAGCTCTCCAGCCGCTTTTCCATGGGCAGTTCTGTCCCGGCCAGGATATCCAGAAGCTTTCGCCGCAGGACTATGAGCTCCGGTTCTTCCTCCTCCGGCTCCCCCTCCACAGTGTATATCAGTTTCAAGGGCTTATCCCCCGCCAGCAGCAGCCTTGCCGCCTCTTCACAGCAGAGGCCCAGGCCCGTTTCCTGTCTCTGAGGAAAATCGTTGTAAAATCTGGGGTGTTCCCGGCAGATATCGCAGAGCACATCCTCCCCATAGGCCAGGATGAGGCGGCACAGCCCCTCATTATTGAGAAAGGGGCAGCGGCCCTGGGCTGTCATTTTAAAATGAGGCTGAGGCAGCAGGCAGAGCTTTTCCCTCAGCTCCTCCCCCAAAGGGCCGGGCAGTTCTCCGTACATCTGTGCCGTGTCCTCGTCCACATCTATCTCCCAGCCCAGGCAGCAGCTGTGGCGGCAGGCGGAAGCAATGCATTGAAACTCCGGATAAAAATCCGGCTCTACATACAGCATTATTATCACCGGGGACATTTTACTATATAAGTCCCCGGCTTTTCAAGGCAGGAAAATATTTATTCCTGGGAAATTTCCCCCTCTTTGAAACCTTCCGCCCCTTTTCCGGTATATTATAGGCGAGGGACCTCAACAACAGAAAGCAGGTGAAAGCCGTGGATGAAGGAAAGATATTGAAAAGGCTGAAAGCTGGGGACGAGGCGGCCCTGGGCTGGTTCATTGAGCGCTACACCGGCTATGTGAGCGGCATAGTCTACAGCCTCATGGGCCAGTCCCTGGGCCAGGCGGACGTCGAGGAAGTGACGGCAGATGTTTTCCTGACCCTGTGGGAGAGCCGGGAGAAAGTCCGGCCCGGCAAAGTCCGCCCTGGCTCAGCGCCGTGGCCCGGCATACGGCCCTGAACCGGCTCAGGCAGCAGAATATAGAGCTGCCCTTTGAGGAGGACATTTTGGCAATAGACGTTCCCGGCCCGGAGACAGAGTACAGCGAGAAGGAGCTGGCTCAGATTGTCCGCCGGGCGGTGGACAGCCTGCCCTACCCGGAGCGGGAGATATTCCTCCGCCACTATTACTACGGGCAAAAGCTGAAGGACATCGCCCGGCAGTTGGGCCTCAACGAGTCCACGGTAAAAACCAAGCTGCGCCGGGGCCGGGAGGCCCTGGGCCGCAGCTTGCAGGAGGGAGGCGGCATTGATGGAATATAAGATAAGCGAGCTCATGGAGCTGATAAGCGACGACAGCATAAGCGTAAAAAGCTTTGATGAAGTCTCTCCCCGCAGGGTAAAGGAAAAGGTATTGATGGAGATTCATAACACAGGCAGGAAGCCGCTCAAATCCCGGAAGCTGGGACGTACGCTGCTGATAGCGGCAATAATATCCCTGTTCTTTGCCCTCTCCGCCTTTGCCATAGGCTACAGCATACACCGGCAAAGGCAGCAGGAATTGAGGGAGAAATACCACGTCGACCAGACGGGAACCGACAGCTACGTGGAATACCCTCTGCCGGAGGACGGAGATGAAGCCGCTGGCGACGGCGTGGAGGATATCAGGGTAACTCCCCTGTCCGCCGTCAGTTACGCCAATACCGTTGACATTTATTTCAATATCTCCCCCATTGATTTCAGGTATGTGATCCCCGACGAGGAGTGCATAGAGCTATCCCACGACGGTGAGCACTGGGTATACGCCGAGCCGGTATACAGTGGCCTTGCTCCCAGCGGGATAAGCTACGCAGATATCACCCAAGAGCATGTCCTTTACGATGCCCAGACCAGGACGGCCACCATGCACTGCTATATCCATCCATCTCGGTTTTGGGAAAGCGGCGACGCAGAGCTCACGGTAAGGCTCTTCCCCGACGATGTGCTCATTGACCGTTTTACCGTGGAAGTGCCGGAGCTGGAGACAAAGCTGTGCCTGTTTGACAGGCCCCTTGTATTTTCTCCGGAGGGCTATGATGGGTCCGGCCGGGTGCTGGGTATAGAGCTCAGCGCCACAGGCGTCTGGTTCCTGGTGGAGATGGAGGATTTCAGTCTGATGGACAGGGATGAAAATACGGCCTGGATCAGGGCCGCCGACCAGGTCACAAGAGGTACGCTGCACATGGCAGACGGTTCGGACTTTTCCGCCCCCGGCTGCAACTCTATACAAAAATATGAAAACGGCATAGCCTATTTCT
>CASFJB010000196.1 GCA_949294945.1 uncultured Eubacteriales bacterium
ACCATGCCCGGCGCAGTCTTAGGGCAGGCGTTTCAGGGCGTTACCCCATCATTCCACCTGTTGGAATATCAGTTCTATGAAACTGATTTGTTCTCGAAACTCCTTTCAATTTTCATATATTTTTCTCAGCTTCACGCCTAACCTTTTCAGTTAGGAACGTGTCGCACCGTTTGCAAACTCGTCGAACATCAGCCGCACCGGCACGGGCAGCGGCCCGGTATGTACCTTGTCCGCCTGGTAATAGAGCTCCTGAAAGGCCTGGGTATACAGCATACCCACAAGAAAATTCAGGCTGTTGTCGTTGCTGTCCGGTATTACGCAGAACACCGCCTGCTTTCGCTCCCCCAGCTTTTCCAGCTCCAGGCTGTCCCGGTCCGTGATGCCCCGTATCTCCGGCAGGGTAAAAGCAGCCAGGCGCACGGCGGCAGAAACCAGTATGCTCTTGGCGGTCTTGCCGGCGGCCTGCTTGAATACCCGGTACTGCCTCAGGGCTATATGCTCCGGCTGCTCCTCCTCCAGAGCCTCAAAGAGCAGGTCCAGGGGAGACTTGTAGTCGTCGCTGTCCTCTCTGGCGGCTCCGTACTCTATCATGGTAAGTATCATCTCCATGGTCTGCTCCCAGGGCGGGGCCTCGTGGAGCAGATACAGCATCAGCGCCGCATCCAGGGCCGTCTCGGATTTCTCCCAGAAGGGGTCGTTCTGGCTGGAGTTTTTCGGCGTGGTGTTCTGGATGAGGTTGCTTATCAGCCGGAACACATCGCTGTCCTTGCGGATATAGCGGAAGGGATTGTAGCTGTCGGAATGGGCCGGGTCTATAAGGTCGAACACCTTTACCACATAGCCCTTTTGCAGCAGCAGAGGAGCCACCGCCCGGACTATCTCCCCCTTGGGGTCGGTGACTATGAAGCTGGCGTTTGCCAGCATGAGATTGGGCTTGACCACATAGCGGGTCTTGCCGGAGCCGCTGCCGCCCACCACTATCTGCAAAAGATTTCGCCTGCGCTTTCTCCCGTCCAGGCTCATTCTCAGATGTTTGGTGAGGATTACGTTCATCTCCTCATCCCTGTCCCTGTACTTTCTGTCCAGCTCCCGGACACTGCCCCAGCGGGCGGAACCGTGCTCCTCACCTGGCCGCAGGTTCTGCCTCGATGACCAGTACAGAGCTATGCCACCGACATAGGCCGAGAGGGACAGCAAAATGGCCCTAATTGAGTATTCCGTCCATCTCACCCTGCTAAGCCCCAGCTCCGTCACGGCAGGCAGCAGCCGCAGCAGGCTCATGCCCGGCTCATAGACTGTGGCCGCAGCCAGAGCAAAATATATGACGGGAATGGAAAACAGCGCCCATACCGGGGCGCTGTCCTTAAAGCTCTTCTTCATTTGATTTTGTCTCTCCCTCTGTTTCTGGACGGTGCATTCATTTTCTCGGCCACAGCCTTCAGCTCCTCCAGCTTCTTTCTCACCGAGGGCTCAGCCCCCCTCTCCGTATTCCTCCAGCCACTCCCGTGCTCTTCTGAGGACTTCTCTTGTGGAGCACGGGTCCCGGCTTTTTTTGCTCTCTGGGCCTCCGCCCTGGCGGCGCTGGGCACGGCATAGCCCATAGCTTCCAGCACGGCGTTGAGCTGGGCCGAGTAGTTCACATTGGATATGATATGCACCACCTGTGAGCCCTCCTGATTCACTGCCGCATACAGCACGCCGAAGCGCTTTGCCAGCTGCCGGAACTTCTCCATATCCCCCTCCTGAATGGGTATGACCACCGACTCGGCATTGTCCCGGTTGAGCCGCTCCACGCCTACCTGGCCTGCCAGCTTATAGTTGTTCTTTATCAGCGCCGCCGTCAGCACCGCAGCGTTGACGGCGCCCTTAGCAGACAGCTTTGCCGCCAGTTCCGCCACCTGCAAGCCCTCCTTTACCAGCAGGTCGGCCACTTCACCGCTCACTTCCATGTTCTCTCACTTCCTTTCTGATTTCTTTGTCCTGCTCCGGCTCCTGCCTGCTCAGCTCTATGTGCTCTTTTATTCCAGGCATAGCCTGGGATATCTTTTGGCAGCACCTCAGCTCCCGGCGCAGGGGACGCAGTTCAAGGCTTATGCTTCTTATCTGGGCAGAGACGTCCTTCCCCCGGCGCTTTTGCCGGTAGAGTTCCCGCCGGGAATAGACAAGAGAGTCAATGTCCGCCTGGAGTGCGCTCTCCAGCATGGACAATTGACTCTCATTCTCTATACTATATTTTTGCAGCAGCCGGAACTGCTGCTTGTACTGCTCCAGCTTCCTCACCTCCGCCCGGACTTTGAAGGGCGGGGCCTTTCTCCGCCTGCCTCCTGGCGGGGAGAGCAGCATCAGGTAATACAGGTACAGCCGTGCCAGACGGCTGCGCCCGGTTTTCCGGCAGCTGCCCCTCCGGCTTTTGACTTTATAGCGTCTGGGGGCAGCAGGCATGGGTTGGATGTCCCCACGGCCTATACGCTCTCTCAGCTCTTCCTCGCTGTAGTCTGGGCCAAGGCTGTCCAGACGCACGAAACGCTCCGAGCCCGGCGGTCTCAGGGCGGTGTGCTTCACCTTTGCTCCCCGCTTAACAGTGTAGCCCTGCTTTTCCAGGGCTGCATAAAAGGTCTGCATGGACAGCGCCCCGGCCAAGGCTGCGTCAATGTCCCGGCGGATGAGGCCCCGGACCGTGGGCCTGCCCTGCTTCTCTGCCGCCCACTCGGCATACTGTTTTCCCCGGCCTTTCGGCTCCGTCACGCTCAGGCCGTGCTCCCGGCTCAGCTGGTTGGATATGCCCCGGATGTCTCCGAAATAGGCTTTGAAGTCGCTGCGGAACATCCTGCCGTCGGCAAAGGACACGGAGTTGAACACTATGTGGGAGTGGATATGCTCATGGTCGGTGTGGGTGGTCACCACCGCCTCGAAGCGATCTCCCAGAAGCCGCCGGGCAAACTCCAGACTGAGGGTCTGGGACTGGACTGCCGTCACCTCGCCGGGGGCGTAGGAGTGGATGAGATGATAGCCCTGCACCCCCTTCAGCTTGTCCCAGCGGCGCTTGGTGTCCAGCATATCCCGGCAGGCCGTCTCTACCCGGCAGTTCAGTCCGGCACATAAAGCAGTTTCACCGTCTCTGGCCTTGTCCGGGTCCAGAGCATAATTTATCCGCCTGTCCAGCCGGGAGTGGACGGTGATTATCT
>CASFJB010000197.1 GCA_949294945.1 uncultured Eubacteriales bacterium
ATGAGGGCTATGCGCCGGTAGATGTCCATGCGCTGCTCCGAGGAGGGGATGTACCTGTCGGGGATGTTGGCGGCCACCGCCAGGTCGGCGGAGCACTCCGCCCGCTGGGGCACTTCGATGCCCCGGGCCTCCAGCACCGCCTCGCTTAGAAGCTTCATGTACATGTCGTAGCCCACGTCTATCATGTGGCCGGACTGCTCCGCCCCCAGGAGGTTTCCCGCGCCTCTTATCTCCAGATCCCGCATGGCTATCTTGAATCCGGAGCCGAACTGGGCAAAGTCCCGGATGGCGTTGAGGCGCTTTTCCGCTATCTCCGTCAGCACCTTGTCCCGGCGGAAGGTGAGGTAGGCGCTGGCCCGGCGGGTGGAGCGGCCCACCCTGCCCCGTATCTGGTGCAGCTGGGCCAGACCCAGGTGGTCGGCGTCCTCGATTATCAGGGTGTTCACGTTGGGGATGTCTATCCCCGTCTCGATGATGGTGGTGCACACCAGCACCTGTGTCTCCCCGGAGGAGACGCTCTCCATCACCGAGGCCAGCTGGTTCTTGTCCATCTTCCCGTGGGCCACTCCCACGGTGACCTCCCCCTCCAGGAGCTTTAAGATGCGCCCGGCGGTGCGCTCTATGTCCTCCACCCGGTTGTGGAGGTAGTAGACCTGGCCGCCTCTCTGCACCTCCCGGCGTATGGCGTCGGCCACTATGCCCCAGTCATGCTCCATGACGAAGGTCTGCACCGGCAGCCGGTCCTCGGGAGGCTCCTCTATGGTGGACATGTCCCGTATGCCGCTCATGGCCATGTTCAGCGTCCGGGGTATGGGGGTTGCCGACAGGGTCAGCACATCCACTCCCCGGCTCAGCTCCTTGATGTGCTCCTTGTGGCTGACGCCGAAGCGCTGCTCCTCGTCTACCACCAGCAGCCCCAGGTCCTTGAACTTCACATCCTTGCTCAAAAGCCGGTGGGTGCCGATGACCAGATCACACTTGCCGCTGGCCAGGTCCGAGAGGGTCTTGTTTGCCGCCGCCCCTGTACGGAAGCGGCTGAGCTGCTGTATATCCACCGGGAAACCGAAGAAGCGCTGCAGGGCCGTCTGATAGTGCTGCTGGGCCAGCACCGTGGTGGGCACCAGTATGGCGGCCTGCTTGCCGTCCAGCACGCACTTCATCACAGCCCGGAGGGCCACCTCCGTCTTGCCGAAGCCCACGTCCCCGCAGAGGAGCCGGTCCATGGGCACGGCCCTCTCCATATCCGCCTTTATCTCGGCGGTGCATCTCAGCTGGTCGTCGGTCTCGGTATAGCCGAAGTTCTCTTCAAACTCCCTCTGCCACTCGCTGTCCGGAGAGAAGGCATAGCCGGGCAGCCGCTGGCGCTGGGCGTAGAGGGCGATGAGCTTCTTTGCCATGTCCTTGGCGCTGGCCTTGGCCCGGCTGCGCTTTTTCTCCCAGTCGGCGCCCCCCATCTTGCTCAGATGCACCGGCTTTTCCTCCCCGGCCCCGGTGTATTTGCTCACCAGGTCCAGCTGGGTGGCGGGGACATAGAGGGTGTCCGTCCCGGCGTAGTTTATCTTGATATAGTCCTTGTCAAAGCCGTCCACCTGCATCCTCACGATGCCGGCAAAGCGGCCTATGCCGTGGTTCTCGTGGACAACATAGTCCCCCACGGACAGGTCGGCGCAGCTGTCTATCCGCTGGCGGCCCGGGGGCAGCTTACGGTGCTGCTGCTTCTTTTTCTCTCCCCGGCGCAAAAGCTGGGCGTCGGTGAGTACCGCCAGGCGCAATGCCGGGTATTCTATGCCTGCGGAGACGGAGCCCAGACTTATGCAGCAGCGGCCCGGCTCCGGCAGCTTCTTAAGCTCCCGGTATATCAGGGCCTCTATGCCCTGGTCCTTAAAGAAATTCTGGAGCACCTGGGCACGGCGCTCGTCGGCGGAGAGCACCACCACGGAGTAGTTCTGCTTTAAGTATTGATTTACGTCCTCCGCCGCAGTCTGGGCGGAGCCGGCGTAGGAGGGCAGCTGCTTTGCGCTGATGCTGGTCAGGGTCCTGGGGGCTATGGGATTCTTGCCCACGGTGAAGGCCTCCCCCATGTACAGCGGATAGTCCTCCAGCCTTTTGAACAGGGTCTCGGGACCCAGGACGAAGCCCTCCGGCCCCAGGGCCGTCTGGCCCCGGCGCTGAAGCTCCCTAATATCCTCCCCCAGCTGCTTTACATACTCCTTTGCCCGCTGGGCGCAGCGGCCCGGTTGGTCCAGGAATATAAAGGCCCCCTCCGGTATATAGTCCGCTCCGCTTGCCATGGGGTATATAAAGGGCAGATAGCGGTCGGCGTCGCTGATGTTCAGGCCGTTTCTCAGCCGCTCCCCGTCGCCTCTCATGCAGGCGGCCAGGGCGGCGGCGTTTTCGCTGCTGCGCTTTCTGGCGTATTTCTCCGCCAGCTTCTCTATCTCCCCGGCCAGGGCCTCCACTCCCCCCAGGCTCAGGGAGGGCAGGGTCTCCGCCGCCGGCAGTATGCAGCAGCGCTCCACATTCTCACTGCGGCGCTGGCTCTCGGTGTCGAAATAGCCCATGGAGTCGATATCGTCCCCCCAGAACTCTATGCGCACCGGCTGCCGGTCCCCGGGGGAGAAAAAGTCCAGGATGCCGCCCCGGCGGGCAAACTGTCCCGGGCCCTCCACCTGGTCTGTCAGGCTGTAGCCGCAGCGCAGCAGTGCCTGCTCCACCTCCTCCGGGGGACAGCTGCCCCCCGCCTCTATCACCAGGGCCGCCTGCCGGAGGGTCTCCGGAGGCATGCAGCGCTGGATGAGGGCGGAGACAGAGGCGGTGACTATGCTGCTTTGGCCTGTGGCCAGGCGGTAGAGGGTGGCCAGGCGCTTTTGCTCGGCCTGGCGGGAGACAGCCTCGGTCTGGTAAAAGACCCAGTCCCGCATGATGAGGCAGTCCACCTCCCGGCCCAGCATGGCCTCCAGGTCCCGGGCAAAGCTCTCCGCCGCGGTGTCGTCGGGGCAGATGACCACCAGGGGCAGGCCCAGTTTATTTTCCAGGGCCGCCGCCAGGTTTGCCCGGTGCACGGCGGAAAGGCCGGAAATGAGCGCAGGAAGCCCTCCGCTCTCCAGCAATGAGGGGAGGGCGGCGGCTTCCTTATGCTCCAGTATTTGATTTACCAATATGTCCATGGCGCTGTTT
>CASFJB010000198.1 GCA_949294945.1 uncultured Eubacteriales bacterium
AGCGAACCCTTCAGGAAGAACACGCAGGCCGAGCCGGCCGCAGTGCCCGCCAGAGGGATGAGCAGTCCTTTTATCACATCCGCAGTCATCGTTTCTCTCCTTTGCAGTCTTTCGATTGCTTTCCACATCAGATTAACAGAAACAATTTATTTGTCAATACGACAAAGTTCGTTTTCTGTCCATACCCCAGGTTTTCAGACGGCTTTTATGCTGCAAAGCCCTTTCCCCGGAGCTTGACAGTTCAGCGGCCTCATAATAAAATATGTAGCTGTATAACCCAATCTGTTTTCAGCGAGGTAAGTTATGAGTCAGCTGGATATACTGCATATACTAGAGCAGGTAAAAAGGGGCGAGCTGGAGCCCGCCCAGGCCATGACAAAGCTTAAAATGGAGCCCTTCCAGGACCTGGGCTTTGCCAAGGTGGACCACCACCGGGAGCTGCGCCAGGGCGTGGCCGAGGTCATCTACGGCGCCGGCAAGACCACGGAGCAGATCTGCGCCATAGCCTCCGCCATGCTGCAGCGGGGCCAGAAGACCATCCTTGTCACCCGTATCGACAGTGCCGCCGCCGCAGAGATAGCCAAGGTCCACCCCCTGGACTACAACCCGGCGGGACACATTGGCGTCATCGGCCCCCTGCCGGAACCGGACGGAGACGGCAGCATAGTCATCGCCACCGGCGGCACCAGCGACATTCCCGTGGCCGAGGAGGCGGCGGTGACGGCCATGGCCCTGGGCAACAAGGTCACAAAGCTCTACGACGTGGGAGTCTCCGGGGTCCACCGGCTGCTGCACAACCTGGAGCCCATAATGGGCGCCCGCTGCATAATTGCCGTGGCGGGTATGGAAGGAGCTCTGCCCTCGGTGATAGGCGGCCTTGCCGACGCCCCGGTGATAGCCGTGCCCACCAGCGTGGGCTACGGGGCCTCTTTGGGCGGGATTGCCGCACTGCTGAGCATGCTCAACACCTGCGCCAGCGGCGTGTCCGTGGTGAACATAGACAACGGTTTCGGTGCCGGCTATCTGGCCAACATCATAAACCACCTGAGCCAAAAGCCATGACTTTAAAAGAATTTTTCCAGGCGAACCCCCGGGCCGCTCTGGCCTTTTCCGGTGGCACCGATTCCGCCTATCTGCTCTGGGCTGCCCATGAGGCCGGGGCGGATGTCCGGCCCTATTTTGTGAAATCTCAGTTCCAGCCCGCCTTTGAGCTGGAGGACGCCCGGCGGCTCTGCCGCCGGCTGGGGGTGGAGCTGCGGGTCCTGGAGCTGGACCAGCTGGGCTGCCGGGAGATAGCCTCCAACCCCCCGGAGCGCTGCTACTACTGCAAAAGGCGCATGTTCGGCGCTCTCATATCCGCCGCCGGGGCAGAGGGCTACTCCCTGATAATCGACGGCACCAACGCCTCGGACAGCGACGGCGACCGTCCCGGCATGCGGGCCATCAGAGAGCTGGCAGTCCGCTCCCCTCTGCGGGAGGCAGGCATCACCAAAGCCAGGGTCCGGGAGCTGTCCGCCCAGGCCAGGCTCTTTACCTGGGACAAGCCCTCCTACGCATGCCTGGCTACCAGGATACCCACCGGCAGCCCCATCCGGGCGGAGGATCTGACCAAGGTGGAGCGGGGCGAGGCGGCTCTGGCCGCTCTGGGCTACCGGAACTTCCGGCTGCGCCTGAGGCCCTGGGGAGCTCTGCTGCAATTTGACCGCTGTCAGCTGGCCCGGGCGGAAGCTGAAACGGATGAAATTTATAGGCTGCTCTCCCCGGATTTTACGGATATCCGGATCGATCCGGAGGGCCGCATAGGAGACTGATATGAAAACACTGTATTTTGACCTGTCCATGGGGGCTGCCGGAGACATGCTGGCCGCCTCCCTCTTTCAGCTGACGGACAAAAGAGAGGATATCCTCCGGCGCATAAACTCCCTGCCTCTGCCCGGTCTGGAGGCCAAGCTCAGTCCCGGCGAAAAATGCGGCATCAGCGGGCTGCGCTATCAGGTGCTCATACATGGCAGGGAAGAGGATGAACACCTGCACGAGCACGGCCATGAGCACGGCCACCATCACCACAGCAGCCTTGGGGATATAAGGCAGCTCATCTCTTCCTGCCCCCTGCCGGAGCCTGTGCTCCGGGATGCCCTGGAGGTATACCGGCTGCTGGCCCGGGCGGAGAGCAAAGTCCACGGCCGGCCGGTGGAGCAGATACACTTCCACGAGGTGGGCAGCCTTGACGCCGTGGCGGACATACTCACAGTCTGCCTGCTCATCCATGAGCTGGCCCCGGAGCGCATCTGCGCCTCCCCGGTCCATGTGGGCAGCGGCACGGTGCGCTGCGCCCATGGTGTGCTGCCGGTGCCCGCCCCCGCCACAGCGGAGCTGCTGAAAGGCATCCCCTGCTATTCAGGGGAGATAAAGGGCGAACTGTGCACTCCCACAGGAGCGGCCCTGCTGAAGCATTTTGTCCGGGACTTTTGCCCCATGCCCCCTATGCGCCCGGAGTGTATGGGCTACGGGATGGGCTTTAGAGACTTTCCCCAGGCCAACTGCCTGCGCTCCTTCCTGGGGGAGAGCGGAGATGAGGCGGTGGAGCTCTGCTGCAATGTGGACGACATGAGCGGCGAGGCCGTAGGCTTCGCCCTGGAACAGTTCATGGCGGCGGGCGCCCTGGACGCCTGCTGGGAGAGCCTGGGCATGAAAAAGAGCCGCCCCGGCCTGCGTCTCACAGTTCTCTGCACCCCGGAGGACAGGGAGAAAATGCTCGCTCTTATCTTCCGCTATACCAGCACCATCGGCATCCGGGAGACTCTCTGCCGCCGCTACATCCTCCGGCGGGAAAAATCCTACGCGGAAAGCCCCTACGGTCCCGTTCCGGTAAAGCGCTCCCAGGGTTACGGCGTCGAAAAAGCAAAGCCGGAGTATGAGCAGCTGAAGGGCCTGGCCCTGAAGGCGGGTATTTCCCTGGACGAGGCAAGGGAACTCGTGTCCAAGTTACCGTAATTTAGTTTACATAATTTGTATGTTTATTGGGCCCGTTGCAAAACAGAATTTTGAAAAAATAGGTCAAAGAAAAAGTTATCGAGAACCTGTCAATGTGACGGTTCTCGATAACTTTTTTAATGCACAA
>CASFJB010000199.1 GCA_949294945.1 uncultured Eubacteriales bacterium
CCGGCGGCTGCGCCGACGGACACGGCCTTGCCGCCGCCCTCTGCCTTGGCGCTTCCGGCGTGGCAATGGGCACTCGCTTCGTCAACAGCACCGAATGCCCCATCAGCCACAACCACCAGCAGTGGATCATTGACCACACTGAGAAGGACACCGTCCTGGCCCAGCGGGTCGTGGGCAGCATGATGCGTATCACCAAGAACAACGCCGCCATGCTGGCAAACGAGATCGAGGACCGGGGCCTGAAGGCCGGCTACACTCCTGAGCAGATACTCAAGGAGCAGTTCCCCGTTATCAGCGGCTCTCTCACCAGAGCGGCCTTCATTTCCGGCGATGTGGGCAGCGCCACCTTCTGCACCTCCATGGGCATGGGCCTCATCCACGATGTGAAGAGCGTAAAGGAGATCATCGACGACATGGTCAGAGAGGCCAACGAAACTCTCACCGCAGTGAAGAACTGCTACAAAGACTGATATTCCAGGAAAAGGCAACCGGCCATATACCCATATGGCCGGTTGTGAAAATAAGTGATAACTTGCGCTGATTGTAAATACAGCTATGTTTCGATGTGATTTGCGTCACATCCCATATCGGTCAACATTTTTTTCACAGGAGATGTTTCACAAATGACTAATGAAACTATCAGCAAACTGCAGCAGATACCGGTGCTCAAAGTCCTCCTTGGAGAACAGATAGGCGCCGATTACTGCCATGACGAACTTCCCGATGCCCGGCCTTACGCCCCCGAGGCCGTATGTGAGGCGGAAAACACCCAGCAGGTTTCCCAGCTGATGAAGCTTTGCAGCGAAGAGGGACTGAGCGTGACCGTGCGCGGCGCAGGCACCGGACGTGCCGGAGCCTCCGTGCCGGTAAAGGGCGGCATTGTGCTCTCCCTCAAAGAGATGAACAAGATTATATCCGTGGACGAGGAAACCATGACCATGACCCTTCAGCCCGGCGTCCTGCTTCAGGACGTGAAAGCCGAGGCAGAGAGCCACGGCCTGTATTACCCCCCCGACCCCGGCGAAAAGACCGCCACCATAGGCGGCAATGTATCCACCAATGCCTCCGGTCCCTGCGCCGGGAAATACGGCCGCAGCTGCGACTATGTGCTTGACGCGGAGCTGGTCCTGGCCGACGGTACTGTGACCACCCTCAGCGCCCGGGAGGATCTGCGCCAGGTCCTGGGAAGCGAAGGCACTCTGGCGGTCATAACCCAGCTGAAAGTGAAGCTGGTGAAAGCCCCCGGAGCCGATGTCATCCTCCTGCTGCCCTTTGCAGACAGCGACACTGCTCTGGCTGCTGCGGAGAAGATAGCCCAGGCCGACTTTGCCCCCGCCGTTATGGAATACATGGATGGAGAGATAGTGGAGTTTTCCGGCAAGGTCACCGGAAACCCGGTGTTCCCCCTGGAGATAGACGGCTGCCCCGTTGCGGCTACCCTGATGCTCAGCCTGGAGGCTGATGACGAAGACGCCGTTGAGGAGCTCATGGAGCAGTTTGCCGAGTATGCCGAGGAGCTGGAGTGCCTGGACATCCTGGTGGGCGACACCATCAGCATGAAGCGGGAGTTCTGGGCGGCCCACGACGCTTTCCACAACTCCATGGAGTCGGCCGGCGCCCAGGTGGAGGTCAATGTCTCCGTGCCCTCCCGGCAGCTGAGCACCCTGATAAACTATGCCAAGAGCCTGGGAGAAGAGGGCGGATACAAGGTCATGGCCTATTCCCACGTACCCTGCGGCGGCGTGCATTTCCACGGAGTCTCCAACATGAGCAAGGACGAGTTCCGGGACAGCGCGGCGGCCTTTGCCCAGGCGGTACGCAGCAAGTGCCTTGAGCTGGGCGGCAGCGCCACGGCAGAATACGGAGTGGGCTACGCCAATATCAACTGGTTCAAGAGCTCCGACGCCGAGGGATACCGGCAGATGCTCCAGGCAAAGGCAAAGCTTGATCCTCTGGGCATCCTGAATCCCGGGAAGGTGGTAGAGCAATGCTGAACATCCTTTGCTGCGTAAAGCAGGTGCCCGATGTAAATCAGATGCGCATGGACCCGGAGACCGGCAGCCTTATCCGGGCCGGCGTGCCCTCCATGCTCAATCCCCAGGACTCCAACGCCCTCTCTGCCGCCCTCAAGATAAAAGAGACTTACGGCGGCCAGGTGACGGTCATAAGCATGGGCCCCCCGGCGGCGGAGGCGGTGCTCAGGGAGTGCCTGGCAGTAGGAGCCGACAAGGCCGTCCTTATCAGCGACAAGGCCTTCGGCAATGCAGACACCCTGGCAACCAGCTATACCATACGCTCTGCGGCGGAGACCCTGGGCCACTTTGACCTGGTATTCTGCGGCAAGGAGACTCTGGACGGAGCCACCGGACAGATGGGCGCCCAGCTGGCCCAGCGCTTTGACGCCGCTTTTGTCAGCTCCGCCCTGCTGATAAAGGAGCTGGATCAGGACAAGGGCAGCCTTATCGTGGACAGGGAACTGGAGGAGGGAGTGGAGACCCTTGAGGTCCGCATGCCCGTGGTGTTCACCATGGAAAAGACCAACTACCCCACCAGGATACCCAACCTGAAAGGAAAGCTGGCGGCAAAGAAAGCCCAGATAAGCCTTATCAGCTCTACGGACATTCCGGAGCTGGACAGGAGCAGAATAGGCGACCCGGGTTCTCCCACAAAGGTGCCCCGCATGTTCCCCCCGGTCCTGCCGGAGCCCGGCGTGATATTGAACGAGGGCAGCACCCAGGCCAATGTGGCCAGGCTGCTTCAAATAATTGCAGAGTAAAGGAGATGGATGAATGAACAAAGATGCTTATAAAGACATGTGGGTACATGTCGAGCACGATGGGAAAACTATCCATCCTGTTTCACTGGAACTGTGCTGCCAGGTGCGTAAGCTGTGCGACCAGTCCGGCGACAGTCTTGTGGCCGTTGTGCCGGGGGAACTGGAGCAGGAACAGCTGGACAAGCTGAGCGACTGTGGAATAGACAAGCTCATCCTGGTTTCCGGCCAGGGCTATGACAGGTACAGCACCCAGGCATATTCCAACCTGTATGTGGAGCTCTGCGAAAAGTACAGGCCTTCTGCCGTG
>CASFJB010000200.1 GCA_949294945.1 uncultured Eubacteriales bacterium
ATACTTCAGGCCCTGTCCATGACCGGGGCAATAAACTTTGCCGTGGCCTACCCCATAATCCTGGGCATAGCCATAGGCGCTGCGGTGCCTGTGCTGCTGTCCGCTCTGGGAGCCAAGGTGGAAGGCCGGCGCACGGCCATGGCCTATCTGGTCATTGAGCTGGCCGGCGTTATAATCTGCGGCGGCGTCTTTTACGCTCTGGATTTTTTCCTGGATTTCGATTTCAAATATACGGTGCTGGACACCGTGGGCATCGCCTTTGTGAACACCGTGTTCCGGCTGGTCACCGCCGTGGTGCTTCTGCCGGTTCTGGACTCCCTGGCCTGGCTTGTCTCCGCCCTGGTCAAAGGCAGCCCCTCCCAGAGAGCGGCGGACAGCGAGTTCGATCGTCTGGACCAGCGCTTTCTCCAGCATCCGTCCCTGGCCATTGAGCAGAGCCGCCTCACCGTCAATTCCATGGCCCGCATATCCAAGGAGAACGCCCTGTTCGCTCTCCATCAGCTTCAGCAATACAACGAGCACGAGATAAGGGAGATAGAGCAGCGGGAGGAGCTGGTGGACCGCTACGAGGACCGCCTGGGCACCTATCTGGTAAAGCTGAACACCAGGGAACTGGACCGGCAGCAAAACGAAAGCGTCTCCAAGATTCTCCATACCCTCAGCGATTTTGAGCGTATCAGCGACCATGCCCTGAACCTGGCGGAGACCGCCCAGGAGATACACAGCAAGGCCCTTGTCTTTTCCGATGAGGCCTCCCATGAGATGCTGGTGCTGAGCTCGGCGGTGAGCGAAATACTGGATCTCTCTTTTTCCGCCTTTATCAATGAGGACGAGGCCCTGGCATATAAGGTGGAGCCTCTGGAGGAGCATATAGACAATCTCTGTGACGAGATGAAGCTGAGGCACGTGGAGCGGCTGCAGAGCGGCTACAGCTCCCTCTCCCAGGGCTTTGTTTTCAACGACATCCTCACCAACTGCGAACGTGTGGCCGACCACTGCTCCAATATCGCCATTGCGATTATTGAGCTCAGCGCCGACAACTACAGCACCCACGGCTATGTCCTGGATCTGAAGCAGCAGCGCTCCCACGATTTTGACAAGCTCTATGCTCAGTTTGCCGAGAAATATAAAATCTGATCCCGTGACTTTGGGGAAGGGCGGCAGCCCTTCCCCCTTCGTATGTGTATTGAGTAAAATTTTCCGCATATTGAAAGAAGTTGGTTGTTTTTAATTGTTTTTTCTATATACAAATTATTAAACTGTTGTTATAATAAAATAACAATAGAATGTGATGGAGGGATATCCCGTGAAAGAACCCACGCTTGTCGTTCTGGCCGCCGGCATGGGCAGCCGTTTCGGCGGTCTAAAGCAGATAACGGCTGTGGACGACCACGGTCACGCCATTATCGATTTTTCCCTGTATGACGCTTACAGGGCCGGTTTCCGCAAAGTTGTCTTTATCATCAAGCACGAGATCGAGGAAGATTTCAAGAAGGCCATAGGCCGGCGCATGGAGAAGCATTTTGACGTGAAGTATGCCTTCCAGCAGCTGGACATGCTCCCCGCAGGCTACTCTGTGCCCCCCACCAGGACCAAGCCCTGGGGCACGGGCCATGCGGTGCTGTGCTGCCGCCAGCTGGTGGACGGGCCCTTTGCCGTCATCAACGCCGACGACTATTACGGCCGCAGCGCCTATCAGTCTCTCTACGATTTTCTCTCCGCCGACAGGCCGGATAATGAGCACGCCATGGTGGCCTATCTTCTCAAGAACACCGTCACCGAAAACGGCTCCGTTGCCCGGGGCATCTGCCAGGTGGAGGACGGCTATCTCACCGATGTGGTGGAGCGCACCAAGATCTTCAAAGACGGGAAGGACGCCAAGTTCACCGAGGACGGCGAGAATTTCTATCCCCTGTCCGGAGAGGTCTCCGTGTCCATGAACTGCTGGGCTTTCAGCCACTCCATGTTCGATGAGCTGGAGAAGCGCTTCCCCGCCTGGCTGGATGAGAATTTGCCCGTCAACCCCGACAAGTGTGAATACTTCCTCCCCTTTGTAGCCAACAACATGATCAAGGCCGGTGAGGGGAAAATAAAAGTTCTCAGCTGCCACGAACCCTGGTACGGCATTACCTACAAGGAAGACATGGACAGCGTTGTCAACGCGATCAAAAATATGCGGGCCCAGGGTATATATCCTGAGAACCTGCTGGATTGAGAGGTAAAAAAGAATGAATGTATTGGTAACCGGCGGCGCCGGATATATCGGCAGCCACACCTGCGTTGAGCTTCTGGAAAAGGGCTACGGCGTCGTCGTAGCGGACAACCTGGTAAACTCCAGCGCCAAGTCCCTGGAGCGGGTACAGCAGATAACCGGCAAGTCCCTGGACTTCTATGAGATAGACGTCCGTGACCGGGCAGCTCTGGACCGCATCTTTGAAAAGCACGACATTGGCTGTGCCATCCACTTTGCCGGTCTCAAGGCCGTTGGCGAATCCGTGTCCATGCCTCTGGAGTACTATGACAACAACCTGAATTCCACCATCACCCTCTGCCGGGCCATGAAGGACCACGGTGTGAAGAACATCGTCTTTTCCTCCTCTGCCACCGTCTACTCCGGGGATAACGAGATGCCCCTGAAGGAGACCTCCCACACCGGTATGTGCACCAATCCCTACGGCTGGACCAAGTACATGTCCGAGCAGATACTGAGAGACACCGCCTTTGCCGATGACGAGTGGTCCATTTCCCTGCTGCGCTACTTTAACCCCATCGGCGCCCACAGCAGCGGTCTCATCGGTGAGGACCCCAGAGGCATTCCCAACAACCTGATGCCCTACATCTCCCAGGTGGCCGTGGGACGCCGGGATCATCTGAACGTCTTTGGCAACGACTACGACACCCACGACGGCACCGGAGTCCGGGACTATATCCATGTTGTTGACCTGGCCCGTGGCCTTGTCTGCGCCATCGAGTACATGGCTAACCACTAGGGTGAGAACGTCTTTAACCTGGGCACCGGATTGGGCTACAGTGTGCTGGATAT
>CASFJB010000201.1 GCA_949294945.1 uncultured Eubacteriales bacterium
AAGAAAACCGGTGAAAAGGTATACCGGGACGTCTTTTGGTTTATTACTCAATATTAAACAGCTCCTTCAGTGCCTGCTCCTTCAGCTTGGAACCGATGACGCAGAAGCGTCCGGTGACGGCGGCGGCGCCACGGCGGATATCGCTCTCGCCGGGCACGTAGTCAAAGTATATCCAGTCTCCGTCGCTGGCATCCACAATGCCCTTGGCTCTCAGCACGGCGCCGAAGCGCTCCTCGTCACCCAGAGCGGACAGCAGCCTGCGCAGCTCCTCCTCGCTGAACTTTCTGGGAGTCTCCATACCCCAGCTGGTGAATATCTCGTCGGCATGGTGATGGTGGTGCTCATGGTCGTGGTCATGGCAGCCGCAAGTGCAGTTCTCGTCATGCTCATGGTGGTGATGCTCGTGCTCCTCGTGCTCATGCTCATGGTCGTGATGGTGCTCGTGCTCATGGTCATGGCAGCCGCAGGTGCAGTTCTTGTCGTGCTCGTGGTGGTGATGTTCGTGCTCCTCGTGCTCATGGTCATGCTCATGATGGTGCTCGTGGGCCAGGCGCTCCATCTCAGCCTTCAGGCCGTTTTCATCCATGGCCTGGGCTATCTGCTTGCCGGAGAGCTTGTCCCAGGGGGTGGTGATGAGCCCGGCGTGGTTGTTCAGGTCCTTCAGCAGCTGGGCGGCAGCCAGGATCTTCTCGGCAGAGGCGGTGTCTGTGCGGCTCATGACGATGAGGTCGGCGTTTTCCACCTGGTCGTTGAAGAACTCGCCGAAGTTTCTCATGTACATGCGGCACTTGCCGGCGTCCACCACAGTGACCTTGGCGCCTATCTCGGCCCCCTCCACTCCTGATACGGCCTTGGCCACGTCGCTGAGTTTGCCCACGCCGGAGGGCTCAATGATTATGCGGTCGGGAGCGTAATCCGCCATCACCTTTTTCAGGGCCTTGGTGAAGTCTCCCACCAGAGTGCAGCAGATGCAGCCGGAGTTCATCTCGGTGATCTCCACCCCGGCGTCCTTCAGAAAGCCGCCGTCAATGGCTATCTCGCCGAACTCGTTTTCAATGAGCACCAGCTTCTCCCCCTGATAGGCCTCGGCTATCAGCTTGCGGATAAGGGTGGTTTTGCCCGCCCCCAGGAAACCGGAAAAAATGTCTATCTTAGTCATGGTTATGCCTCCATGTATTTTATTTCGAAAGGGTATTATATCACTTTTTTTATTTTTTACAATAGAAGAAAGGGCCCATTAAAGCCCTTTCTTTCCATTATTCACAGTTTGTCAAAGTTTGAATCAGGCTGAAGCGCCGCTCCCCCAGTTCCTCCTGAGTCAGCTTCTGGGCACGGCGCAGCTCCTTGATGTTTCTACCTATGTCCCGCATGGCTCTCACCTCTGCATACCATCTACTTCTTCCCCGGCCCCCGCTTTTGACCTCTCTCTGCTTTCTCCCACCACAGCTTTTTTCTTTTGTGGGAATCCCAGGAGCCACAGGACCGCGCCAAGAAAAGCATATAAATACGGCTTGCGCACAATAACCCACCATATTCTGTCTGCCAGCGCCATATACACCGGTATGTCCGGAAAACTCACGCCGCCGCGAATGTCCTTGATATACCATATAAGACCTATGATATGGTAGACCATGAGGGGAAATAAATATACTGCGACAAAAATTATCAGGGTCAAAATACCCAATCGGAGATACTTCCCCCTTCTCCATCTGAGAGGTCTTGCCCCCAGCAGACCGGCTCCCTGCATAACAAGCCATCCCATAATAAGCATATATAACGGCTTGGCTACAGAGGCCAGCAGAATATTGAGGCTATTAACGTATTTCCGGCTCATGAGGTCAATGCTTATAGGCTGGAGAATCAAATAGCTTGAATACACGATAAGGAACATTCCAATAGCAACAGCAAATTTCCGCCACTCCCGGCGTCTGTCCTCCATCTGGGGCGTGCCGTAGAGCAGGGCATTGGCGTCGCTGTCCAGGGCGGCGGCAATGTCCAGCAGCATGTCGATATCCGGCCGGGTGCGGCCGTTTTCATAGTTGGAGACAGTCTGCCTTGTCACATGCAGCCGCTCGGCCAGCTCCTCCTGAGTCAGCTTCTGGGCGCGGCGCAGCTCCTTGATGTTTCTACCTATGTCCCGCATGGCTCTCACCTCTGCCTTATCATAGCATCTGAGGCGGGAAAAGTCACGCAAGGATGTTTTTACATCGGCTTTTTACCGGCAGAAGAAAAATCCGGGGCACTTTCGTGCCCCGGAAACGTCAGAACTTATAGACCTTGGGAGGATTGGTGAAGGAATAGAGAGTGGCGGTGACATTGCGCAGATACCACACCTCGGTGTTCCCGTCGTCAGGGGAGTACATGGCCTGAAGGCTGGGATAAGCCTCCAGCATGCTTACCCGGGCGGCACGGTCATCGTCCTCCACGGCGCTGGCCTCCACCCTCAGCCAGTCTCCGTCCACCATGGCGCAAAGCTCCATCTTGGGGTTTGCGTGGAGCTGGCGAGACACGGCCTTGGATTTCCCGGTCTGGATGTACAGCTTGCCGTTGTGGAGGTTCACCGTGCCGAAGGGCCGCACTCTGGGCTGTCCGTCGTCACAGGTGGCCAGGTAGTAGGTCCCGGCCTTTTTCAGCATTTCGTATACTTCTTTGATTTCCTGCATTTTTATTCTCCGCTCTGCCGCCTGTAGTGTCAGCACAAGTTCGGCGGGATTTCTCCTATGCGGCGGAAGGAGCATCCCTGCATGCGCTGCGGTCACCTCTGAGGGCGCAGGCTGTGCTCGAGCCCTATGTAAGCCGGTAAATACCGTCCGTCCCTCTTGGTTATATTTTCTATATGTATTTTGTATTTTATACCATTTGCCAAGGGATTCCTTGACATTTTTGTAAACATATTGTACAGTTGCCCTGTAAGTCCGGGTCTGTCCTGCTTTTTTGCCGGACCGCTTGTTCTCGGACCCGGCCGGATAATGGAGAATATAAAATTGAAACTGAAAAACAAAAACAGAACGGTTATAATAATATCCATCA
>CASFJB010000202.1 GCA_949294945.1 uncultured Eubacteriales bacterium
TCTCCGGCTTTGAAAGGAGCCGCGAAGGATATGACGTCCGCTGTTTCTGCGTCAAAACACCAAATCGAAGCCCAGCGAAGTGGGTTCGATTTGGAAAGGAGGAGCAGCGGAATGAGTGCGCTCTGATTTTTTGCCCTGGGCATAAAAATCGGAGCAAGCGATATGCAGCTTGCTCCGGCGTGGTATGGCTGACAGGATTCGAACCTGCGACCTGACTTGCCGCTATGCGGCAGTCAGCCTGCGGCGCATCCGGCAGGCTTCGCCTGCCTCAACGTGCTTCGCACCTGAAGGTCGCAGCTTATAATGCTCTTAGCTTATGGCCAAGAAAGGCAGCCCCAAAAGGGGCCGCCTTTCTTGGTATGGCTGACAGGATTCGAACCTGCGACCTTCAGAGTCGGAGTCTGACACTCTATCCAGCTGAGCTACAGCCACATATTGGATTTGCGGTTTACATCGGGAGCAAAATATGGTATACTTCCCAGGTAAAGCTGGGAATTGAAGGGCTTTACTGATGCTGCTCCAAACCGCAAATGGTATTATAGCAAACTTTCCCTTCAAAGTAAATAGCTGATTTAAATTTTTTTGCGTATCTAAATTTACGATGGTAAGGAGATGAGCTCATGAAAAAAATGAGACTTGGCAAAACAGGGCTGATGGTGACCACAACGGCCATGGGCTGCCTGCCTGTTCAGCGCTGTGACGAGGACTATGCCGTCAAGCTGCTGAGAGCTGCTTATGAAGGCGGCATCAATTATTTTGACACTGCCAACGCCTATACCGACAGTGAAAAGAAGGTAGGTCTGGCCCTCAGCGACGTGAGGGATAAGATCATAATCTCCACCAAAAGCGCAGCCAAGGACAAGGCCGGCGTCCTCTCCCACATTGAAAACAGCCTGCGCATGATGAAGACCGACTATATCGACCTCTTCCAGTTCCACCAGGTGACGGAGGTCCCGGACCCCAACGACCCCAACGGCGCCTTTGCCGGTGCAATGGAGGCCAAGGAGCGGGGATGGATACGTCATATAGGCGTCACCTCCCACCGGGTGAACATCGCCGAGGACTGCATCTCCTCCGGGCTTTTCGAGACTTTGCAGTTCCCCTTCAGCTACATATCCAGCGACAGGGATCTGGCCCTGGCAGACAAATGCCGGGAGGCGGACATGGGTTATATAGCCATGAAAGGCCTGGCCGGCGGCATGCTCACCAACGCCAGAGCCTGCTACGCCTTCATGAAGAGCTATGACAACGTGGTGCCCATCTGGGGCATCCAGAAGATGGAAGAGCTGGAGCAGTGGCTGAGTCTGGCTCAGGAGGACCCGGACATGGACGAGGAGCTCTCCGCCTTCATCTGCAAAGAGCGTCAGGAGCTCTCCGGCAGTTTCTGCCGCAGCTGCGGTTACTGCATGCCCTGCCCCGCCGGGATAGAGATATACAACTGCGCCCGCATGAATATGCTCCTGCGCCGTTCTCCCTGGCAGCAGTACATGACTCCCCAATGGAGAGAAAAGATGGAGAGGATAGAAAACTGCATAGGCTGCCGCAGCTGCGCAAGCCGCTGCCCCTATCAGCTGGACACCCCCAATCTTCTCAAATACATGTTGAAGGACTACAGAGAATTCTATGAAGCACACAAAGACCTGCTGTAAACTCATCTGCGCCCTGCTCTGCGCCGCCATGCTGCTGCCGCTTTCCGGCTGCGGCGAGACCAAGCAGAGTCAGAGAGAGATATTCGCCATGGATACGGTAATGACTCTCACCGCCTACGGCAACAACCGGGAAGCCGGACTGGATGCCGCTCAGAGCGTTATTCAGTCCATGGACTCCGTTCTGGACCCGGAGCTGGATACCAGCATCACCTACACCATCAACAATGCCCAGGGCGCCAATGTGTCCATAACCGCCCAGGTGGCCAACATGCTTGCCACTGCCAAGGAAGTATACGACAGATCCAGCGGTTCCCTGGACCTGAGCCTCTACCCGGTAATAAAGCTGTGGGGCTTTGTGGACGGGCACTACTATGTGCCTACCGACGAGGAGATCTCCCAGAAGCTTGCCATGAAAGCCTTTGACAAGATGGCCCTCACCAGCTTCCCCAGCTCCGGCTCCTATGCCGTCTCCTTCCCTGCCGGCACTCAGATAAGCTTTGCCTCCGTGGCTAAGGGCTGCGCTGCCGAGAACGCCATTGACGCCATGCGCAAGGCCGGCGTCACCAGCGGCATAGTCTCCCTGGGAGGCAATGTCCAGACCCTGGGCAAAAAGCCCAACGGCGACAACTGGACTATCGCCGTTCAGGACCCCAACAACACCAGCAGTTACCTGGGCGTCATCAGTGTTGGTGAGGCCGCAGTGGTCACCAGCGGCACATATCAGCGCTACTTCACCAGCAACGGCAAGGCCTATCACCACCTGATAAACCCCAAGACCGGTTACCCGGTGTCCAACTCCCTGCTGTCCGTCACCATCATCTGCGACGACGGCACAATGGCCGACTGCCTGTCCACCGCCATGTTCGTTCTGGGCCAGACCAATGCCCTGAACTACTGGCGCAACTACGGCGGCTTCGAGATGATATTGGTCAACAGCTCCAATGAGATAATCTGCACCAGCGGTCTTATCGAGGAGTTCACCCTGGCCAACAGCAGCTATTCCCTGACCTTTACCGAGTAAAATGGCCGATCTTAATACCGATGTAAGATATCTGAAAGGCATAGGAGAGAAAAAGGCGCTGGCCCTGAACAAGCTGGGCGTCTTTTCTCTCTATGACCTTATTTCTTTTTTTCCCAGAAAATATGAGGACAGGAGCCGCATCTGCCCCATAGCCGCCGCCATGGACGGAGAGAACGTCTGCATCCAAGGCCTGGTGGCCGATACCCCCAGGCTCAGCCATATCCGCCGGGGCATGGACCTGGTGAAGCTCCGGGCCGTGGATGACAGCGGTGTGGTTGACATAACCTTTTTCAATCAGTCCTATGCCAAGGACAATCTC
>CASFJB010000203.1 GCA_949294945.1 uncultured Eubacteriales bacterium
CAGTCAAAAAAGCCTGTGAGGACTTTTTTGACAAGCTGAAAAAGTCCGGGGAAAAACTTCCCCGGACTTTTTGGCTGTATAAAAGTATTTTTGGATACTTATACAAAAAACGCCTGCTGTCTAAGTGATATGTTACAATTATGAGAATTATATTGAAAAGAGCTTCTAATTACTGGTAATTCGTGCTATTATATTTAACAGAAAGGGATGCGCTGTCCCTTGCAAGGCATATTTGAAAGGAGTTGGCACAAATGAAGTTCACTTTTACCGAAAAGAGAATGGCTTCCTCCGAGGATCTGAGAGCCTACGCTATGAAGAAAATCGGCAAGCTGGACAAGCTCTTTAAAAACGAGGCGGACGCCTACGTCACCTTCAGCATTGAAAGAGGAAGGTTCCTGGCGGAAATAACCATTCGGGATAACGGCATGTTCTACCGGGCAAGCGAACTTACAAACGACATGTACGCTTCTGTGGACTCCGGCGTGGCAGCTATCGAGCGCCAGATTCGCAGGAATAAGACCCGTCTCAGCAAGAGACTGAGAGAGGGTGCTCTGGAGCGTGATGCCATACCTGTATATGCACCTGCCGACGAGGCAGAGGAAGAATTCAAGATAGTCCGCAGCAAGCGCTTCTCCATAAAGCCCATGTCTCCGGAGGAGGCTATTCTCCAGATGAATCTGCTGGGCCATGAGTTCTTCGTGTTTAAGAACATGGATTCCGACGATGCAATCTCCGTTGTCTATAAGCGCCATCAGGGAGGCTACGGCCTTATCTGCGACGACGGCGCAGATGACTGAACTGCTCCGATATATAAAATATTCTGAATATTGAACAACAAAGCCGTCCGCCCGGGGATTCCGGGCGGACGGCTAAATGCTTGGGGTTAAGACCCTCAGGGCTCACTTGTGAATGCCGGGGAAAAAGAGCGCGATGGTGCCGGGGCCCACGTGGGAGCCGGTGACCGGCTCGTAGCAGACGGTGAGGCACTGGCCGGTAAAGCCGTTCTCCTTCAGCTTGGAGATGAGGTAGGCAGTGCCCTCCTCATCATCGGCATGGGCTATGCCGATGAGCCCGCTTTTGTCGGCGCAGAGCTGGCCATAGCGCTCGGCCAGATTGTTAAGAGCATTTTTCCTGCCCCGGATCTTGCCGCAGAGGATGATGTGGCCGGTGTCGTCACCCTGAAGAATGGGCTTTATATTCAGAACGCTGCCTATAACGGCGGCGGTGCCGCTTATGCGCCCGCCTTTGCGGAGATATTTCAGATCGTCTACGGTGAAATACTGGCACATGTTTGGCCGCAGTGCATGGAGCATGTCGCTGACAGCCTGGAAGCTCTCCCCCCGCTCTATCATCTCGGCGGCGTTGAGGACCATAAGCCCCTCGCCCAAAGAGGCGGCATAGGTGTCAAAGCTGAGGATGTGCTGCCGGGGATACTGCTCGGCAAGCTCCGCTGCCGCCACTGCGGCTATGGCGGCGGTGCCGCTGATGCCGCCGGACATGCCTACATATATCACGTCGTTGCCGGCGCGAAGCTCCGGCTCGAAGGCCTCGTTGAACTTGGTCATGTTGATAAGCCCCGTCTTGACGTCCGCTCCGGAGCGCATGGCATTGTAGAAGGCCACGCCGTCGAAGTCGGTCTCGGCGGAATACTCGGCGGCGACGCCGTCCACTGTGTATTCAAAGGACACCACCTGGATGCCGTATTTGTGTATGAGCTGGATGGGCAGATTGGCTGAAGTATCCGTAAAAAGCTTTATCATTTTTTTGAAATCTCCTTTGCCTGGGAACGTAAGGAGGAGCTGTCCTCCCGCTTACAGCTATACTAAGTCAGTCTCTTAAAAATTGCAAACTATTAAAGTTCAGCCTACTCTATTGAAACCTACGCCCGGCCGCAAAGCCGTAGAATCGGACTCTACGGAGAGTAGAGTCCGGAATTTCGGGACTTTTTCCAGCCCTTACTGTAAATGAAAGTTGGGACGCGGCAGGAAAATCAAAGAAAAAAGCAAACTTGCTAAGAGCTTGTCAAAAAAATCTCAATTTGTTGAAAATTGCACTATCTTTTTTCTGTAAATGGTGTTATATTAATTCGATGGAAGGAATGTCTAAATATTTTATCTAGTTATCTAGGTCTGGCATTGGAGGTGAAACGGTGGAACATTCATCAGATATTTTGTTTTCCATCGGCCCGGTTGAGATAACCGGGGTGCTGGCCACCATGTGGGTGATAATAGCGCTGCTGGCGCTGCTGTCGTGGCTGGCTACCAGAAACATGAAGGACGTGCCCGGAGTCCTGCAAAATCTGGCGGAGATGAGCGTGAGCAAGCTCCAGGCATATTTTGAAGGAGTCATGGGCAAGAAGCTGGCCAAGAAGTATTTCCCGCTTATGGCCACTTTCTTTATCTTCATCATCGTGAGCAACTACTCCGGCCTGCTGCCCGGGGCGGGGCATCTGAAAGGCTTTTCCGTGCCCACGGCCAGCCTGTCCGTCACGGCGGCCCTGGCTATCATCGGCTTCTTTACCATCCACACAGTGGGATTCAAAGAGCAAGGAGTGGTAGGTTATCTTAAATCCTTCCTAAGCATACTGCTGCCCCTGACCATCGTGGAGATGTTTATCAGGCCCTTCTCCCTTGCCCTGCGTCTTTTCGGCAACCTCTACGGCGAGGAAATGGTCACGGAACAGCTCTACGGCATTTTCCCGATAATCGTGCCTCTGCTCATGCAGGTGCTCAGCCTGCTGTTCTGTCTGATACAGGCTCTGGTGTTCACCATGCTGCTGTCCATATATATTACGGAGGCGGCAGGGGAAGAATGAGCCCGGCACCATACAAAGAGAAAACATAACATCAACTTAATTGGAGGATACTCAAATGGAAACTGGTCTTATTGCAATCGCTGCAGCAATAGCAATCGCTCTGAGCACTCTGGGCCCCGGTATCGGCCAGGGCATCGCCGCCTCTAAGGCTATGGAGGCAATAG
>CASFJB010000204.1 GCA_949294945.1 uncultured Eubacteriales bacterium
CCAAAAAGCACGGGGTATGGTTCTCCCGCCCCGGCAACGGCATCTGCCACCAGGTGCATCTGGAGCGCTTCGGCGTGCCCGGCAAGACCCTTATAGGCTCCGACAGCCACACTCCCACTGCCGGGGGCCTGGGCATGCTGGCTTTCGGCGCCGGCGGTCTGGACGTGGCAGTGGCCATGGGGGGCGGCGCCTACTATATAACCATGCCCAGGGTGATAAAGGTGGAGCTGAAAGGAGCTCTCCGGCCCTTTGTCACCGCCAAGGACGTGAGTTTGGAGATACTGCGCATACTGTCCGTAAAGGGCGGCGTGGGAAAAATCATCGAGTGGGGAGGCGAGGGAGTAAAGACTCTCAGCGTGCCGGAGCGGGCCACCATCACCAACATGGGGGCAGAGCTGGGAGCTACCAGCTCCATTTTCCCCTCCGACGAGATGACCCTGGCCTTCCTGAGAGCCCAGGGCAGGGAGAAGGATTTCCGGGAGCTGCAGCCTGACGCCGGCGCAAAGTACGAGCAGGTGATAGAGATCGACCTCTCCGCCCTGGAGCCTCTGATAGCCTGTCCCCACATGCCGGACCAGGTGGTGACGGTGAAGAGCCTGAAGGGCACCAAGGTGGACCAGGTGTGTATAGGCTCCTGCACCAACTCCTCCCTCTACGACATGCTGAAGGCGGCGGCCATGCTGAAGGGGAGGCAGATAAGCCCCAAGGTCTCCATGTCCGTATCCCCCGGCTCCCGCCAGGTGCTCACCATGCTCTCCGACTGCGGAGCGCTGTCGGACATCCTCTCCTCCGGGGCGAGACTGCTGGAGTGTGCCTGCGGGCCCTGCATAGGCATGGGCTTTTCCCCCAACTCCGGGGGCGTGAGCCTGCGCACCTTCAACCGGAACTTCCGGGGCCGCAGCGGCACCGCCGACGCCAAGGTGTACCTGGTCTCCCCGGAGACCGCCGTGGCTGCCGCCCTCACCGGTGAGATCACCGACCCCAGAGAACTGGGCCTGGAGAAGCTGGATGTGGCCGTGCCCTCTGCCTTCTGCCTGGATGACAGCGCCCTGCTGCCCCCGGCTCCCCCGGACAAGGCCGGGGAAGTGGAGGTGCTCCGGGGCCCCAACATAAAAGCCATCCCTGAGGGCAGGGCCCTCACGGACAGCATAGAGGCCCGGCTGACTTTGAAAGTGGGGGACAATATCACCACCGACCACATCATGCCTGCCGGAGCCAAGATACTGCCCTACCGCTCCAATGTACCCAAGCTTTCGGAGTTCTGCTTTGCCGTGTGTGACGAGAGCTTCTCCAGACGGGCCCTGGAGGCGGGGCAGAGCATCATAGTGGGCGGGGCAAACTACGGCCAGGGCTCCTCAAGGGAGCACGCCGCCCTGGTGCCCCTCTACCTGGGGGTGAGAGCCGTGGCGGCCAAGAGCTTTGCCCGCATCCACCAGGCAAACCTGATAAACGCCGGCATCCTGCCCCTGAGCTTCAAAGACCCGGAGGACTACGACAGGCTGGAGCAGGGTGAAGAGCTGGAGCTTTCCGGAGTGCTGGAGGGCCTGGAGACGGGAGAGATGACCCTGCACGCCAAGGCCGGGGAGATAAAGCTGCTGTGCTCCTTCACGGAGAGACAGCGGAAAATACTCAGGGCCGGCGGATTGCTGAACTACACCAGAGAGGGGAATAAATAATGGATAAGACAGAATACATAGAGAAAGCGGCGGAACACTTCAAAGAGCTGCTGGCCCAGCAGCTCCAGCGCCAGGAGCGCATGGAGCAGGCGGCCCCCGCCAAGGACTTCTCCAAAATGGAGAAGATCGTCATAGGCGTGGTGGGAGGCGACGGTATCGGACCCATCATCATGGCCCAGGCCCGGCGGGTACTGGAAAAGCTGCTGGGGGATGAACTGGCCTCCGGACGCATAGAGCTGAGGGATATCCAGGGCCTTACCATAGAGAACCGCCTGGCCCAGGGCTGCGCCGTGCCCCCGGAGGTGCTGGCGGAGATAAAGAAGTGCGACGTGCTTTTGAAGGGACCCACCACCACCCCCAAGGGCGGAACTCTGGAGAGCGCCAATGTGACGCTGCGCCGGGAGTTGGATCTCTTTGCCAACGTGCGCCCGGTGCAGATACCCCAGGAGGGCATCGACTGGATGTTCTTCCGGGAGAACACCGAAGGGGAATACGCCTTAGGCAGCCGTGGAATCGAAGTCCCTGGGAAGCTGAGCATGGACTTCAAGGTAACCACCGACGCCGGGACCAGGCGCATCGCCAGAGCCGCCTTTGACTATGCCAGGGCCAACGGAAAGACAAAGGTGGCCATAGTCACCAAGGCCAACATTATGAAAAAGACCGACGGCATGTTCTCCCGCATCTGCCAGGAAGTGGCGACGGAGTACCCGGAGATTACCGCCGACGAGTGGTACATAGACATCATGACCGCAAACCTGGTTAACAAGGATATCCGCAGCCAGTTCCAGGTCTTTCTCCTGCCCAACCTCTACGGGGACATCATCACCGACGAGGCCGCCCAGCTCCAGGGAGGCGTTGGGGCAGTCCTTCCGGTGGACCGACACCCCGTAGCCCCGGGTGATAAAGCCGATGATCTCGTCCCCCGGCACCGGGGTGCAGCACTTGGCAAACTTCACCAGGCAGTTGGAGAGGCCCTCCACGATGATGCCGTTCTCGCTCTTGGTGCGGGTGGGAGACACAGGCTTCCCCGCCTGTTCCGCCGCGGCGGCCTGGCGGGCGGCCTCCGCCGCCTTCACCGCCCGGTTCTGGGCGGCCAGTTCATCCCGGATCCGGTGGACCGCCTTCTGGGCGGTGTAGCCGCCGTAGCCGATGGCGGCGTACAGTTCGTCCAGGGTGTTGAAACTGGTGGGTTTCAGCACCTTCTCCAGCACCTCCGGCGCCACGGCGGCGCTCATGGCGATGCCGGCGTGCTTCAGTTCCGCCTCGAACATGGCCCGGCCGT
>CASFJB010000205.1 GCA_949294945.1 uncultured Eubacteriales bacterium
TACCGGGGCGTAATCGTATTTATACGGGTGATGGACGGCGCTCTCCGTCGGGACATGGAGATAAAGCTCATGGGCACCGGGGCAAAGTACAAGGTGGTGGAGCTGGGCTACCTGCGTCCCACGGCGCTGGAGCCCTGCGACGAGCTCTCCGCCGGGGACGTGGGCTACTTCACCGCCAGCATAAAGAACGTGGCGGATACCCAGGTGGGGGACACCGTCACTCTGGCGGAGCGCCCGGCGGCGGAGGCCCTGCCCGGCTACCGGCCCGCCCGGCCCATGGTCTACTGTGGCATCTACACCGAGGACGGCTCCAAGTACCCGGACCTGCGGGACGCTCTGGACAAGCTGAAGCTGAACGACGCATCATTGTCCTATGAGCCGGAGAGCTCAGTGGCCCTGGGCTTCGGTTTCCGCTGCGGCTTTCTGGGCATGCTCCATATGGAGATAATCCAGGAGCGGCTGGAGCGGGAGTTCGACCTGGAGCTGGTGACCACCCTGCCCTCGGTCATATACAAGGTTATCAAGACCGACGGCAGCACCGTCATGGTGGATAATCCCCATAATTACCCGGAGGTGCCCTCAATAGCCGAGGCCTACGAGCCCTATGTGAAGGTGAGCATCATCACCCCCAACGACTATGTGGGCAACATCATGCCCCTGTGCCAGGAGCGCCGGGGGGACTACCAGGGCATGCAGTACCTGGATACCCGGCTGGTGGAGATGCACTATGAGATGCCCCTCAACGAGATAATCTACGACTTTTTCGACACCCTGAAAGCTCGTACCAAGGGCTATGCCTCCCTGGACTATGAGCTGAGCCAGTACAAGACCAGCGACCTGGTGAAGGTGGACCTGCTGATAAACGGGGATCAGGTGGATGCACTCAGCTTTATCGCCCACCGGGACAAGGCCTACGGCCGGGCCCGCAAGCTCTGTGAGAAGCTGAAAGACAACATCCCACGCCAGCTCTTCGAGGTGCCCATCCAGGCGGCCATCGGAGGCAAGATAATCGCCCGGGAGACGGTGAAGGCCCTGCGGAAAGACGTGCTGGCCAAGTGCTACGGCGGCGACATCACCAGAAAGAAGAAGCTGCTGGAAAAGCAGAAGGAGGGCAAAAAGAAGATGCGCCAGCTGGGCACGGTGCAGATACCCACCGAGGCCTTCCTGGCAGTGCTGAAGCTGGACGAGTAGCGTCAGAAAGCGTTTGAATGTCACACCTTGCGCATAAGCGCAAGGGGACGAGGATTCAAACGCTTTCTTCCTTTACTGTCTCCATGCCCGGAGGCCGGGGGAGTTTCTTAAATAAATCTTAAATCATTGCCCCATTGGTTTTTAATTGTTTTTGACGTAGAATAAGAGCGACAGAAGCGGAAGGCCCGGCGCCGGGCCGGCCCGCAGGACTGAACGAGGTGGAAAAATGTACAATATACTTGTGTGCGACGATGAAAAGGATATTGTCTCGGCTCTGAAAATATATCTGGAGCCGGAGGGCTACCGGGTGCTGGAGGCCTATAACGGCCAGGAGGCCCTGGACATCCTGGACAGGGAGCAGGTACACCTGGTCCTGCTGGATATAATGATGCCCAAGCTGGACGGCATAAGCGCCGTGGTCAAGCTGAGGGAATACAGCAATGTACCCGTCATACTCCTCACCGCCAAGAGCGAGGACACGGACAAGGTTCTGGGCCTGAATGTGGGGGCCGACGACTATATAACCAAGCCCTTCAACCCCCTGGAGGTGCTGGCCAGGGTCCGCAGCCAGCTGCGCCGCTACATGCGCCTGGGAGGCAGCAGCGCCGGGGACAGCGCCCTGAGCATAGGGGGCATCAGCCTGGACGACGGCAGCAAGGACGTGACCGTGGACGGGGAGCCGGTGAGCCTCACCCCCACGGAGTACGAGATACTGAAGCTCCTTATGAACAACCCCGGCCGGGTGTTTTCACCCCGGGAGATATACAAGCTGGTGTGGAAGGACGAGCCCTATGGGGCGGAGAGCACCGTGGCGGTACACATACGGCATCTGCGGGAAAAGGTGGAGATAAACCCCGCCGAGCCCAGATACATCAAGGCCGTATGGGGCCAGGGCTACAAGATGGAGAGAGGAAAGAAAAATGAAAAGACTTAAAAGCAGTGCCTTTGCCAAGACCTTGGCTTTTATCCTTTGCCTGCTTTTTGCCGCAGGCATGTTCATTAGCCTTATGGGCGTGGGCGTACTGTACGGCTACGGCGGCTACACCGGCGCAAGTTTGAATACGGTGCTGACCAACTACCTGGAGCCCTGGTGCGTCAACAGGATGTTCACCGCCATGGAGGGCTTCCGCTATGGGGCCGACCCGGAGGAGCTGGACAGTACCGTCGGTATGACCTTCACCATATACGACCAGGACAAAAAGGTGGTATATGACGGCCTGGGCTCCCAAAGCTATATGCTGGAAACCAGCCCCTACGGCTTCTGGTATCCTGCGGAAGACTCCGCTGCGTATAATGCCTGGATGTGCGAAGAGGAAGCGAGCCGGGAGGGGATCTCCCCGGAACCCAGCGTCAGCCCGGATACCCAGACCGCCGTGCCCCAGGCGGGGGACGCCCTGAGCAGCCCCCAGCCCACGGCTGAACCCAGTGCAGCGGCGCAGACCCAGGAGCCCCAGGCTTCCGCCTCCCCTGATGCGGAGGATAGTGGCCTCAGCGGCAGCATTAGCAGCCCGGAGCCTACGGCGGCTGCCCAAACCCCGGAGCCCAGCGACAGCCTCACAACTACGGTGGAACCCAACCAGTCGGCCTATGTGGAGGCGGCCACGGCCCGCTACAGCATGGTGGGCTATGTGCTGGACACCGTGGGGGAGAACGACGAAGTGGCGGGCATGACCAACCTGCTGAACTACTGCTACGCCTATAAGA
>CASFJB010000206.1 GCA_949294945.1 uncultured Eubacteriales bacterium
GAGTATTTCCGCAGAGTGGGCCAGTCCGCCGTGGCGGCCTCCCTGCCGGATATAGAGTAAAGGGGAGTCCCCGGCACCGGGCTAAGAACATATTGTTGAAAAAGCCGCAGCTGAGCTGCGGCTTTTTCAACAGCTTTGCCGCCTTGACGCAGTGGGGCCTTAGGGTGTAATATTTTATGCAGACTGTAAAAAAGAGGTACGGACCATGGCGAAAATTGCCGTAGTAACGGGCGGCAGCGGTGGGATAGGCCGCTGCACCGCCCAGGCTCTTAGCCGGGCGGGCTGTCGGGTGTACGAGTTCTCCCGGCACCTGCGGCCCTGCGAGGGCATAGAACATATAGATGCGGACATGTGCAGCGAGGAGCAGGTGAAAGCTGCCGTGGCGGAGGTGCTGCGCCGGGAGGGCAGGATAGACATCCTGGTGAACAATGCGGGCTTCGGCATCTCCGGGGCAGCGGAGCTGACCGACTCCGCCGATTCCCACGCCCAGCTGGAGCTTAACCTCTTCGGCATGGACAATGCCACCCGGGCGGTGCTGCCGGCAATGCGGGCCCAGGGGAGCGGGCGCATAGTGTGTATGAGCTCCATTGCCGCCGTCCTGCCCATACCTTTCCAACTGTGGTATTCGGTGAGCAAGGCGGCCATAAACGCCTATGTACTGGCCCTGCAAAACGAGCTCAGACCTTTCAATATAAGCGTCTGCGCCGTCATGCCCGGGGATATTTCCACAGGCTTCACCCAGGCCCGGAAAAAGTCCAGTGCCGGAGACGAGATATATTCCGGGCGGATAGAGCGCTCCGTGGCGGTGATGGAGAGAGACGAGAAAAACGGCATGAGCCCGGAGCGGGCCGGGGCCTATGTGGCCCGGAAGGCCCTTCAAAACAGCAGCCGTCCCCTCTGCGCCCTGGGCTTTTCCTATAAATGCGCGGCCATGGCCGCAAAGCTGCTGCCCCGGCGCCTGTCCAACTGGCTGGTAGGCCTGATATACGCCAGATAAAATACTGTTCCATAAATCGGAGAGATAGACAATGATTCAGAAATTGGCGGATAACCTGTACACTTTCAAAATAAATTTTCCCCACAGCCCTCTGGGCTGGCTCAACTGCTATGTGGTCAAGGGCATAAAGGGGGGGCGGGACCTGCTGGTGGACTCCGGCTACAATACTCCCCGGTGCTTTGACGACCTGAAACAGGGCGTGGAGGAGCTGGGCCTGCGCTGGGATAACACCGACGTGTTCTTTACCCACTGCCATATTGACCATATAGGCAATGCGGGGAACCTCCATAATATGGGCTGCCGTCTGCTTATGGGCCGGGTGGAATATGAGTTTTATACCAGCTTCCCCTGGCTGGAACAGATGGCCCACAGCGTTCTGGACGGAGTGCCCCAGGAGGTCAGAGACGCCATGAACAGGGACCGCCGTATTCCCGACAGCTTCCAGCCCCAGACCCTGGAGGACGGAGACGTGCTCAATTACGGCGGCTACTCTCTCCGCTGCATAATGACTCCGGGACATTCCCCCGGGCATATGTGCCTTTACGATCCCAGCAGCAAGCTGATGCTCACAGGCGACCATGTGCTCTTCGACATCAGCCCCAATATAACCTACAACGAGGGCAGAGATATGCTGGGGGACTATCTGAACAGCCTGGAGAAAATGCTTCACTTTGATGTGGAGACCGCCCTGCCCGGCCACCGCTGGACAGGGGAGAAGAAGTTCAAGGACAGGGTGCTGGAGCTCCTTGCGCACCATGAGAAGCGCCTGGACGAGGCCGAGCAGGTGGTGGCTGCAGGAGAGCACATGTGCGCCTATGAAGCTGCCGCCCACATGAGCTGGTCCATCAGAGCCAAGTCCTGGGAGGACTTTCCGGATGCCCAGAAATGGTTTGCCACCGGGGAGACTCTGGCCCATCTGGTCTATCTCAGCAATCACGGCAGGCTTATACAATATACCGACGAACAGGGCCTGTTCGAATACAGACATGTATAAAGGCCCAAGGCAAAACCGCCGCTTTTGAAAAGCGGCGGTTTTGCCTTTAAAACGGGATATAATATACTTTCTTTTCCGTTAAAAATGTGCTAAAATAATAACATATGTGAGAAAAGAGCCAAAGATTACAGGGTAAAGGACAGGAGAACGCCATGCCAAAAATAGTTGACAGAGAGGCCGTGCGCCTGGACATACTCATGGCCTTCCAGCGCTGCATAGGCCGTAAGCCCATTGACAGGATATCCCTGAGGGACATTGCCGCCGAAGCCGACATGAGCCATCCCAAGCTCCTGAACTATTTTTCCAGCAAGAACGAGATAATCTATACCTACATAAAATATACCCGGGACTATATCAGCAGCCACTGTGAAGAGTGGTTCAAAGATAACCCCCGCAGCGGCTACGGCTCCAATCTGGAATACCTTAACGCCTTTATGAGATATGTGGCGGAAGGGAAGGAAGGGGAGCTGCGCCCGGTGGCTGCCAGCCAGACCTTCGTCCTGGGCTATTATGACAGAGAAATAGGCACAATGGTGCGGGAAGAGTTTGAACATTGGCACAGCACCATGGACCGCTGCCTCCGGGAGGCCTGCGGCGGGGACCTTGGCCCAGGGGAGGCGGAAGCTCTGATGTACCTCTGCGTGGGAGTCATGGTCTGCAATTACAATAAAGCCCTCAGCGGCCATATCAATTCCGATATAATCGGCCGCCTGGCAAAGCTCACCGGAAACTGAAACAAAGGGCCTGTTGCAAAATACAGTTTTCAGGCCCGAACTGGAAAATTGTGCATTAAAAAAGTTATCGAGAACCGTCACATTGACAGGTTCTCGATAACTTTTTCTTTGACCTATTTTTTCAAAATTCTGTTTTG
>CASFJB010000207.1 GCA_949294945.1 uncultured Eubacteriales bacterium
ACCCTGGCCGCCTACCGCCGGATGCTGGAGGTGGTGTACCCCTACATCGGCGCCATCCCCCTCTGCCGCCTGCGGCCCATCACCATGGAGAACCTGCTGGCGGAGCTGCGGAAGCGGACCAGCCACGGAAAACCCATCCAGGAGGGTACCGTGCAGAAGTATCTGACGGTGGTGTCCGCCGTCCTCAGCGACGCTAGGCGCAACGAGATTCTGGAGAAGAATCCCGCCCGCATGGTGGCGCTGCCCCAGACACGGCGGTCCGTCCAGCGCATCCCGACCCAGACCGAGGTGCAGCGGCTCCTGGACGCCCTGGCGAGAGAGCCCCGGCACTACCGGCTCTTCTATCTGCTCTCCCTGTACACCGGCTGCCGCCGGGGCGAGCTGTGCGCCCTGCAGTGGGGCGACTTCACCTTTGAAAAGGGCGCCCTGCGCCTCACCATCAGCCGCTCCCGCAGCAACGTGGCCGGCAGGGGAATTGTGGAAGGCCCCACCAAGAACGGCCGCAGCCGGGAGATCTATCTCCCCGGCGATATGGGCGGTGTCATCCGCAGCTACCACAGCCGGAAAGCGCAGGAGGCCAGGCGCTCCCGCCGCAAACTCAGCCCCTACCTCTTTACAGACGAGCACGGGCAGCTCATCCACCCCGACACCTTCACCAAGCGCCTGCGGAAGATCTACGCCGCCATCGGCTTTCCGAGGGAGTACCACCTCCACACCCTGCGCCACTACTTCGTGACCGCGCTGCTCCACTGCGGCGTGGACAAGCAGACCGTCGCCGACCTGGTGGGCCATGGGGACACGGGATTCCTGGAGCGCACCTACTGCCATCCCCAGCAGGCCCAGAAGGAGCAGGCGGCCGACTCCATGCGCACGGTACTCCGCCCCGACGGCGGTCCTCTCCTCAACCTGGCCGCGGCGTACGCACGGCGGCCGTAGGGCGGCAAGATTGTTGGTTTCGTAGAAAATCACATGTATGAAAAAATG
This sequence comes from uncultured Eubacteriales bacterium, assembly GCA_949294945.1. GTDB lineage: Bacteria > Bacillota > Clostridia > Oscillospirales > Oscillospiraceae > Limivicinus. The sequence continues at coordinate 985 of CASFJB010000207.1, forward strand.
AGATAGCTTTCGGCCGGAGCTTCCGGTATGTTGTGTTTACCAAAAAAGCCTCAGCTGGAATGAGGCCAAGGAAAGAGAGGGCAACACTATATGGCAAGCATCCGGAAGCGGGGAAACAGCTATCTCATCGTGGTCTCCATGGGCTACGACTACAAGGGCGCACGCATCAAACCCCGGCAGAAAACCGTTCATCCGCCGGAGGGGCTGACGCCAAAGCAGAGAGAAAAATGGCTGCAGGAGCAGGCGGTGCTCTTCGAGCGCTCCTGTCGGGACACGCCCGGGGAGGCCGCCAAGCCCATCACCCTGGCCGCCTACATCGACCTGTGGCTGCGGGAGATCGCCCCCGGCAAGCTGGCCAAGTCCACCATCCGCCGGGACCGGCAGGACATCGTCCGCATCCTCCCCGCCCTGGGCCACTACAAGCTCACGGAGCTGCGGCCCGAGCACTTCCGGAGCTTCTACGCGCAGCTCCGGGGGACCGTCAGCGCCGAAACCGGAAAGCCACTCTCCGAGTACACCGTGGAGGGCGTGCACGCTACGCTGTGCAGCATCCTCTCCGATGCCGTGGAGGGTGGCTTTCTGCGTCACAACCCCGCCTGGCGCACCTACCGCTACGCAGGACGAAAGACAGAGAAAAGAATAGCGGACGCGGAGACCATGGGGAAGCTCATCTCCGCCCTGGAGGAGGAGAGCATCAAGTACGAGACCTACTTCAAGCTGGTGATCGCCACGGGGATGCGCCGGGGCGAGTGCTGCGCCCTGCAGTGGGGCGACATCGACTGGGAGCGGCGCTCCATTCACATCTGCCGCAGCGCGGTGAAGGTGACGGACGAGGAGATCTTTACCAAGACTCCCAAAACTGTCTCCGGGGACCGCTACGTCTACTTCTCTCCGGAGATGGCGTCCCTGCTGCAGGAATACCGCCAGGAGTGCACGTGGGAGACGGAGGCCTATGACGGACGGGAGCTGGAGGACGGGGACTTTCTGTTCCGCCGCAGGGGCTGCCGCCTTCCCATGACGCCCTCCACCTTCACCTGGCGGTTCAAGCTGATCCTGAAAAAGCATGGCCTGCCGGAGTATCTGAACGTCCACTCCCTGCGGCACACCAACGCCAGCCTCCTCATCGCAAACGGTACGGACGTGGCCACGGTGGCGGGCCTCCTGGGCCACAGCCAGCCCTCCACCACGCTGGACATCTACACCCATGCGTTCGATAAGAACAAACAGGCGGCCAGCAGAGCACTGCAGGAGGGACTGGAGATCTAAAAGCATCGGACACAATACTCAATAATCGCAAAACAAGTAACACATGAATCTTTTGGAGCAGGCATGATTTAGGTCACGTCTGTTCTATTTTCATCAGTTCACCCACGGAAATGAAACCAGCCAAATCATATTCTATGTGTATCTCTGTTTCACTTCCCGCTGGATTTGTCGGGGGATAAACTGCCCCCATATGTTCTCGGAGTGCGCATAACATAAGCTCTGTATGTTTGGTGCGCCTATGGATTCGACGAATATTTTGCGCTCGTTACCAGACCGCCAAGCCTTTTGCAAGATTGCTTTTATTGGGATTGGGATAACATTTAATTTGATAACTTGATTTCACGAAATACATCTCGCACAAGTGCATAAGTCAATATTTTTTCAGGGAAATAATGCCTGCCACACCGCTTCAGCCAGAGCGTGAAGAAAACCGCGTGGTCATACCAATACTGGACAAAGACGCACATGTCACCTATTATTGTTCCTGCCGCTCAGATAAAAAACAATTCTTAAAGAAATTTTATCTTAATTTTGCAGAGAACGATTGATTTACAGAGTTTGCAAAAGGGACTGAAAAATGAAACAGATT
>CASFJB010000208.1 GCA_949294945.1 uncultured Eubacteriales bacterium
CCAGCACCGTCAGGTTCCGAAGACCCAGGAAGTCCATCTTCAGAAGCCCCAGCTCCTCCAGAGTGGTCATGGGGTACTGGCAGACCACGGCCTCGTCGTTGGTGGCCAGGGGCACGTACTCATATACCGGCTTCTCGGTGATGACCACGCCGGCGGCGTGGGTGGAGGCATGGCGGGGCATGCCCTCCAGGGCCTTGGCCACGTCGATGAGGCGGTGGAGCTTTTCGTCCCCTTCGTACATGTCCCGCAGGGGCTTGGAGAGCTGAAGGGCCTCGTCCAGGGTGATGTTCAGGGCCCCCGGGCCGGAGGGTATCTGCTTTGCCACCTGGTCGGCCTCGCCGTAGCTGATGTTCAAAGCCCGGGCCACATCCCGCACGGAGCCCCGGGCGGCCATGGTGCCGAAGGTGACTATCTGGGCCACGTGGTCGTGGCCATAGAGGCGGTTGACGTAGTCGATGACCTCCCCCCGGCGGTTGACGCAGAAGTCCACGTCAATGTCCGGCATGGACACCCGCTCCGGGTTCAGGAAGCGCTCAAAGTAGAGACTGTACTTTATGGGGTCCACGTCGGTGATGTGGAGGCAGTAGCTCACCACGCTGCCGGCGGCGCTGCCCCGGCCGGGGCCCACGGGGATGCCGCTGCGCTTGGCGAAGCCTATAAAGTCGGAGACTATGAGGAAATAGTCCACAAAGCCCATTTTCTTTATCATGTCCAGCTCATAGTCCAGCTGTTTGCGCACCTGCGGCCGGGTGGGAAAGCGCTCCTGAAAGCCCTGCTCACAGAGCTTGCGCAGGTACTCATAGCTGTCCTTCTCACCTTCCGGCAGCTTGAAGCGGGGCAGGTGGTAGTGGCCGAACTCAAAGTCGAAGTTGCAGCGCCGGGCGATGTCAAGGGTGTTGTCCGCCGCCTGGGGCAGCTCCGGGAAGAGAGCGCGCATCTCCTCCTCGCTTTTGAGGTAGAACTCGTCCGTCTCAAAGTGCATGCGAGCGCTCTCCTCCACAGTCCTGCCCATCTGTATGCACATGAGCACATCCTGATAATAGGCGTCGGACTTGGCAATGTAGTGGGCGTCGTTGGTGAGGGCCAGGGGTATGCCCGTCTCCCTGTGGAGGCGGATGAGGCCCTGGGCGGCCTTTTTCTCCTCCCGCAGGCCGTGGTCCTGTATCTCCAGGTAGAAGCGGCCCGGGCCGAAGAGCTCCCCCAGCTCCAGGGCCTTGGCCCTGGCGGCGGGGTAGTCGTCGTTGACGATGAGCTGGGGGATGGCCCCGGCCAGGCAGCCGGAGAGGCAGATGAGCCCCTCGCTGTGCTCGTGGAGCAGCTGCCAGTCTATCCGGGGCTTGCTGTAAAAGCCCTCCGTAAAGGCGGCGGACACCAAAAAGCAGAGGTTGCGGTAGCCCGTCTCGTTCTCGCAGAGGAGTATAAGATGGGAGTAGTCGTTGTCCAGGCCGTGCTCCTTCTGGTCCATGCGCCGGGGGGAGACGTAGACCTCGCAGCCGATAATGGGCTTGATGCCCTGGGCCTTGCAGGCCTTGTAGAAGGCCACCGCTCCGTACATGACACCGTGGTCGGTTACGGCGATGGCCTCCTGACCCAGCTCTTTGGCGGCCTTGGCCAGCTGTTCTATGCGGCAGGCCCCGTCCAGCAGGGAATATTCCGTATGCACATGGAGATGAACAAAGCCCATGTCTACTCCTTAGGTTCAAAAGTCATGATTTTTTTCAGCCTGTGGCTGAGGCAGCTCTTGGTCACCGGGGGCTGGCTCAGTTGCACCAGGTCCGAGAGGCTGGCCTCGGGGTTGGCGATGCGCAGCAGGGCCGCCTGGTGCAGGGGCTCCGGCAGACAGTCCAGGCCGTAGTCCCGGGCGATGCGCCGGATGGCGGCCATCTGGGCCTGGGCGGCGGCCACGGTCTTGTCGGTGTTGGCGCTGTCGCAGTTGATCTGCCGGGTGACGGTGTTGCGCATCTCCTTTTCCACCTTGGCGTTGATGACGGCCATGGCGGTGCAGGGAGCGCCTATGGTGGTGAAGAAATCGGCGATAGCGTCGGACTGCTTGAAATACAGCAGGGAGTTGCCCCCCCGCTGGGTCTCCTTGGGGGCAAAGCCCATGTCCAGCAGCAGGGAGTAGGCCTCCCGGCTGACGCTGTGGTGGGGCGTGGCCAGCTCCAGGTGGAAGCGCTTTTCCGGGTCGGTGACGCTGCCCCCGGCCAGGAAGGCCCCCCGGATGAAGGAACTGCGGCAGCAGTCCTCCTCCACCATGCCGAAGTTCACGTGATGGGAGAGGGTGGAAGCTATCTCCGCCCCGAAGGCGTCAAAGATGAGGGAGAGCTTTTCCGGAGCGGTGATGGTGAAGCTCTTCTTGCCGGAGGGGGCGGCGGGAAGGGAGTCGAAACTCAGGTTGAAGGCCCGGCGGAAGAGCCGGGGCAGGCGCTGGGCGAAATCGCCGCTGGCGGTGATTATTCGTATCTCCCTGGGACTGAAGGTGTTGCAGTAGAGCAGCACTCCGTAGCTCTCCGCCAGGGCGCAGCATTTCTGGTCGGGCTTCTGCTGGCAGAGCTCGGCCTTGGCCTGGGATGAAAAGGACATGGCGGCACCTCACTACTTGTCGATATCCCTGTTGATGTTCACGGAGCTGACGCCCTCGGCCTTCAGGTGGTCGCAGAGGGCGGAGGC
>CASFJB010000209.1 GCA_949294945.1 uncultured Eubacteriales bacterium
CAAGCCGTTAACTTCTCCGTCTTTCTCACCATATTCTGCCAAAAGCTCCAGGCCCAGCTCCGGCACCGCCGTCCACTGTCCCGGTATCAGCTCCCGGTCAGGCAGATCTATTATCTCCCCATCCCGGAAAAAAAGCCGCCCCTGTTCCCGGCGCAGCCTCTGTCCCGGCAAGTCCAGATACTTCAGTTCCGTGCCCTCCAGCAGCTCCAGGGCCTGCTGCACATGTTCAAAGCTCATTCTCTCCCGGCACAGGCGGCGCAGCACTCTGGAGGCCACCGCCCTGTGGAGCTCCCTCAGCTCCTTCACCGGCAGGCTCTCCCCGTCGTAATGCTCCAGTATGAACTCCTCTGCCAGGGAGCTGAGGCAGTCCTCGTCCTCCCCCAGGAGCTTTGCGGTCCTGGCCACGGCCAGGTGCAGCTCCGGATTTATCCTCCGCAGCACTGGGCTCACATGGTGGCGGATGAGGTTGCGGCTGTAGTCGTCGGAGGCGTTGGTGCCGTCCTCAACGTGGGGCACCCGGTTTTCCTCCAGGTAGTTCTCTATCTCCCGGCGGCTCATGTCCAGCAGGGGCCGGATGAACATGCCCCGGCTCCGGGGAATGCCCTTCAGGCCCAGGGCTCCGCTGCCCCGGGTGAGGTTGAATATCACGGTCTCCACATTGTCGTCGGCATTGTGGGCCGTGGCTATATACCTGCAATCCAGCTTTTTCGCCGTCTCCTCCAGGAAGCGGTAGCGCAGTTCCCTGGCGGCCTCTTCCGCCCCCAGGCCATGGGCTGCGGCATAGGCGGGCACATCGCCGTGGCCTACCACGCAGTCTATGCCCTTTTCCCGGCACCAACTCTCCACAAAGCGCTGATCCCGGAGAGATTCCTCTCCCCGTATCCCGTGCTCGAAATGGGCGGCGGCAAGCTTAAGTCCCCTGCTGTATATCATATGCAGCAGGCACATGGAATCTGCTCCGCCGGAGACGGCGCATAGTATCTTCCCGTCCAGGGGCAGCTGCGGCTCAGTCATCTTCATCCCTGCGCTTTTCCAGAGAGCTGAATGTAGTATACTCCGGCAGCCACAGCAGCTCCACAGTTCCGGTCTGGCCTTTGCGGTTTTTCAATATTATGGCCTCGGCCAGATTGGGGTTCTCGCTCTCTTTATTATAATATCCATCCCTGTACAGACCTATGACCACGTCGGCATCCTGTTCTATGGCACCGGACTCACGCAGGTCCGAGAGCATGGGGCGCTTGTCCTGGCGGCTCTCATTTGCACGGGAGAGCTGAGACAGGCAGATCACCGGCACATTCAGCTCCTTTGCCATTATCTTCAGCATACGGCTGATGTCGCTGACGGCCTGGGTACGGCTCTCGTTGGACCAGCTGTGTCCGCTGCCTGCCGACTGCATCAATTGCAGATAGTCTATCACTACCAGATCCAGGTTGGGCACCCGGCGGCACTGGGCGTTCATCTCCGACACGGTGAGGCTGGGGTTGTCGTCTATGCGGATGTCGGTAGCGCTGAGGGCCTGGGCGGCGTCGGATATCTCCCGCCACTGTTCTTCTGACAGCTGCCCCGTCAGCAGATTCTGAGAGGGCACCAGGGAGGCCCTGGACAGCAGTCTTGTCACCAGCTGCTCCCTGGACATTTCCAGGGAAAATATTGCCACAGTCTTTTTTAAATTCATAGCCGCATGGAGGGCCAGGTTCAAGGCTATACTGGTCTTGCCCATGCCGGGACGGGCTGCTATCAGAATGAGCTCGGACTTGTTAAGACCCAGGGTGACCCTGTCCAGGTCCGGCAGTCCCGTACTTATACCCGGTATCTTGCTGCCGGAGGCCGCAGCTTCCGACAGATTGTCAAACACGTTCTGCACCACCGAGGATACAGGCATGAGGCCGCCCACATTGCGGCCCTGGCGCAGGGCATAGATACGCCGCTCCGCCGCCTCCAGCACACTGTCTGCCTGGCCGGAGCCCTCGTAGACCATGCCGTTTATCTCGTCGGCAGCCTCGCCCAAACGGCGCAGCAGCGCCCGGTCCCGTACGATGGCGGCATACTCCATCACGTTTGCCGCCGTGGGGGTGACGCTCATCACCTCCGCCATGTACTTCTCGTTGCCCTCCTGGTACACGCCCCGGACCCGCATCTGATCCAGCACCGTCACCGGGTCGATGGTCTGGCCGTAGGAGAACATGGTGTTTATGGTTTCATATATATCCCGGTTGAGCTTTATATAAAACTCGTCGGCCTTCAGCTTTTCCAGCACCTCCGGTATGCACCGGGGGTCGATGAGCATGGAGCCTATCACCGCCTGCTCCGCCGGGGCGGAGTGGGGCGTCTTTCTGCCCAGCAGTTCGTCCATAGACAAATCCTCTGTAAATAATACTGGCTGTGGGAAAAGCCCCAGGATATCTCTGGGGCTTGATGTTCCAGTTACTTGTCCTCAACTACCAGCAGGTTGATGTTCCCGCTGATCTCGTAGCCCATCTTGGCCTTTACGGTGAAGCTGCCGAAGGTCTTTATGGGCTCGGCCTGAACGATCTTGTTCTTCTCTATCTCTATGCCGAACTGCTCCTTCAGGGCGCTGCTTATCTCCTGGGAGGTGACGGCGCCGAAGAGCTTGCCGCCGTTTCC
>CASFJB010000210.1 GCA_949294945.1 uncultured Eubacteriales bacterium
AGTATTATAATTTGCAGCGGATGGAAACAATTGTATTAACAAAAGACAAGTTCATTCCATTTCATGAAAGGAGTATTTGAATCATGGCAAACAGAATCATGCTCAATCAGACTTCCTATCACGGCGCAGGCGCCATCAAGGAGATACCCAATGAGGTCAAAGCCAACGGCTTCAGCAAGGGTCTCATCTGCTGCGGCCCCACCCTTCTCAAGCACGGAGTCATTGCAAAGATAAGCGATGTTCTGGACGCAGAGGGCCTGGCCTATGCCGTTTTCTCCGATATCAAACCCAACCCCACCATTGAGAATGTGGTGGACGGCGTGAACGCCTTCAAGGCCGCCGGCGCCGACTATATCCTGGCCATAGGCGGCGGCTCCGCCATGGACACCGCCAAGGCTATCGGCATCATAATCAACAACCCTGAGTTTGCCGACGTGCGCTCCCTGGAGGGCGTGGCTCCCACCAAGAAGCCCTGTGTGCCCATAATCGCCGTGCCCACCACTGCCGGCACCGCCGCTGAGGTCACCATCAACTATGTTATCACCGACGTGGAGCGGAAGCGGAAATTCGTCTGCGTCGATCCCCACGACATGCCCATAGTGGCGGTTGTGGACCCGGAGATGATGGACTCCATGCCCAAGGGCCTCACCGCCTCCACCGGCATGGATGCCCTCACTCACGCCATCGAGGGCTACACCACCCTGGCCGCCTGGGAGATGACCGACATGTTCCATCTGGAGGCCATTAAGCTCATCTCCGCAAACCTGCGCAATGCCGTGGCCGGCACCAAGGAAGGCCGTGAGGGCATGGCTCTGGGCCAGTATATAGCCGGCATGGGCTTTTCCAACGTGGGTCTGGGCATAGCCCACTCCATGGCCCACACCCTGGGCGCAGTATATGACACTCCCCACGGCGTGGCCTGCGCCATGATGCTGCCCATAGTTATGGAGTACAATGCCGAGTTTACCGGTGAGAAGTACCGGGAGATTGCCCGGGCCATGGGTGTCAAGGGCGTGGACGAGATGAGCGTTGAGGAATACCGCGCCGCTGCCGTCAATGCCGTAAAGCAGCTCAGCGCCGACGTGGGCATCCCCGCAAAGCTGGAAGCCCTGAAGGAAGAGGACCTGCCCTTCCTGGCCCAGAGCGCCTATGACGATGCCTGCCGCCCCGGCAACCCCAGAGACACCAGCGTGGAAGATCTCACGGAGCTCTTCAGAAAGCTCATGTGAGGCCCCGCCCTTTGAACGGAACCTGAACAGCCACAAGCTCCCGCCGCTTCGGCGGGAGCTTTTTCGCTGCTTTCGCATATATTTGAAGCGTCCGTACCGAAAATATCTATAGTCACGCATATACGGCGGGGCCTTTACATGTGCTGAAAAATATGGAATAATATATGCACAATATATGAGGGAGGTATGCACTTTGCGAAAATTGATTTCCGTCATTTTGGCAATGCTCATGTGCCTGGCTCTGTTCGGATGCGGCACCGCCGCCCCGGCAGAAACCGCGGCCCCCACTCAGAGCGCGGCTGTCCAGGATAGTTCTGCGCCCGGGGAGGACATCGTCATACTCTATACCAACGACGTACACACCTACATTGACAGACCACTGAGCTACGACGTGCTGGCTGCACTTAAGGAAGAACTTGCAGAGAAGTACGGCAATGTGCTGCTGGTGGATGCGGGAGACCATGTCCAGGGCACCGCCTACGGCTCCATGGACCAAGGGGAGAGCATCATAAAGATGATGAACTCCGCCGGCTATGACCTGGCCACCCTGGGCAACCATGAGTTCGATTACGGCATGGAGGGCACCATGAAGGTGATATCCTGGGCGGACTTCCCCTATGTGTCCTGCAACTTTTTTGAGGAGTCCGGGGGAGTCCGGGGGGAGAATGTACTGGAGCCCTATAAACTTTTTGAGCTCGGAGGGCGCTGCATAGCCTTTGTGGGCATCACCACTCCCGAGTCCTTCACCAAATCTACCCCGGCATATTTCCAGGATGAAAACGGCAACTACATCTACGGTATCTCCGGCGGAGAGGACGGACAGGCCCTGTATGCCGATGTCCAGTCGGCCATAGACGCCGCCAGGGCCGAGGGTGCGGATCTGGTCATTGCCCTGGGCCACCTGGGGGTAGACCCCTCCTCCAGCCCCTGGACCAGCGAGGAAGTCATAGCCAATGTATCCGGACTGGACGCATTCATTGACGGACATTCCCACACGGTGATATATGATACTCAGGCCAGCGGCAAGGATGGGGAGAGCGTGGTCCTTACTCAGACCGGGCAATATTTCGGCAGCATAGGCATGATGCTCATCGACGGGGAGAGCGGATATATATCCACCGGCCCCATCGCCTATACCGAGGTAACGCAGACCGTGACCGACGAGACGGGGACGCCCGTGCTGGACGAGGACGGCCAGGAGATGACCCAGGTCGTGGGCTATGAGTTTGATTCTGCTATCTATGGTAGCAGGGACTGGCTCTCAGATTCCGACACTGCCGCCATCAAGGAGGCCTGGATAGGCGAGATAGACCAGCAGCTTGGCCAGGTCATAGGCAGCACACAGCTGGTGCTGGACAACTATGACTCTGCCGGAAACCGTCT
>CASFJB010000211.1 GCA_949294945.1 uncultured Eubacteriales bacterium
TCTTTGTTGCCAACCGAAGTACCTCCAAATTTCTTAACGATTAACATAGTGTCCTCCTGATTTCTAAAGATAATTTAATCCAAAAAGTATTCCATCAACGCTGCGCCGGACGGCATATCGATACCGGAGGCTGCCGCCTCCCTCTCATTGTAATGCCACATACGGCTGCCGCAGTTGGTACTGTCATAAAGCATGTACGGAACCGGATCACTGGTATGAGTCCGCAGCGTGATCGGGGTCGGATGATCCGGAAGTACCAGCATGCGGTACTCTTCCCCGGAAGCGTCCATACCTTCCTTCACGATCCGGATCACTTCCTCGTCCACCTCCAGCTCATGGAGCATCTCATTGGCCTTCACGCAGTGCTGTTCCGGATAGAGCTCAAAATCTATATCGTGGAGCATGCCGACACTGCGCCAGAAGTCCACCTTTTCCGGGTCATACTTCTTGGCCAGCTCGCCCATGACCTTAGATACGATCTCGGCATGCTGGATGTGGAAAGGCTCCTTATTATAACGCAGTATCAGTTCTTTTGCCTGTTCGGGGCTGGGGATATAAGTCATTGCCGGTCTCTCCTTCGTCTCTATGATTTAAAAGTAATCATACAACTTTCCCCGCCCCGGTGCAACAAAAACTTTTTAACGTTATGTTAATAATATTACGTTAATTATATTATGTTAATAATCAGGGCCGGGTAAGCCCCGGCCCCGGTCTTTATTTGTTTTTGGTGTCGGCGCTGCTGCCGGTCATCTCACCGTCGTTTTTGACGGTGGGAGAGGGCGACACCACGATGCCGATGCCGCCGTCCTTGTCGTCGCTGCGGCCGCCGGTATCCTTGTCCTCGATGATGCCGTCATCATCCTTCACCTCGCCGTCGCTCATGTCCGGGCTGACGTAGGGACTGGCTGAGGGCATGGCGGTGGGCACGGGGCTGGTGAGAATATTGTCGTCAACTCCCCCGTCGGCACAGCCTGCGAGGCTCAGTATCAAAAGTGCAGCGGCAATAATTGCAATTGACTTTTTCATTTTCATCCTCCTTAAATATTTGCATGGATATTATCTGTTTAAAAAGCTATATTATGTTTGTCATTGATTGAATAATGTGGGAAAATGTGTTATTCTTTGAAACATGAGTACTTTGAAGAAAAATGAGATATACACCGTCTCTATTGACGGTTACGGCTCCCAGGCCCAGGGCGTCTGCCATATAGACGGCAGAGCCGTGTTCGTGCCTCGTGCACTGCCCGGCGAGAGCTGGGAAATAAAAATACTGAAGGTCACCAACACCGCAGTCTATGCCAGAGGCGAGAAACTGCTGCTCCCCTCCCCCCATCGCCGGGAGCCGGAATGTCCCTGGTTCGGGGTCTGCGGCGGCTGCGACTGCCGTCATATGAGCTATGAGGAGGAGCTGAACTTCAAGCTCCGGCGGGTGAACGACGCTTTGGAGCATATCGGCAGGCAGAGCCTGAAAGCCCAGCGCATCATCGGCAGCGAGAGCATCAGCCGCTATCGCAACAAGGGCATTTTCGCCTTTGCCCCCGGTGAAGGCGGGGCACAGTTCGGCTTCTATAGGGAGCGGAGCCACCAGCTCATCCCCATCGACCGCTGTCTTATCCAGAACGAACTCACCGAGCGCTGCGCCGCAGCAGTGGCCGCCTTCATAAACAGCCGGGGCATCCCTGCCTATGATGAGGAGACCGGCAAAGGCACGGTGCGCCATGTTTTCTGCCGCCGGGCCGTGAACACCGGGGACGCCGTGGCCTGCATCGTTGCCGCCCGGGGCTTCGGCGGCTGTACCCAGGAGCTGACAGAGGAGCTGAGGCGCTCCTGCCCGGAGCTCACCGGCATAGTGCTGAACATCAACAAGAGCCGGGGCAACACCGTCCTCGCCGGGGATTTTTACACGCTCTGGGGCCGGGCGGATATGGAGGATATCCTCTGCTCCTTCCGCTTCAGTATCTCCCCCCAGGCTTTTTTCCAGATAAACCCGCCTCAGGCCCAGCGGCTGTATGAGCTGGCTCTGGACTATGCCTGCCCGGAGAGGGTGGGTCTGGCCTTCGACCTGTACTGCGGGGCCGGGACAATCAGTCTATGCCTGGCCCGACGGGCAGACAGGGTCATAGGCGCGGAGATAGTGCCGGAGGCCGTGGAAAAAGCCGCCGCCAACGCCGCCGCCAATGGGGTGGAAAATGCGGAATTCATCTGCGCCGACGCGGGGCAGGCCGCCCTGGAGCTCTCACGCCGTGGGCTGAGGCCGGAGGTAGTGGTTGTAGACCCGCCCAGAAAGGGCATGGATGAAAAGGCCGTGGAGGCCGTGGCCGCCATGGCCCCGGAGCGCATAGTCTACGTCTCCTGCGGCCCCGCCACCCTGGCCCGGGACATCCTGCGCTTCAACGCCCTGGGCTATGAGCTGCGCTCCGCCGCCGCCGTGGACATGTTCCCCAGAACCTGCCACGTCGAGACAATAGTGTTGCTACAAAGAGAAACCTTGTAGAAATCCTTAGATTTAGGCACTTTTCCCGCCATGTGGTGTTTGACGCAGAGGGTGATA
>CASFJB010000212.1 GCA_949294945.1 uncultured Eubacteriales bacterium
AGCATGAACATCAGGTGGGTGTGCTTCATGTATTCCCTGATGCGCCTGTCTATCTCCTCGAAGTCCAGGCCCAGACCGATGAGCTCACGGAGCTTCTCCATAATGAGCACCAGTTCCGGGCCTGCCGAGAGGCTGTCCAGACAGCTTACTCGTCTGCCGGGGTAGGTCTGCTCATACACTTCCTTGGCCTGAACGCAGGCATTATAGCAGCCGGAAAGGCTGCTGGTAATGGCCACGGCAAAGACTCTCTCCGCCTGGCCGAAGGCCTCCAGCCACTCTCCCACATTGGGGCAGGCGGTGCCGGAGCGTCCCTTGTATGCCGCCAGCTCCTCCAGCATCACGGCGCAGTCCAGCTTTTCGTCATCCACATACTCTTTCACGTCGGTGACTATCTTCAGCGGGACGCTGGCAAAATCCACACCGGGAAAACTGAGGAGATTGCAGGAGGAATCGGCAACTATTCTATAATTCATGACTGTACCTCGGCAACATTAATCGGTTTTTAAAAAACCGTTGTTATAATATCAGTATACCTATATAAAGTCAATAGTTATTTTATAAACTTGTTTTGTCTATCCGTTGACAAACCCGGGGCTTGGTCCTATAATGATTTCCATATAAAGGATTTAATGTGCAAAAAGGCTTTTTACTTTATTTGACAGGAACGGAGCAACATAAATGACGCAGGAAAACAAGGAGCGGCTGGCCCAGTCCATACGGGAGTTCCGGCTTCCCAGATATAGTGAGATACCGGGGGTGGGACTGTATCTGGAGCAGACCGCCAAATATATCTCGGAGATCCTCTCCCCCCTGGAAGAGGGCTGCATGACCCCCTCCATGATATCCAACTATGTGAAGAAGAAGCTTATAGCCAGCCCGGTGAAGAAGCAGTACAGCCGGGATCAGATAGTCTATCTTTTCTTTGTTGCAGTGGCCAAGAATGTGCTGAGCCTGGACAATCTGGACCGTTTTATTCGTCTCCAGGAGCGCACCTATACCACCGAGCGGGCCTATAACTATTTCTGTGACGAGCTGGAGAATATCCTTTTCTTTGTTTTCGGGCTGAAGGAAAGCCCTGACGCCGTGGGCACGGAAAACAGTGACGAAAAAATGATGCTGCGCGCGGCCATCATTTCCTTCTGCCACAAGATATATCTGGAGAAATGCTTTGAGCTGGACGTGGACAGGCCGGAGGATTGACGCCCGGGGCAGCATAAAGAACAAATAGGCGCCGAAACAAAAAGGCCGGGATGACCCGGCCTTTTTGCTTTCGATATCTTATTGTTTTTCAGGCTACCACGGAAGCTACGATATAGTCTATCTCATCCATGCACACGTCTTCGGCAGGCATGAAGTTCAGGCCCAGCACCCGGTAGGTATCGGCGTCCACATAGGCCTCGTAGCGCTGCCAGTCGGTACGGAAACTCAGGTAATAGAGGCCGTCCTGCTTTTCAATATTTACCAGGCGGGCGTCGCTTCTGTTTAGTCCGATATCGTTGAGGACGGCGGTGAGAGCAAATTCATAATTTTTATTCATAACAGTAATTTCCTTTCTTATTTCTCGGGGATGCCCGGAGCTGAGCTTCATCGGTCTCCCTTGTTTTTATGGCTTAAGAATACAGGGAAATTCTAAGAAAGGAATTAACTATAAAAATAACCAAATTAATTTTTTGTTCAAAGCCCGGCCAACAAACTGTGAACAGCCCCGGCTCTGCAATGGTGCAGAGCCGGGGCTGTTGAGATACCATTCTGTTATTCTTTTTACAGTTTCTCCAGCAGGTAGTCGGTAAACTCCCGGCAGGTGGCGCCGTCCCTGTGGCCGGTTACCACCACCCGGCCCTCAGCGGCGCAGGCGGCCATAGCGGTGGAGAGCTTATCCGCCTTGTCTGTCAAGGCGATGTGGCGCAGGAGCATTTCCGCCGCCTTCAGTATGCTGGAAGGATTGGAGTAATCCCCCTCGCCCTTCTCCATCTTTCTGGGGGCGGAGCCGTGGATGGCCTCGAACATGGCGTAGCGGTCGCCCATGTTGGCGCTGCCGGCGGTGCCAACACCACCCTGAATCTGGGCGGCTTCATCGGTGATAATGTCGCCGTACAGGTTGGGCAGCACAAAGACCTGGAACTGGCTGCGGATGGCGGGGTTCACCAGGTTGGCGGTCATAATGTCAATATACCAGTCGTCCGCCTGAATCTCCGGGTAATCCTCGGCCACCTGGTGACAGATGGCGGTAAACTTACCGTCGGTTTTCTTCATAATATTGGCCTTGGTCACAATGGATACCCGGTTTTTGCCGTTGTTCTTTGCATATTCAAAGGCAGCCCGGGCAATCCGCCGGGTTCCGGCATCGGTGGTGACCTTAAAGTCCATGGCAAGGCCGGGCAGCTCCACGCCCCGGCTGCCCAGGACGTACTCCCCTTCCGTGTTCTCCCGGTAGAAAATCCAGTCGATTCCCTCCTCCGGGATGGACACCGGGCGGACATTGGCATACAAGTCCAGCTCCCGGCGAAGGGTAACATTGGCGCTTTCCATGGT
>CASFJB010000213.1 GCA_949294945.1 uncultured Eubacteriales bacterium
TGGGCGTTGCCCGGCCAGATCTGCGCAATCCTGCCCTGGCAGTAATGACCGAGGTACTCACTGGGGCGGAGAACCGCTACTCCGGTATCCCCACCATCCGCCGGGCCATGGCGGAATACGGCCTGCCGGAGCCAAAGTTTGAGAACCGGCGCAATGAGTTTGTGGTAACGCTCTATAACGGAACAGATATACCCGTGCAGCCGGAAACATCTGCCGGACAAAGTTCCGGAGAGCCGGATCTTTTGGCTTTTTGTAAAACACCCCGCTCACGGCAGGAAATCGCCGATTACTTAGGGGTCAAGACGGTGTTCTATGTGATGCAGCACTATGTAAAGCCTTTGCTGGAGTCCGGTCAGCTGGTCATGACCATACCTGAGAAGCCAAAGAGTAGAAACCAGAGGTATTATACTGCTTAAAAATCTAAAGCCTTGTGAAACACATATCGTGCCGCATCAGACAGCTTGTATTTCCAAGCAATATCTGTAGCCGCCCAGGCTGCCATCAAGAATCCCAGAGCTTAAGTCCGGGAAATAGGAAATCAAGCTAAAAATGGAGCGTGTCATAAGAACAAAACGTTCTTATGAACACGCTCCATTTTTGCGCTGTCTTGCATGGAACACCCAGAAGCCCAGATAGGTCACGATGGGCAGAAGCATGCCCAGCCAATCGTAGGGGGACTGGATGAGCAGGTTGAACACCGCGTGGAAGGTCATGGCCAAGGATAAGAGTCCAAAGATACCTGTATAGAAAAGCTTTTTCTGCAGCTTTAGAAACTGCATCCCATAGCCCACTGAGAGGGTACACATACCATGGGACAGGCTGGTGGAAAAGCCTCGAACCACCGCCCAGCCCAGGCTCACCCGGTCCATATAGGTGATGAGCAGGAATGCGTTCTCCATCAGCGCAAAGCCGATGCCCACCGACATGGCCAGAGGCATCAGAGTCTTCCGGTCCTCACAAAGCAGGGCGGCATAGAACAGGACAGGCAAGGCCTTGAGCAGTTCCTCCACGATTGGGGCTACCCGAATGGAGATGTCCTGTCCGCTCATCCCCAGGATGAGCTGCACCATGGTGTTGATCTCATATGCGCTCACCGCCACCAGGATGCCCAACAGCATAAAGCCCAGCAGCAGCCGGGCCTGGCGGTCCAGCAGGGTCATCAGCAGGAGGATGGGCACCGCAAAGCAGATAAAGATTATGTAAACCACTTGCGCACCCCCATTCTCGCCACCGGCAGAGCAGCCAGAAGCAGCGCCCCGTCTGCCGCCGCCAGAAGCCAGCCGGTCAGGCCCGCCGGGCTCCAGCAGAACTGGGTAAGCTGAACCACACACAGCAGCAGCGCCAGGGCATGAAAGGTCCGCATGGCGGCGATGATGCCCATCTCTACGTCGGGCATAAAGAGCAGCTTGGCGGCAAAATAGGCCGCCATGGTAACCGGGAGGGCAAAGAGGCTCAGCAAAACGGGGTGCTCCCAGCGCCACAGGGCCCCGCTCACCCCCAGCACCAGCACCCCGGCGGCAACAGCTGCCGCCGCCAGGCGGTATTTGCGAAATTCCCGCTCCCCGCTGTCCGCCAGACTGTTAAAGGCCCCGTAGTAGGAGGAATACAGGAAAAAGAACAGACCCACATGGCCCAGCCAGCCCATGTGAAAGCCCTGGACGGCGCTGGGGCGCAGGAGACTGGCCAGCGCCTCATAGCAGCTGCCCAGGAAGCAGGAGGCCACACCAAAAAAGATGATCTTATAGAAGAGCGGGGTTTTGGGCCGGAACGCGGTACACAGCCCAAAGAGAAGGGCGGCAAAGGCCCCTGCCAGTCTCAGCCAGATCATGCGGCACGCTGCTTCCGGCGCAGGATCAGCACCGTGACCAGGGAGCCAGCGGCCAGCCCCACCACCAGGGCGGTCACTGCCAGCCCCGCACCGCCCACACCCAGCATGGTGGCGCTGCCGAACATGCCCTTCAGGGCGTCGGAGTAGAGCTGCCGCGCCGTATTGATGTACTCCGTGACCTGGGCAGACTGCTCCTGGGCGGCCTGGATGGCATTGAGCCGGTCGGTTGCCTGCTGCTTGTTCTGCTGGGCCAGCTGCAGCTGGAGCTGGGCAAAGAGCATCTGAATACTCTGGTCCCCGGTGCCCACCATGCTGCCCGTCAGCTCATTTTGCTCCTCCTCCCCGTCCAGGTCCAGGGCCTCCAGCTGGGCGAGGAGTGTGTCCACCTCTTCCTGGGACACGTCGGGGTCCATGTCCACGATGGACTGGGCAATGCTGTTGAACTGCTCCACGCCGTCTCCGCCGGGGCGCAAGGAAGGAAGGACGCGCCTCTTTTTTGTGAAAAAGTCTTGACCGTTTTGCCATCCTGTGCGTGTATAGAGTAGAAAGGAGGGGATGGAATGGAGCCATCGTCCGTACGGCCGGCGGATGAAGCGGAATACATGGTACGCACCTATGGCAGCACCCTCTTCCGCCTCTGCCTGGTGATGCTGGGCAGCGAGAGCGACGCGGAGGACGCGGTGCAGGACACCATTT
>CASFJB010000214.1 GCA_949294945.1 uncultured Eubacteriales bacterium
CATGATAGGCTTTGCTCTGCTGGCGCTCTGCTGCTTTGCCTTCCTCATGGCCGCCGCCGGCCACAAGAGCGGCTGCGACGAGATACAGCCGGGCTTCACCGAGCGCCTGCCCTTCGACGTGTTCACGGTGATCATTGCAACTCTGGGCGTCATGCTTATGCAGCTGCTCATTACCTTCAGCACCGGCGGGGCGAATATACTGAAATTCATAGCCTATACCCTGGTGTTCGAGGCGGCGGCGGTACTCTGCCTCTGGTGGTGCCTGAGCTTTGCCCGGCGGCTGAAACTGGGCAATGTTATAAGCAGCTGCATCAGCGTGCGCATCATCCTGTGGTGCTGGCGCATATTCAAAAAGCTGCTGGCCTTTACCGGGGACGCCCTCAGGGGCATGGCCCTGGTGCCCAAGGCCGCGGTAATAATTTTCATAATACTGTTTGTGGAGTTCTTCTGGATAGTGGCCTTCGGGGCAGACGGAGCCGCCCTGTTCTTCGGCTGGTTCATAGAGAGGGCGGTGCTGGTGCTGCTGGCGGCCTGGGTGCTGCTGTGCATGAAGAAGCTGCTGAAGGCCGGGGAGGAGCTGAGCCTGGGGAACCTGGACTACCGGGTGGACACGGCAAAAATGCGGGGCCCTCTGAAGGAGCACGGCGAGCAGCTCAACCGCATAGGCGAGGGCATGAACAAGGCGGTGAACGAGCGGATGAAGTCGGAGCACTTCAGGACGGAGCTTATCACCAACGTCTCCCATGACATAAAGACCCCTCTCACCTCCATCATCAACTATGTGGACCTGCTGGAGAAGGAGGAGATAGACAACGAAAAGGCCAGGGAATACCTGGAGGTCCTCTCCCGCCAGTCCGCCCGGCTGAAAAAGCTCATCGACGATCTGATGGAGGCCTCCAAGGCCAGCACCGGCAATCTCAACGTGAACCTGGAGCGCTGTGAGCTGGGGGTGCTGATTGACCAGTGCGCCGGGGAATATGCGGAAAAGCTGAAAGCCGCAGGGCTGGAGCTGGTAGTGACGAAGCCGGAGGAGCCGGTGACGATTATGGCCGACGGGCGGCACATGTGGCGTGTTTTTGACAATCTGCTGAACAATGTGTGCAAGTATGCCATGGCCGGGACCCGGGTGTATATCAACCTGGACAAGGAGGCAGGCCGGGCTACCGTCACCTTCCGCAATATTTCCGCCCAGCAGCTGAACATCAGCGGCGAGGAACTGCTGGAGCGCTTCGTCCGGGGGGACAGCTCCCGGAACACCGAGGGCAGCGGCTTAGGGCTCAGCATAGCCCGCAGCCTGACGCAGCTGCAGAAGGGGGAGCTGGAGCTCACCGTGGACGGCGATTTGTTCAAGGTGGTGCTGAAATTCAGGACCCTGGACTGAGAGCCGGTGGAAATCTTCCGATAACTGTGGTATAATCAAATAAAGCTTGGGGCCTCAGGCTTTTGCCTGGGGCCCCAAAAACTATGGGAGGGGACAGAATGAAAACAGGAAAACTCCGAATGGGACTGCTGGCCCTGTGCCTTGTCCTGCTGTTTACGGCAGGCTGCGCTGCGCCGGCCTCGGCGGCCCCCAGCCCGGCGGCTTCCCCCGCCCAAGCCATACAGAGCTCCGGCCCGGAGACGGCGGACATGCCGGAAGAGGGCGGCAGCTTCTCGGTGCATTTTATAGACGTGGGCCAGGCGGATGCCGCCCTGGTGGAATGTGACGGGCACTTTATGCTCATCGACGGGGGCAACCGGGGGGACTCGGATGTTATATATACGGTGCTTAAAAAGGCCGGGGCGGAGGAGCTGGACATGGTGGTGGCCACCCACGCCCATGAGGACCACATCGGCGGCCTGCCCGGCGCCTTCAGCTACGCCAGGGCGGAGCTCACTCTCTGCCCGGTGACGGATTATGACAGCGGGATATTTGAAACTTTTAAAGACTACGCCGAAGATAAGGGCGGCGGCCTCACCGTGCCGGAGGCGGGGGATAAATACGCCCTGGGCAGCGCAGAGGTGGAGATACTGGGCCTCAACGCCGGGGAGGACGCCAACAATAGCTCCATCCTGCTGATGATACGCTACGGGGAGACTTCCTTCCTCTTCACCGGGGACGCCGAGCGGGAGGCGGAGCAGGCCCTGCTGGATTCGGGAGCGGAGCTGAAAGCGGACGTGCTTAAAGTGGGCCACCACGGCAGCGACACCAGCACCGGCTATCCCTTCCTCCGGGAGGTAATGCCGGAATACGCCCTCATCTCCGTGGGAGAGGGCAACAGCTATGAGCACCCGGAGGAGGGCGCCCTAAGCCGCCTGCGGGATGCGGATTGCAAAATACTGCGCACGGACCTGAACGGGGACATTATTATAAGCTCCGACGGAAAGGAGCTCAGCGTCACCATGGACAAAAGGGCCACGGAGGAGCAGCTGCTGACTCCCGGAGGCAAGACCCAGAGCATAGCAAAACCCAATGCTGCCCAGAGCCAGGAGCCGGACCCGGCGGAGACGGAGCAGCCCCAGAGCCAGGAGAC
>CASFJB010000215.1 GCA_949294945.1 uncultured Eubacteriales bacterium
GGAAGAGCAGTACGGCCTGCGGGAGCTGATGAGCCGGGAGGACTGGCGGCTGCTGAGCAGTGTTTACCTGGAGGGCCGCTCCATAAAGGAGACGGCGGAGCGCTTCGGTCTGAGCCTGGAGGCCTGCAGGAAGCGGCTCTTCAGAATAAAGCAGCGGTTGAGGAAAAAGCTGGGAGAGAACCGAAAGACCGGGAAAGGAGGGGAAGGCCATGACAGATAAATACTCTGGGGAGCGGCTGCACAGCATGACGGACACCGAGCTGGAAGAGCTGGTCCGGGGCCTGTCCCCGGAGACGGAGCCGGAATTTTGGCTTGCGGTGATGGAGGAATATTCCACTCGGGAGAGCGCCCAGACCCCGGACACTGAGACGGCCTACAGGGACTTCCGGGCGGAATATGCCGGGCGGCAGCCCCTGTTCTGCGATGACGGGGACTGGAATGAGCCCCGGCCCGTGGAGCGCCGCCGGCTCTCAAAAACAGTCCGTATCGCTCTTATAGCGGCGATACTCTCCGCCCTGTTTGCAGCCACCGCCTATGCCGCCGGCTGGTTCGGCCTGAGAGAGCGCAGCCTCTCCACAGGCATCCAGGTAGACAGATACTCCATAACGGAAGAGGGAGAGTGGGAAGAGCAGGAGACGGAAGCCGTGCTCTTCATCCCGGCGGGCTATAAGGACAGTGACGAATACAAGGCATCGGAGGAGTGGTTCCTCTTTGACTTGGCCTACAGAGAGGAAATGATCGACCGCTGTGTTGCCGCGGGCCAGGGGGCCTGGGACTGGCTGGACGATGAGGGAACTGCTGAGCTGCTGGGAGACAGCATGGGGATATACACGGCCGGTGATGTGCCCATGGCGGAGAAGCTGCTGGAGATATGCGAAAAATACTCCCTGAAGCTCCACAGCTCCAAAGTATATGCCGAGGATATGCAGGATTTTTACAGGCTCAGCGGCACTGAGCCCTTCGGGGCCGATATGGGCGCGGCCTATGTCTTTGAGGACGGCTCCTATCTGCTCCAGAGCGGCGTCTACCTGAACGGTGAATACTTGGATTATTACCTGGAGAGGCATATCGAAGGCACGCTGCCGCCTTTTACCCGGCGGCTTGGCGAGCCGGAAAGCTATGAGGAGTGGGGCTATACCACCAGCCGGGGCTGCACCGTGTGCATAGACTGGAGCAAAGAGGCGGACCGGATGTATTACACTTATGACCAGGGGGAACCGGTGCTGAATTACGGCCACACGGTGTTCGTCAGCTACGCCAAGGACGGGGCCTTCCTGACCCTCTGGAGCTACTTGCCCGGCGGCAGAGAGGCCGCCCAGGACTTTGCCGAGCTCTTCGACCTGGAGGCCGCCTGCTCCGGCAGACCCTAACGGGCCCGGCTGGGAAGCACAGGCAAAAAGCTTGAAATATAAGTTGACATAACATAACTGACAGGGCGGAGAATTTTTTTCTCCGCCCTGTCAGTTAGTGGAAAAACCGCAGAGGGAAGCGGCGAGAAAAAGGCCTGTTTCATAGGAAACAGGCCGGTAAAAACAAAAAAACCTGCTTCACAATTGAAGCAAGCTATATTAAAAGAATACTCAGCACACCGTCTGTGGTGGAGATAAGCGGGATCGAACCGCTGACCTCTTGAATGCCATTCAAGCGCTCTCCCAGCTGAGCTATACCCCCATAGAAATCTATGTTAAAGAGGTGCGCTGAGTATTTCTTATACAGTTTTGAATGCCGGAACTTCGGCGGCTTTTCTGGGAGATTTTGTCTGTCCCCCGCAAGCAAGGTGTATATTACCAGAAAGCTTTCCCAATGTCAAGCTCTTTTTTTGATTTTGCAAAAATTTTTTTCTGAGAGGCCTTAGGGCCGGGCAGGGAATAATGTGGCAATTGAATTTCCGGGGATAGTATGGTAATATCTTCTCGTATATATGCAGATACGGAGACGGATATGAGAACCAAACAAAAAAACAAGACCCTTTTACTTATAGCGGTGTTTCTTCTGGCGGTTGCCATATTGGCTTTGGTCATGGGCCTGATGCAGAAGGAGCAGCCGGAGCCGGACCCCCATGAGGGCCAGGTGTATATAAACGACGGATTCGGCATGGTGTGGATGACGCCTCTGGAGGGCGTGGACGTAAACCCCATCCAGCGTGGGGATATACGGGTGGTGAACGGCAGGCCGGAGTATATAGGCAGCGCCTTTGAGACTCTCTACGGAGTAGACGTATCCGAGCACCAGTGGGATATAGACTGGACTCAGGTGGCGGATTCCGGAGTGGATTTTGCCATGATACGCTTAGGCTACCGGGGCTATACCGAAGGTGGACTTTTTGAAGACCCATATTACAGGAGCAATATGGATAATGCCCTGGCCAACGGCCTGGAAGTAGGAGTGTACATGTTCTCCCAGGCTATTTCCGTGGAGGAGGCCGTGGAAGAGGCAGAGTTTGTTATAGAGCGCCTGGAGGGCTATGATATCACCATGCCTGTGGTCTATGACT
>CASFJB010000216.1 GCA_949294945.1 uncultured Eubacteriales bacterium
CTTGTTGTCTCCAACAAGGCTGATGCCTATGCTCTGGAGAGGGCGAGGCTTGCAGGCATCCCCTCTGTCACGCTGCTGAAAAGGGAGCTGGGCTCCCAGGAGGCCTTTGAGGCCGCTCTGATAAAGCTGCTGGAGGAGGAGGGCATTGACCTCATCGTCCTGGCGGGCTTTATGAGCATACTCAGCGAGAGCTTCACCCGCCGCTTCAAAGAAAGGATAATAAACGTCCACCCCTCTCACATACCCTCCTTCTGAGGCAAGGGCTTTTACGGGCTCCATGTCCACGAGGCGGCTTTGAGCTACGGGGTGAAGGTCACCGGAGCCACGGTACACTTTGTAAACGAGATACCCGACGGGGGCAGGATAATCGCCCAGAAGGCGGTGGAGGTCCTGCCGGGGGACAGCCCCGAGAGCCTGCAAAGGCGGGTAATGGAACAGGCGGAGTGGATAATACTCCCCCAGGCCGCCGAGAGCGTGGCCGCAGAGATAATAAAAAGAAAGGGTCAGTGACATGGATATATACAGGATAAACAGCGTTACCCAGCTTATAAAGGGCAACCCCTATGTGGGCCGGGGCATCATCGCCGGCTGCAGCCCTGAGGGCAAGGCGGTTTCCGCCTATTTCATCATGGGCCGCAGCGCAAACAGCCGCAACCGCATCTTTGCCCTTAAAGACGGGGAGCTTTTTACGGAGCCCTTTGACGCCTCCAAGGTGGAGGACCCCAGCCTGATAATCTACGCCGCTCTCCGCAGCTATGAGAACAAGCTGATAGTCACCAACGGCGACCAGACCGACACTATCCTTGCGGGCCTTAAAGAGGGCAGGAGCTTTTCCCAGGCCCTCGCCTCCCGTGAGTTCGAGCCGGACGCCCCCAACCTCACCCCCCGCATCAGCGCCATGCTCAGCTTTGAAGAGGGGAGCTTCGGCTACCAGATGAGCATACTCAAGAGCATTGACCCCCAGGGCAGCGCCTGCTGCCGCTATACCTTCGATTACCCCGCCCTTCCCGGCCTGGGCCATTTCATCCATACCTACGTCACCGACGGAAATCCCATACCCAGTTTCCAGGGCGAGCCGGAGAGAATGGCCATCCCCCAGAGCATAGACGAGTTTACCCAGGAGCTGTGGGAGGCCCTGGATGAGAACAACAAGATCTCCCTCTATGTGCGTTACACCGATGTAAACAGCGGCGAATACGAAGAGCGCCTGATAAATAAAAACAAGTGAGGTAGAGTCATGACTGAGCTGGAACTTAAATACGGCTGCAATCCCAATCAGAAACCCTCCAAAATTTTCATGAAGGAGGGAGAACTGCCCATCACCGTCCTCAACGGGAAACCGGGCTATATAAATCTCCTGGACGCCCTGAACTCCTGGCAGCTGGTGAAGGAGCTGAAGGAGGCCACAGGCCTGCCCTCCGCCGCCTCCTTCAAGCACGTCTCCCCCGCCGGAGCCGCCGTGGGCCTGCCCCTCAGCGACACCGACAGGAAGATATACTTCGTGGAGCAGGAGGGTGAGCTAAGCCCCATAGCCTGCGCCTACATCCGCTCCAGAGGCGCCGACCGCCTCTGCTCCTACGGCGACTGGGCCGCCCTCAGCGATATCTGCGACGCCGACACCGCAAATTATCTCAAGCTGGAGGTCTCCGACGGCATTATCGCCCCGGGCTACACCGACGAGGCTCTGGCTATCCTCCGCACCAAGAAAAAGGGTAACTACAACGTGGTGCAGATAGACCCCAATTACGTCCCCGCCCAGATCGAGTGCAAGGACGTCTTCGGCGTCACCTTCCAGCAGGGCAGAAACAACTATAAAATCAGCCGGGAGCTGCTCTCCAACATCGTCACGGCAAACAAAGACCTGCCGGAGCAGGCGGCCATCGACATGATGGTGGCCCTCATCACCCTGAAATACACCCAGTCCAACTCCGTCTGTTTTGTGAAAGACGGCCAGGCCATAGGCGTGGGCGCCGGTCAGCAGAGCCGAATCCACTGCACCCGTCTGGCGGGGAACAAGGCGGACAACTGGTACCTGCGCCAGCATCCCAAGGTGCTGTCCCTCCAGTTCGTAGACGGTATCCGCCGCCCGGATCGGGACAACGCCATCGACATCTACACCTCCGAGGAGTACATGGACGTGCTGGCAGAGGGAGAGTGGCAGAAGGTCTTTAAGGTGAAGCCGGAAGTCCTCACCGCCGAGGAAAAGCGCAGCTGGATAGAGACCCAGTCCGGCGTGACCTGCGGCAGCGACGCCTTTTTCCCCTTTGGGGACAACGTGAAGCGGGCTTACAAGAGCGGCGTGGAATACATCGTGGAGCCCGGCGGCAGCATCCGGGACGACAATGTCATCCAGACCGCCGACAGCTACGGCATGGTGATGGCCTTTACCGGCATGCGCCTGTTCCACCACTGATAAAAGGAGAATAAGCATGAAG
>CASFJB010000217.1 GCA_949294945.1 uncultured Eubacteriales bacterium
CCTCCAGGCTGTCCGACAGCGACACCTCCCCCTGGAGCTTCCTCTGGGCCCGGAAGTGCATGAGGATCTCATTTGCTATCCTCTCCTGACGGCTCCGCAAGCCCTCCTTCCGCCGCTCCTTCAAGATTTTCCTCTGTTTTACTGCCTGCGACTTGTTTCCCTATGCCCGCCGGCGTCTTGGGAAACTCGTATTCATACTCCGAGCCAAACAGCACCACATGGGCGTCCCTCCCATCCCAAATGATTTCCTTGACAAAGGTACGGATGGCTGCCCGCTTCTGCTCCACCGTCATTTTGTCCACGGTGTCCTTGAATGTGGACAGCATCTGCGCTAACAGGTCAAACTCAATGTCCGCCAAGGCATGGCTGGAGGTCAGTTCTTTCAGCTCCGCCAAATGCCGCTTCAAGCCCTCCCCTTTCGCGTGCAGTTCATCAATCTGCTGCATAATATAACTTTCAGCAGAGGTACCAGAGGACTTTCCCAGGGCAGAGACAAGGCCCTTGATCTCCTCCTCATTTGCAGCGATCTCAGTTTCTAATTTGGAAATCTCCTCGTCATAGCTTTGCCGGTTGCCCAGCAGCGCCCGCTTGCTCTGCTCCAGCTGCCGGATAAAATCGGAGCCGTCTTCACTCAAATGCTTCAACTGCTCTATAATATCGGCGTCCAACATGTTGCCGTTACAGTTTTTCATATTGCAGACATGACCCCGGCTGCGCTCCTTCATGGAGCAGAGGTAGGTATAGATCGTCTCCCCTTTTATGTTCCGCCGCTGGGACATTTTGGGGCGCATGTACTCGCCGCAGTTGCCGCAGACAAGCAGGCCGGAGAGCAAGGCCACATTGCTGCGGGGCTTGCGGTAGCTTTTGGATTTGTTCCGCTCCAAAATCGTCTGTACCTTGACCCATGCCTTCCCTTCGATGACGCCCTGGTGCTTGCCCACCGACACGATCCACTCCTCCATTGGCTTGATCTGGTGGGCTCTACCCGGCTGCTGTAAGGTGCGGTTATAGGCCATGATGCCGTGGACACCATCAAAGTCGCTTTGCTCCGCAAAGAGGTCGACATGATTTTTCGTCAGGTAGTCATAAGCAAATTCATCGGCAATCAGATAAACCGGATTGGACAAAATCCCCTTGACGGCAAAGCGGGTAAACTGTTTGCCGTTTTTTGTTGTATAGCCATTCTGCAGCAGATATGTCTCCGTCTTTGTCAGCGAGCCGGTTTCCAGAAACTTGTCGTAGATCAACTTGACGATGCCGATCTCCTCCGGGAGAATCTTCAGCTTGCAGGCCCTCTTGGTCTTGCCGTCGATGGTCACATGGGAGACACTCTCCGACTCATAGCCGGTGGGGGTGTTACCGCCCAGCCAGCGCCCTGTTTTGGACAGCTCATGCATATTGTCGCGGATGCGCTCGGCAATGGTTTCCCGTTCCAGCTGGGAAAAAACCGAGGAAATATACATCATGGCCCGCCCCATAGGGGAGGAAGTGTCAAACTGCTCCTTGATGGAGATGAAGTCGATCTTCATCTTGTTCAACTGCTCGATCAGTTTGGCAAAATCGCCGATGTTGCGGCTGATTCGGTCCAGGCGGTAGACAACGATGGCACGGAAACTTTTTTCTTTTGCATCGGCCATCATTTTTTTGAATTGGGGACGCTCCAGCGTGCCACCAGAGAAGCCCTCATCCTCATATACCAGGGCCTGCTCTGCGGCATCGTCTCCGAACTGCAGCCGGATATATTGCCTGCACATTTCAATCTGGTTTTCGATGCTCTCCCCTTTACCGGTGAATTTAGATTTTCGGGAGTAGATTACGATTGGACGCACAGCGGCCATAAAATCACCGTCCTGTCATACGATATGTGTATGTAGTTAATATATCATATCGTCCTCTTTTGGTAAATACGAGAGCAAAGTTTTCGGCGGTTTATCTGTGCAGGCATTAGCAAAGATTACTCTGACATCTCAAACGCATCCTACTATGCCCCCGGTGTGTTGCACCGGGGGACTTATTTTTGGGAACAGTCTTGCATTTCAATTAAGTTTCGCTATAATACAAATAAAGACTGTTTTTTAATTTCATTATTTATATAGGGCGGTGACGGCTTGTGGCAAGAAAGGCGTATTCTGATGAGGAGAGGGCGCAGGTAAAGGAAGCCCTGATGGTCACCATGATCCGGTGTATCGCGGACCGGGGCCTGATCCACAGCAGTATTGATGTTCTATGCGGAAAAGTTGGGATCTCCAAGACCTTCTTCTACAGTTTCTTCTCATCCAAGGAGGAGTTGGTACTCCATGCCTTGCGGTACCAGCAACCCAAGCTACTACAGTATGCCCGGTCCTTGATGGAAGACCCCGGACTCAGTTGGCGGGCGGGAGTGGAGACCTTCCTGAAAAACTGTTGCTACGGGGCCAAAAGCG
>CASFJB010000218.1 GCA_949294945.1 uncultured Eubacteriales bacterium
GGAGAGGCGGATTTGCCACCCATTGACCAACCTATGTATCCGTTGGGAGAGGATAGCGAACGAGATACTGATGCACTTCAGAGCCAGCAAAAAGTCTGCCGGCGACCTGAGTCTGTCGGAGGCCCTGGACGTAGACAGCGAGGGCAACGGCCTGTCCGTGATGGACGTTGTGGCTCTGGAGGAGGATCTGGCGGATACTCTGGGGAGCAGGGAGCTTTGCGGCAGCCTGAGGGGATGCGTAGCAAAGACCCTTGACAAGCGGGAGGCTCAGATAATATCCTTGCGCTACGGGCTTGACGGCCATGAGCCCCGTACCCAGAGGGAGACCGCCCAGCTCTGCAGCATAAGCCGTTCCTATGTATCCCGCATAGAAAAGAAAGCCCTTGAAAAACTGCGGGCCGCTTTGGGGGAGGACGCCTCGCCGTTTTGAAAAGCATACATTTTTTTGACAGGGGACAGACGGTGGGGGTCTCCTGTATCTTTTTGCCCAGGTCAAAAACATCGCCTCGGAAAAGAGAGGTATTATCTGGAGAAATTCTTGCACCCGGGGACAAAGACGGGTATAATGTACAGCGAATAACGGGAGAGAAATCCCCAAAGCTCCTTTTGCTTTAAAGAAAATGTGTGGATGAAATTATGAGGAGAAGTCATGTCCAGATGTGTCATTGTGGGCGGCGCCGCTATAAAGCGCTACGAAGATATAAAAAAATACCTACGGCCGGGGGATTACAACATTTTCTGTGACAACGGCCTGAGGCACCTGGAGGCCCTGGGTATAGAGCCGGATCTGATAATCGGAGATTTTGACTCCCACGCCGCCCCTGAGCTGCCGGTGGAGACCATTTTCCTGCCAAGGGAGAAGGATGACACCGACAGCGTCTATGCTGCAAGGGAGGCGCTGAAACGGGGATTTAAGGACTTCCTCCTCATCGGCGTGGTGGGGGACAGAATAGACCATTCCCTGGGGAATCTCTCCATACTGCTTAAGCTGGACTCCCTGGGCCTGAAGGGCCTTATAGTTGACGATTACTCTGAAATGGAAATAATCTCCCGGGAACCGGCGGAGATAGGCCCGGAGTTCCCCTTTTTCTCCGTGCTGAACATCAGCGGCATGGCCCGGGGCATCACCATTGAGAATGCTAAGTTCCCTCTGAAGGGCGGAGATATCGACTGCGAGTACCAGTATGGGGTAAGCAACGAGCCTTTGCCGGGTAAGACTGCCCGGGTCACTGTGGCCGAAGGCCGCCTGCTGCTGGTCCGGGATCGCATTTAAATACTGAAAAAAGACAGATATGCGGCGAAAATTTATATTAGACTTGCGAAAAGCGGCGCAATAGCGTATAATACCTTGTCTGGCCGGAATCTGTGGCCGGCTCATCTGAACCTGAAAAGAGGTCTGGCATGAAAGCCAAAAAGAATTCGAACGCAGGCCACGAACTGCGGATACTGGGAATAATCCTGATTGATATTCTTATAATCAATTTTGCCGCCTTCCTGGCCATTATGCTGCGCATGGACTTTACCTGGGCCGATGTGGCGGCCCACGGTTTCCTGCGCACTCTGCGTATGGGGGCTATACCCGGCACTGTCAGTGCTCTGCTGATGTTCAAGATATTCGGACTATACAGCAGCGCCTGGGAGTATGCAGGGGAGCGGGAGCTTATCTCCATAGGCTTTGCCAGTGTCTGCGCCTCCGCCCTGTATTACATGGCGGTGAAGCTCATGGGCTGCCTCTTCCCCAGAAGCTTTCCATTTATATATGCGGTGGTGCTTTTTATCGCCATATCCGCTTCCAGGGTTGCCTACCGGCAGATACGCCGCAACATCATAGCTCACAATGCTGCCAAGGGCGGCATGCTCCGCCGCACTATGCTCATAGGCGCCGGGGACGGAGCTGTGCTGGTCATCCGGGAACTGGAGAATAACCCCCACGCCAGGAACCGGGTGCTCTGCCTCATAGACGACGACCCCGGCAAGAGAGGCACCAGAGTCAGGGGAATAAGAGTGGTTGGAGGCAGAGACAAAATAGTCGAAGCTGCCAAGCGCTATGATATTGAGGAGATCATCTTCTGCATCCCCTCCGCTCCGGACAAGCTGAGAAACGAGATCCTGGAGATATGCAGCAGCACCGGAGCCCAGCTGAAGACCCTGCCTTCTCTGGACAAGCTGATAAGCGGTGAGCTCACCCTCACCCAGATAAAGAACGTGAGCATTGAGGATCTGCTGGGCAGGACCCAGGTTCACACGGACAATGCGGCCATCAGGGACAAAGTCCAGGGAAAGACGGTTCTGGTTACCGGAGGCGGCGGTTCTATCGGCAGCGAACTGTGCCGTCAGATGGCGGCATTCTCCCCAAGCCGGCTCATTATTTTT
>CASFJB010000219.1 GCA_949294945.1 uncultured Eubacteriales bacterium
AGAATATCGCTGACGCAGTAGAGCGCCTCGGGATGGCTGCGGCGTATGGCGTCCAGGGCGTCCAGGTCAGCCTGGCTGAAGATAAAGCGGATGGAGGCCACCCGGGGCGGCTGCAGCTCCCTCAGGTCCGGGGCCTTGCCGCAGGCGATGTCCACGCAGGCTCTCACGTAATCCACGCCCCGGCTGAGGAATACCAGGTCCGAGCCGATGCAGTCTCCGCCCATGCGGCCGCCGCACTCTATGATGCGTATGGTCCCCTCGTCGTCTATCTTCAGCTCCGTGTGGGAGGCGCCGAAGCGTATGCCCAGGCAGTCCAGCACCCGGGGCACAAGCTCCTTTATACGGCGGAGAGTGGCCTCGGTCATATGCAGAGGCGGCTGAAGATGCCCGGTCTCCACAAAGAGAGGGGCGCCGGTGGTAAATTTCTCCGTGCAGGCAAGGAAGTGGTGTTCTCCCTGCCAGGAGACATATTCTATGCTGTATTCCCGGCCGGGAGCAAACTCCTCCACCAGGACTTTCTTCTCAAAGGAATGGCTTCTGGCCTTCTCGATGGCCGGAGCCAGCTGGGCGGGCTCCGTCACCTTGAAAACGCCGCGGCTGCCGGAGCGGTCCGTGGGCTTGACGATGACGGGGTATGCCAGCTCCAGCTCTTCCGCCTCCTCCGGGGAGGATATCAGGCGGCTTTTGCAGGAGGGCAGACCGGCCTTCTCAAAGGCCAGGCGCATCAGATGCTTGTTGGTGGCGGCCATGGCACTTTCCATGCCGTTGCCGGTGAGGCCCAGCTTTTCGGCGATATAGTTTACCGTTATGGCTGCCAGGTCCGAGCCTATGGACACCACTCCCACCGGGGAGAGCATGCGGCAGATATTCAGTATCCTGTCCAGCTCCACGATGCTTATGGGGTAGAAGTAGTCTGCGCTGCGTTCCCCCACGTCTCCGCTTTGCCAGGCAAAGACATGGGTGGTATAGCCCAGGGCCTTGGCGGCAAGGATAAGCGGGTTCTGAAACTCATTGGCGCCGATTATTATGAGATTTTTTGCCTTGTTGTCCATAGAGGCTCCAATCAGAGAGTAAAAATGATAATGCCCAAGAGTATAAGGAAAAGGGCAAACAGCTTGCGTGGGCCCACCTTTTCCTTGAAAATGGTAACTCCAAATATGGTAACGAAAATATATGAGCTGCTCTCGAAAGCCGGGCTCATGCTGAGGGGCAGCTTCTTATAGGCCAGCATGGTCAGCAGGGTGCTGCCGAAAAACATGCCGTAGGCCAGGATCACCGGGAGGTTGAGGTATTCCCGGATAAAGCTCCTGCGCTCCGTGAGGGAGGCCTTTTTCAGGATGGTCTGAGACACGGAGGAGACGAACACGCTGAAAAAGCCGATAAACAGATAGGGCAGCATTTCTCCCGTCATGGCTGCACCTCCCTGTCTCCGCCCTTTTCGGGCTGCACAAAGAGTATCACTCCCGCCACGGCCAGGGCACAGCCGATAAGCTGGTTGAGGCGGATCTGCTCTTTAAAAAGCAGGGCCCCAAAGACCATGCTCCACACCAGGGTGACGGCCTTGTTGGCAAAGGCCACGGTAAGGGGCAGGCGCTTGAGTATCTGCTGCCAGCCCAGGGCGTAGACCACCAGGATGCAGAACATGCCGCCGTAGTACAGGCAGAATTTAAAGCTGAGGAAGGGCTCTGCCGACGCCAGCTTGGACAGCACGGAGGACATGGAATAAAACAGCAGCAGCAGATGCAGCGCAATAAAGACCTTCTTATCCGTTTTTTCCATGCTCAGCTCTCACTGTCCTTTTTGACAACCTGCCGCTCCACAAACTGGGGAGAGGCGTTTATGCACATATATATACGGCCGATGTACTCCCCGATGAGCCCAAGTACCACCAGGATGATACCGCCCAGTACCAGTTGGAGCGCCATAGTGGAGCTCCAGCCGGCGGGGACGCTGCTGTCTATGAAATATTTGACGATGATAACCAGGGCGTAGATAAAGCCGAGAAAAGCCGTCAGCACCCCGGCATAGGTGGCCAGGCGCAGGGGCTTGACCGAAAAGGAGGTAAAGCCGTTCATCCACAGGCTGAGAAGCTTGCCTATGGTGTAGCCCGACTCGCCCTGCTGCCGCTGCCGGTGGTTCACCGGAACGTTGCAGAGCCTGCGGGTAGAGCGGAGCACCAGCCCGTCCACATAGGGGAAGCAGTGCTTGTAATTGAGCATCTCGTCAATGATAAAGCGCTTGGCCGCCAGATAGCTGGGGATGGACAGATCCTTTGGCTTGCCCAGCATGATCTCCGTCATCTTGTTGTTTATGCGAGTGCCCCAGTTGCGGAACTTGGAGTGCTG
>CASFJB010000220.1 GCA_949294945.1 uncultured Eubacteriales bacterium
GCCGGAGTATAAAGGCAGACTTAAGGTGGAGGCGGGCTCCAAGCCCTGTCTCAGCCTGAGGATAAAAGACAAGAACCGGGTCATTGAGGAGGCCCGCCGCTTTGCCGCCCTCTGGGGCGGGGCGGGCGGAGCCGCCGGGGGGACTCCGGAAAAGGAAGGACAGAGAACATGAAAAAGTTTTTTATTATTCTCCTGGCGGTATGCCTCATCTTTGCCGCCGCCGCAGGCTATCTTCTGGGCAGAAAGGTGGTAGCCCAGGAGTCCCAGCCCACCCAGACCCCGGCGGCCACGGCGGACAGCCAGACCGCCAGCGGGGAGCCTATAGATGCCCAGACCCTGGACTATGAGGCCATCTATGCCCTCCACGAGCCGGAGGATGTAGTCATGCTCATAGACGGGGAGGAGATAAGCTGGAGCGAGTACTTCAGCTGGCTGTACATGAGCGCCATGCAGACCGAGCAGTACTTCGTGGCCATGGCCAGCTACGGCATGCCCATGAGCTGGTCCGACCCGGTGGGGGACGACCCGGAGAATACCTATGCCGACGCCGCCCTGGCGGGAGGGGAGAACACCCTCATCCAGATAATGGCCATCCAGGGCTTTGCCGACTCCAACGGAGTGACCCCCAGTCAGGAGACTCTGGACTCCATAGCGGAGCAGGTGAAAAGCGACATGGCCGCCACCGTTGGGGAGGAGGGCAGCGAGGAGGACTTCCAGGAATATCTGGACAGCCTCTACCGCAGCCGGGAGGCCTACGACCGCACCAACATGGCAAACTATATAAACATGCAGAACTTCAACGAGAGCTACGGCCTGAAGGGGGAAAAGGTCAGCGATGAGCAGGCCATAGGCTATCTGGAGGAGAACGGCTATACCTACGCAAACCACATCCTCCTGGCCACCGTGGACCTGAGCACCGGGGAGGCCCTGGACGAAGAGACCCTTGCCCAGAAAAAGGCCCAGGCGGAGAGCCTGGTGGAAGAGCTGAAGGCCATTGGCAGCCATGAGCAGCTGGTGGAGCGCTTCAAGGCGCTGAAGGAGGAATACTGCGAGGATACCGGCAAGAGCTCCTTCCCCGACGGCTATCTCTTCCAGACCGGGGACATGGTGGAGGAGTTTGAAAACGCCGCCCTGGCCCTGGAGGAATATGGCGTGTCGGAGCCGGTGGAGTCCCCCTACGGCTATCACATCATCCTGCGCCTGCCCCTGGATGCCGATGCCATAGTGGGCTACTCCAACACCGGCGAGGCCATCACCGCCCGGGAGTATTACGCCAACTACGACTATGCCCAGAAGCTGGACGCATACCTGGCCGCAATGCAGGCCGAGTACGCCCCGGACTTCACACCTCCGGAGCTTGGCGACTATCTGGAATGAAGCCGACTGAAACAGCCTATATAAGCGCAAAGTCGAAAGACCTTGCGCTTTCTTTATAAAAGTATAAGAAAATGGCGGTTGAAAAGGGACTTAAGATAATATAGAATGTACGGGAACATAAAGGAGAGAAGGGACCGGATATGAGGGTGAAAAGGACTTTGACTTGCCTGCTGCTTTTGGCTATGCTGCTGAGTATGTCCGGCTGCGGCGGGGAAAAGACCGCCGAGAGCGCCGTAAGCCCGGAGACGGAGACGGCACTGCCCGCCCCGGCGGTGCTGACGCCGGAACCCACGCCTCTGCCCACTCCCCGGCCGCCGGTGCCGGAGACTATAGAGGAGTCCTGGTTTGACGACGCCCTCTTTATCGGCGACTCCATCACCGGCATGCTCAGCTCCTATACCCTCCTTAACGGCGGACTGGGCCAGGCGGACATCGTCTATGCCAACAGCTATTCCTGCCACGGCGCCGTGGAGGAGGACCTGAAATTGTCCTACCAGGGGGAGAGGCTGAGCATGCCGGAGCTGGTGGAAAAGACCGGAGCCGGAAAGGCCTTTTTCCTGCTGGCCATGAACGATCTGAGCCGCAAGCCGGAGGAGATAAAGGAATGCTGGGCGGAGATTTTGGCGGAGATCCGCAGCCGCTGCCCGGATACCCAGGTGTTCATTCAGTCCGGCACGCCCCTGTTTACCGAGACCGGATACCTGAACAACGACAATGTGGAGCTTTTGAACGAGGCCCTGAAAGACTTCTGTCTGGAAAACAGCTGCGTCTATGTGGACATCGCCCAGGGATTGAAGGACGAAGAGGGAAACATGCAGGGAAAGTTCAGCCTGGACTATGCCCACTTCAACGGGGAGGGCTGCAAGATATGGATAGAGGCCCTGATGGACAGTGACAATTATTATTACTCCCCAGATACGGGGACACAGGAG
>CASFJB010000221.1 GCA_949294945.1 uncultured Eubacteriales bacterium
CGTATATCTCGCTCTCCACCACCTGGACGCCGGTGGAGTCCTCGGACCTGACGCCGATAACGCCGCAGCCGAAGAGCTTGCACTGGCTGATGATGGCGGAGTCCACCGCCGTCAGGTCCACCACGCCGCCCTCACTGGCCCAGCTCTTCGGTGTGGCCCAGAGTGAGACCGGCCAGGCAGATTTCGGTGCAGCTTGAGAAGCTGAGCACATCGGCATAGCGGGGAACGGCGGAGATGGTGACATCGCCTTCGCCCACAAGACTGAGACCGGAGAGTCGGCTTATGACCAGCTCCGGGCCGTCAAAGCTGTCCACCCAGCTGTAGTAACCCTCCTCATGGGCCACCCCGTAGTCGGAGGCCTGGGACAGGTCATAGACACCCTCTTTCAGGGTGACAGTGGTGTTGGGGGCTATGGCGGAGAGCAGCTCGTCCACCGTGGACACGGTGACGCTGCGTGGCTCCGGGGTCGGCACGGGGCTGGGGGAAGCGGCGGCCTCAGGGGCGGCGCTCTCCACTGCGTCGGCGGGAGTCTCCGACTCCTGGCCGCCGGGCCCCAAGGCTCCGGCGCAGCCGCACAGCAGCAGCGTGGCCGTAAGCAGCAGGGCAAGCCCGGCCCGGCTCATGGGTTTATATTTCATTATCTGTTCCAACCTTTCTCTGAGATTCCGTTTCTCGGTGGCAAAGCTGGTGGCCACCAGATGCCGGGAGAGAGAGGAGCTGTCGGCCAGGGAGAGCAGCGTCTCCCCATAGGTGCGTCTGCCGCTGCTGTCCTTGCGGCGCAGCCGCCTTTCGTCGCAGCTCATTTCGCAGGCCCTGTCCAGCTCCCGGCGGGCTATATGTACTATGGGGTTGAACCAATGGAGAGCGGTGACCATCAGGGCAAACCATTTTAAGATCAGGTCGCCCCGGCGGTAGTGGGTCAGCTCGTGGAGGAAGATGTTCCCAAGCATTTCCCGGGTGTACTCCCGCTCCGGCAGCACCAGCACCGGGCGCAGCGGCCCCATGAGTATGGGACTGCCAATGGCGGGGCTGCGTCGGAGCCTGAGACGCCGGGGCGCTCCGGATTCCCGGAACTGACGCAGCTCAGAAGCTGTGGCCGGGTACAGGCTGCGTCCCAGAATCAGGCTGAAGCGTAGGTAGCCTCCCAGTTGCCAGGCCAGGTTCAGCAGCATTCCCGCCGCCCAGAGCCCCAGCCAGAAGCCCGGACTTTTCACAAGTCCGCCGAAAAACCCGAACAGAGCTTCCCGGGCGGCAGCCAGTGAGGGGACAAGGGTCCGGGGCCTCTCGGTCTCCGGGACGGTGACAGGCTGCAAAGCCTCTGAACTCTGGTCGGAGGCGGCAATGGAGCCTGCATCCGGATACTCTGCCGGCACCCCGGCGCTTTCGGCTGAGGGCAGATCTCCCACCCGCACATTCCGCGGAGTGGAGGCGGAGTCGCTGTAGCTGTATTGAGACGATGGGACGGGGGAAGGTACAGCTTCGGTTTCTGCTCCGGAGCCTATAAAGCCGGGCAAAGGGAGCACCAGGCGCAGCAGCACCAAAAGCCAGGCAAAGTAATAGAAAGCGCTGGGGAGCCTGCGGCCCAGGAGCAGTCTGAGGCCCAGCACCAGCAGAGCCAGAAGGCTGCCTCCCAGGGACAGGGAGAGCAGAAGAGACAGTGCGCCGTTCATTTTTCATCCCCCATTCTGAAAAAATCCCTCAGTTCCCGGATATCCTTATCACTGAGACTGTCGGAATTGACCAGGGCCGCCACCAGGTTTCTGGCGCTGCCCCGATACAGCTTGTCTATGAGCTGATTTGTGGCCCAGCTGTTGTATTCCTCCTGGCTTACAAGAGGGAAATAGTAAAAAACATTGCGCTTTTCCTGGGCCAGTACGTCCTTTGCCACCAGACGGTTCACCAGGGTCTTCACCGTGGTGGCCTCCCAGCCCCTGCGCTGCTGTAAAGCAATGCGTATCTCGCTTATAGGCAGAGCCGTGCCCGACTCCCACAAAAGGCGCATTACCTCCAGTTCACTGTCACTTATCTTTTCGGCTAAATTTTCCATAACGGGCCCTCCCTTGGAAGCTGCGCGGGGCGGTGCACTTCGTCCCACGCCAGACTACGTACGTCATCTGAGTACAGGATAGCATGGCAGGCTACACTTGTCAACTATAGTTTCGGAAAATGAGGAAGGTTTAAGATTTATTAATAGACTGTTCATAGGCCGTACTCGCCTTGATTTGACAAATCAGCCGGGCTAGT
>CASFJB010000222.1 GCA_949294945.1 uncultured Eubacteriales bacterium
TATGGCCGCCGCCACTGCGGCGCCTCCGGCGGCAAACCAGTACAGCCTGGCACCTATGGCGAAAAACATGACCAGGAAGATACCCAGCAGGATCGAGGCGCTGCCCAGGTCAGAGGATACCACCACTATGGAGCCGAATACCAGCATGAAGTGGGCGGCCATCTGCACTACGGAAAAGAAAGAATTTATATCCTTGTATTCTTTCAGATATGTCATCTGCTTTGCCGCCACGATTATATAGATGACCTTTATGACCTCCGAGGGCTGTATGCCGATGCCGGCAAATCGTATCCAGCTCTTGTTGCCGGTGCCGTCATCCTCGCCCAGGAGCACCAGGGCTATTAACAGCAGCAGGTCAAATACCATCAGCAGCTTCCACTGCTGGGCAATCAGGTCCACATCAATAATGGTAAAAAATACGAAAGCGCCGATCCCGATAAACATGGATGCAATCTGCACCGCCAGATATTTGGAGGGCTCGGACATGTTCCAGCCGCCCTCATACATGCCCGTCACGGCTTTTTCTATCATGGTTATACCAAAGATGGAGCTGATGATGCATATGCACAGCAGGAAGATATCTGCCCGCCGGAAAAATACTTTTATATATGGCTTGAATTTTCTGATTTCAGGCACCGCCTTTCCATGGACGTCCGTCATCAGCCCCGATTTCCCTAAGGGCGGAGCAGATGTATACAAGATATTCTGACGAGACAAGGCTCATTTTAGCATATAATTGCTCTTTACGCAACGGGGCAGGCAGTGTTATAATAACCCTCAGACCAGCAAAATTATTTGACAAATTGTGAAATTTATTCTATATGGGGAATACTATGACAGAATTTATCAGCCGCAGTGAGCGTGACACCGAAGATCTGGGTGCAAAACTGGCCTCAAGCCTCCCCGGCGGGGCTGTAGTGGCCATGTACGGGGACTTGGGTGCAGGCAAAACCGCCTTCGTCCGGGGGATGGCCAGGGGCCTGGGCCTGAACTGCCGGGTGTCCAGCCCCACCTTTACCATAGTGAACGAATATTTGGGGGAGCGGGAGCTCATCCATTTTGACATGTATCGCCTCTCCTCCGCCGAGGAGCTCTTTGATATTGGCTGGGAGGACTATCTCAACCGCGGCGCCATATGCGCCGTTGAGTGGAGCGAGAATGTTCAGGATGCCTTTTTCGGTGACGAGGTAAAGGTCACCATTGAAAAGCTGTCGGACACGGACAGGAAAATCACTGTGGAGGGGGCTGAACTATGCTGACACTTGCCTTTGAATCTTCCGCCAAGGCTGCCTCCGTGGCCCTGGTCCGGGACGGAAAACTCGTCTCCCAGTACAGCCAGTGTAGCGGTCTGACCCACAGCCGCACCCTGCTGCCCATGGCGGAAGGCCTGCTGAAGAATGCAGAGATGAGCCTGGATATGGTAGATCTCTTTTCCGTGGCTCATGGCCCCGGCTCCTTTACCGGCATACGCATAGGCGTCTCAACGGTGAAAGGCCTGGCCTGGGCTTCAGACAAGCCTTGCATTGGTGTCTCCACCTTGGAGGCCATGGCCTGGCACGGTTTGGCCCATGGCGGCTATATCTGCCCGGTGATGGATGCCAGGCGCTCCCAGGTGTATAATGCCCTCTTTAAAATTGAAGACGGCAAGCCCCTGCGTCTCTGTCAGGACAGAGCCCTTGCCCTGCCCCTTCTGGCAGAGGAACTCAAAGAGCTGGACAACCCGGTCTTCCTGGTGGGAGACGGAGCGGAGCTCACCGCCGCCTTTCTCCGTGAGCAGGGGTTGCCCTATATTCTGGCTCCTGAAAACCTGCGCTGGCAGAGCGCCTGGGGCGTAGCCATGGCCGCCATGGGCAAAGCCCCCGGTTCCTCCCAGGATCTGCTGCCGGTATACCTGCGGCTGTCCCAGGCGGAGCGGGAGCGGCAGGAGCGTCTGGCATCGGAGAACGCTGCCCAATAACCGACGCCTGTCTATACTGTGATAAAGGCCCTGACGGGGGATACGCTGCCGTGTCCTCTGTCCGGCCCGCCGGGTTTTCCCGTCCGGGAGGGCCAATAGATAACAAAGGAGAACCTAACATGAGCAAAGTATGCGTTTTCGACCACCCTCTCATCCAGCATAAGCTCTCCATCCTCAGAGACAAAAACACCAGCGTAAAGGAATTCCGTGAGCTGATCTCCGAAATTGCCATGCTGATGTGCTATGAGGCCA
Organism: uncultured Eubacteriales bacterium; assembly: GCA_949294945.1. Classification (GTDB taxonomy): domain Bacteria; phylum Bacillota; class Clostridia; order Oscillospirales; family Oscillospiraceae; genus Limivicinus. Next base: position 2,210 of record CASFJB010000222.1, read on the forward strand.
CCAGAGACCTGCCTCTGGAAGAGGTGGACGTGG
>CASFJB010000223.1 GCA_949294945.1 uncultured Eubacteriales bacterium
TATCCCAGGGGACGACGGCCCCAGGCCCTGCGGGAGATGGCCGGGTCCTATCCCGGCTTTGACCATGCCGGCCTGTGCACCTTCCGCCTGGGAAACGCGGTGGACCGGGCGCTGCTCCACGACCTGCCCGTCTCTTACATATCCGAGGCCAGCGGTATCGACGCCCACATCATCGAAAGCTGGAAAAAGACCCGCATCCTGGAGGCCTCTCTGGCCCTGCCCCAGCTGGTGACCCGCTATACCCTGGAGGACTGCGGACCCTTTTCCGCCTGGACGGAGAACCACTCCCTCCTGGTGCCGGACAAGCTCCACGGCAGCCGGTGGGAAAAGTATACCTTCACCTACCGCCGGGAGGAGGGGCAGCCCCCGCGGCTCATCTCTATCTACCCGGCCACTGAGTGGAATCTGGTCCGGAAGCTGGCCTCCACGGCCCTTACCCGGCTCATGGACAGCCATAAGGTGGGACTGTCCCCGGGTCGGCTCTTCAATCTGGCCGTAGATTTTCTCTCCGCCACCCTGTGCAACGGCGGGGAGGGACGGGAGATCTCGCCGGCCCTGGGCGCCATGCTCTTTCTGTCCCTGTGCGAGGAGGAGCGGCCGGGCTGCGGAGAGGAGCTCTTTCAAAAGCTGGATGCTCCATACAGAGACTATTACACCGGCTGCTACCGGCAGCTGCTGCAGCTGTACCGGGATCTGGGACGGGAGCCCTGGACTTCCCTGCCCGAGATGCTCCATGCCCTGTTCCAGGAGGAAGCGCAATCGGAAGAGCTGGCTCAAAGTATGGCGGCCTGGTATGGGGACTGCGTCAGCCGGGCGGGCCGGGAGCGCGTCCATCTGGTGACGTGCCGGACCATGCGGGAGCCCTTCTGGTCCCCCCTGAAGCTGCAGCTGCTGGCGGAGCTGACCGAAAGCGGGGCAGTACCTACGGTGCGGGAGCTGATCACCCGGCTGCTGCTCCTCAATCCCGCCACCATGGCTGCGGCCCAGACCGACCACAACGGCTCCGGCCTGGACTATTCCAACGTGGTGCCCGGCATCCTCACCGATGAGCTCCACAACCTGCTGGAGCAGGGCTTCCTGCGGGGAGAGCGGGCCTGCTGGCTGGTGAAGCGGGAGAAACCCTTTGCAGAATAAAATGACTGGCTGCACCGGCCCGAATCCTGATAAACAACAGCAGCCCCAGGGTCCTTTGGACCCTGGGGCTGCTGTTATTTTAATGCTTTCTTTCGGCCAGAGAGGCGCCTGAAGGCTTATACCTCCGATAGATGTAGAAGGACAGGAGAACGGTCAGGGTGTCGGCAGTCACCTGGGACCAGACGATGCCGAACATGCCCACAAGTGCGTTCAAAAGGAAGAGCATGGGGATGTTGAAGCCCAGCCACCGGGTCACCCCCAGGAAGAGGGAGATCCGTCCCTTGCCGAAGGACTGGAACAGATAGACGGTGAAGAAGCTCAAAAACATCAGGGGCGTGGCCAGTACCCGGATGCGCAGGAACTGGGAGGCCAGCTCCACCGTCTGGGGATCGGAGATGAACAGGTGGGAGAACTGGACGGCAAAGACCTCATACAGCACGATACTGATGCCGGCCACGATCAGGCCCAGCCTGCGGGAGAGGCGGATGGCATCGTTCATGCGCTGCTCATTGCCGGCGGAGTAGTTGTAGGCCACCAGGGGCAGCATGCCCTGACAGATGCCCACGCCCACATTCAGCGGGAAGCGCTCCACCTTCAGCACGATACCGATGGCGGCCAGGGCCAGATCGTGGTAGGAGACCATCAGCTTGTCGATGATGACATAGTCCAGATCAAACAGGAAGGTGGTAATGGCGGAGGGGATACCCACGCCGAATACGGCCAGGATGCTGTCCCGGCCGGGCAGGCCGCCTTTGGGGAGAAAGATTAACTATTAAAAGTCAAGCCCCAAAATGAATGGTGGTGGTGAAAAAGGATAGCTCAAAAAAGGTATAGCAAAGCTAAGGTCTTGTCAGACCTCTGCTGGCTATTTAAGTAGTTGCCCTCAAGCTGCCGAGCAATATGGCTGCCTGGATTTCTCCATGGCAAAGATTAGACGAACCAACTTTTTGGCAGCATGAGAAAGCGCGACATTGTAGTGTTTGCCCTCCGCACGCTTCTTAGCAAGATAGGCAGCAAAGGTCGGGTTCCAGTGACAGACATATTTGGTCGCGTTGTAAAGGGCGTA
>CASFJB010000224.1 GCA_949294945.1 uncultured Eubacteriales bacterium
TGGAGAAGCTGGGTTACGGGGAGAGCGACCTGTCCCTGGAGGATATCCTGGCCCAGGACAGCTCCCTGCGCTACGACTACGCCTATGAGTGCATGAGATATGTGGGCTTTTACGAGAAGCGGGCGGATGACCTGGCTTCCGACGCCGTCTCTCTGGCCGACGCAAACTCCATCTCCATGACCGAGGCGGTGGTGGCGGTGCTCTGCGACACCATAACCTATGTGGGGGCAATGGTCATAGCCTTCCTGCTCATCCTTATCTTCCTGGTGGCCATTGGCAACGTGGGGAACCTGTCCTTCCGTCTGCCAAACATGGAGGCCCTGGACGAGGTGGGCGGCGCGGTGCTGGGCTTTGCCAAGGCCTTCATATACTGCGTGCTCTTCTGCTGGCTGCTCAGCTTCCTGGGGATAATCATAGGCCAGGACACCATGGAGCACACCACCTTGGGAAGATTCTTCCTGATATTTGACTTTATGACCAATGGCCTGATGTAAGCATACAGGCACGGATTTTTATAACGGAGGCAATAGATGCAGCCTACAATGTGTTCCCGCTGCGGCAAGAACGTGGCCGTGGTATTCATTACAAAGATAGAAGGGGGCCAGACCAAGAACGAGGGCCTGTGCCTCAAATGCGCAAGAGAACTGCACATAAAGCCCATTGACGACGTGATAAACAAGATGGGCCTGAGCGATGAGGAGCTGGACTCCCTCACCGGGGACATGAGCGCCGCTCTCACCGGGACGGAGGAGATACTCCCCGTAGCCGAGGGGGACGACAGCCCGGAGGACGACGGCAAGACCGCCACCTTCCCCTTCCTCAGCCGGCTCTTCGGCGGACCTCCCGCCCCGGGTGAAAGCCCCGCCGGCGGCAATTCAGAGCCCCGCCGCCCGGAGCCCCGGGAAAACGGCAAGGCCCCCAAGAGAAAATTCCTGGACAGCTACTGCATAGACCTGACCGCCCGGGCCAGGGAGGGCAAGCTGGACAGCATGATAGGCAGGGAGGAGGAGCTGGAGCGGGTCATCCAGATCCTGAACCGCCGCCAGAAGAACAACCCCTGCCTCATAGGCGAGCCCGGCGTGGGCAAGACCGCCATAGCCGAGGGCCTGGCCCAGCGCATAGCCATGGGCAACGTGCCCTACAAGCTGCAGAATAAGCTGGTCTACCTGCTGGACCTCACCGCCCTGGTGGCGGGCACCCAGTTCAGGGGCCAGTTTGAAAGCCGCATGAAAGGGCTCATCGAGGATATACGCAAGCAGGGCAACATCATCCTGGTCATCGACGAGGTACACAACATCGTGGGCGCCGGGGACGCCGAGGGCAGCATGAACGCCGCCAACATCCTCAAGCCCGCCCTGTCCCGGGGGGAGATACAGGTCATCGGCGCCACCACCTTCACCGAGTACAGGAAACATATAGAGAAGGACTCCGCCCTGGAGCGTCGCTTCCAGCCTGTCACCGTCAACGAGCCCTCCATAGAGGACAGCGTGAAGATACTGGAGGGCATAGCCCATTACTATGAGGAGCACCACGGGGTGCATATCTCCCGGGAGATGTGCCGCCAGGCGGTGCTGCTCAGTGAGCGCTACATCACCGACCGCTTCCTCCCCGACAAGGCAATAGACCTTATCGACGAGGCCTGCTCCGACGTGAATCTCAAGGACGAGAACATCAACCGCCGGATGATGGCCCAGCGTGATCTGGAGAATATCCGTTTTGAGCGGGATGCTCTGGCCAGCGCCCAGGCCCCCAAGGGCGTGGAGATGACGGAGGAGATGCTGGATAAGCGCTACGCCCGCATAGCGGAGCTGCGCAGCAAGGAACTGCAGCTGGAGCAGGAGCTTCAGGAATTGGATAAGAAGCCGGTGCCGGAGCTCACCATGGATAATCTGGCCAGGATAATAGAGCTGTGGACCAAGATACCCGCCTCCAGCATCCGGGAGGATGAGCTGGAGCGCCTGGCGGGCCTGGAGGACAGACTGAAAGAGCACATCGTTGGCCAGGACGAGGCCGTGGCCTCCGTATGTGCAGCCATAAAGCGCAGCCGTGTGGGCCTGAAAGCCCACAGGAAGCCGGT
>CASFJB010000225.1 GCA_949294945.1 uncultured Eubacteriales bacterium
TTTCTTTGAACGAGTGTGATACCATTTCCTTAGAAAATCCTTCCTCACGTTGGTGTCCCATTTTTCAAAATCCTCATCACAGGGCAGCTCCTTTACAGTGTCCAAGATCGGCTGCCAACCCTGCTCTTCTATACCCCGCCTTACTATCCGGGCAAACAGCTCCTGCACTTGCTGCTCATCAGGAAAACCAATCTGTGTACCGGGCTTCATGCGGAATAAAAGCTGTAAACCCCAGCCACATTCCTGTTCCACGAGTTTTACCCAGAGGCGAATGGCACATGACAGCTGCCACACCGGGCAGTAGCCGGTGTAGTGTTCCTTCCAACCGCCAAAGCCAAAGTGGGGAAAAACCAAGGCAGCAACAGCGTCCAGGATCTCTTTAAGAAAGGCATCGCTGCCTATAAGGTCCATCATGGGCTCGGATGCAGCAATCTCAGAGAGACAGCGGGGAATTGCGCTCAGAGTGGGATAGCTTTTGATTTGGTCTGATGGAATGAGATAGACAAGAGGGAGATAACGTATGTTGCTGTCACGGGGAAACCGCACTTGGATACATGAAGTGTCCATATTATTAACCTCCTTTCTTTTGAGATTACCATCTAATAATTTACGACCTAAGTATATACCTTTTGTTCCTGGATTTCAAAAAATATTTTGGGGAAAATTTTGCTTAGAAAATTATTCATATATGCACTATGTTTTGGGTTGAAAAAAGATTTAAGCCGGGTTATAATAAATTAAACTCAGATAGGAGGGAATAACGTGAAAGAAGTGAGTAAACGCTTAAAGGCTCTCCGGGAGGGCATAGGTATCACTCAGGTCAAAATGGCTGAGGGCATAGGCACCACCCAGTCCAGCATCAACCGGTATGAGAACGGTCAGTCCACGCCCCCGGTGGAAATCTTCCGCCGCTACGCAGATTTCTTTGACGTGTCTCTGGATTATATCTTTTGCCGCACAGACAAGCCCCAGGGTAAATTATATGAGTTCAAACCGCAGGCGGCTCCTGAGCGTGAGGAACTGCGGCAGTTCATCGAGATGTGCTTTGACCCTGAGTCTCCCATGAACGGGAAGCTGAAAGAGGCTCTGTTTCGAATGATGGAGGAGGGAAGATGAAGGCTGTGATCTACGCACGCTATTCCTCAGACAATCAGCGGGAGGAAAGCATTGAGGGCCAGATTAGAGAGTGTACCGCCTTTGCCGAGAAGAACGGCATCGCCATTCTCCGCCATTACATAGATCGGGCCTTTTCCGCCAAGACCGACAACCGCCCGGAATTTCAGAACATGATAAAGGACAGCGGCAAGCGCCTCTTTGATATGATCATCGTATGGAAGCTGGACAGGTTTGCCCGGAACCGCTACGACAGCGCCCGCTACAAAGCAGCCCTTAGAAAGAATGGAGTCAAGGTAGTGTCGGCTACCGAGGTCATTTCGGACGGGGCCGAGGGTATCATTTTGGAGAGCGTGCTGGAGGGCTATGCCGAATACTACTCAGCAGACTTAGCTGAAAAAGTTGTCCGGGGCATGACGGAGAACGCCTTGAAATCCAAGTATAACGGTGGTACTCGTCCTATCGGATATCTGATTGATAGCGAACAGCACTTCCAAATTGATCCGCTTACTGCTCCTTTTGTCCGGGAAGCCTTCCAGCGCTACGCCGAGGGGGACACCATGAAGCAGCTCCGGGACTGGCTCAACGAGCATGGCGTGAAGAACACACGGGGCCGGGAGATGAGCTACAACAGCATTCAGCATATGCTCAATAACCGCCGCTATATTGGAGAGTATGCCTACCGGGATATTGTGGTGCCAGACGGCATACCAGCTATCGTTCCACAAGACCTCTTTGACCGGGTGCAGGAAAAGCTGGCAAAGAACAAAAAGGCCCCGGCCCGTCATAAGGCCGAGGAGGACTATCTGCTTACTACCAAACTGTTCTGCGGCTACTGTGGAGCCTACCTCTGCGGAGAGAGCGGCACTAGCCGGACAGGGAATACCCACCGCTACTACAAGTGCGTATCCGTGAAAAAGAAGCGCACCGAGTGCCACAAGAAGTCTGT
>CASFJB010000226.1 GCA_949294945.1 uncultured Eubacteriales bacterium
TATAAGGATTCCCCGGAGGGATTCTTTGCCCCCCTCTTCTCTCAGGTGGAGGAAATAAACGGCCGTATCGAAAGCATGGAGGCGGAGATAGATGCCCTTAAGACAGAGTCGGCCGGCAATAACGGTGACGACGACATCGTCGTCGAGGTGGTGGCCGAGCCCGTAGACGAGGCCGCTGCGGAATATAAGGCCGCCGCCGAGGATTTCCAGAACGTGGTGGACGCCGAGTTCCACAGCGCCGAGGATGAAAACAAATAATTAAATAACTCAAAAAGGGTACCCCGGGCAAAAGCCTGAGATACCCTTTTTTATTTGTCGGGAGGGAAATGGTCCGGAAATTGGAGGCCGGAGCTCACAGCGTCGCTACAGTCGTTTCCACAGCTTTATCACGCCCTTGTCGTTGAGTTGCTGCAAAGTCACCAGGATCACAGGGAAGCTGAGCATGCCCCACACTCCCCATACCCTCCAGCCCACATATACCGCCAGCAGGGAGGCCAGGGCATCCAGTCCGATCTGGTCCCCCAAAAGTTTTGCCTGTATGCAGTTTCGAACCAGGTATATGGCCATCCAGCAAACCAGCAGGCCGATTCCCAGCCTGGTGCTGCCCAGCAGCAGGGAGTAGATCGCCCAGGGTACCAGTACTATCCCCGTACCGAACACCGGCAGAGCGTCTATTGCGGCGGTTATGGCTGCCAGGGCCGCCGGGCTTTTCACTCCCAGGATCAAAAAGCCCACCAGCAGCTGGAAAAATGTCAACAGCATCAACAGCACCTGGGCCCTCATGAAGCCCAGGAAGCTGCCCTTCATATCCTCTCTCAGTCCCTCCATACGGTTTCTGAAAGCTTCCGGCAGCTGGGCCAATATGAAAGCCGTGGTGCGCGGATAGGTGGCGGAAATGAAATAGGTACCTATCCCCGCCGTAACTATAAACAGCAGGATATCCGGGCTGGCCTGAGCCATGGCCCCCAGGGCGTCCAGAGCCCACTGGGACAGGAGCAGAGGCAGACCATAAAGTCCCTCCCACAGTGCGTCTATAGCCGTCTCCAGATACTCCGTCACACCCTCCGGGGCAGAGTCTACGTATATGAATATCTGCCCTTGCAGCCGCTCCAGAGTATTGCTGACACTTAGCATCAGCTCCGGAGCCCTCCGGGCGAAATCCGTAGCGGCGTTTATGGCCCAGAGGCTCAGGCTAACCACACCCCAGCCCAGCAGGCCCAGCACCGCCAAAGTCAGCAGTGCAGCCGCAGGAGCCCGGCTCCAGCCGTGGCGCAGCAGGAAACCCATGGGTATCTCCAGTAATGCCGCCACGGCATAGGCCAGTATAAAGGGCGCCGCCCAGGGCAGCAGGTATTTTGCTCCCAGCCATATTGCCCCCACAGCCCCGGCGACATAGGCCAGGACCGTAAAATATTTAAGTACTTTTTGCTGCATCTCTCCACCTGTCCAATAAGGTTTTCAGATACAGTTCTTGCCATTTTTATGGGAATTTATTCCTCCGCACCCCAAAGCCCTGGAGCGTATATAATGGTGTAGGCAAAGCATCCCTGCTTTGTCCTTGCCGCTATTGCGGCGCTGGAGGAATGTTACCATGCTTATCGTGCAAAAATTTGGCGGCAGCTCCCTCGCCGATATTGAAAGACTGCGCCGGGCCGCCGAGATATGCCGGCAGGCCCGGAGCCGGGAGCATGATGTGATTGTAGTTGTCTCCGCCATGGGGGACACCACCGATCATCTTTTGGACATGGCACAGATGATAAGCCCCCGCCCCTCCAAGCGGGAGCTGGACGCGCTGATGACCACCGGGGAGCAGCAGTCTGCCGCGCTGATGGCCATAATGCTGGAGAGTCTGGGTATAAAGGCCCAATCCCTCACCGGATGGCAGGCCGGCATACTCACCGAGGATGAGCCGGGCGGCTGCGACATACGCCTTGTGGCGCCGGCCAGGATACAGGCGGCCCTCAGCCGGGGCTGCGTGCCTGTAGTCACCGGCTTCCAGGGTTTCAGCACCGGCGGAGATATAACCACTTTG
>CASFJB010000227.1 GCA_949294945.1 uncultured Eubacteriales bacterium
TCAGAAGGTGAACTACAAGCTGCGCGACTGGGTCTTTTCCCGTCAGAGATACTGGGGCGAGCCCATCCCTCTGGTGAACTGCCCCAAGTGCGGCTGGGTTCCCCTGCCTGAGGATCAGCTGCCTCTGGTGCTGCCCCAGGTGGAGAGCTATGAGCCCACCGACGACGGCGAGAGCCCCCTGAGCAAGATGACCGACTGGGTCAATACCACCTGCCCCTGCTGCGGCGGCCCCGCCAAGCGGGAGACCGACACCATGCCCCAGTGGGCCGGTTCCAGCTGGTACTTCCTGCGCTACATGGACCCCCACAACGACAAGGAGCTGGTGTCCAAGGAAGCGGAGAACTACTGGGGCCCCGTGGACTGGTACAACGGCGGCATGGAGCACACCACCCTGCACCTGCTCTACAGCCGTTTCTGGCATAAGTTCCTCTACGACATCGGCGTTGTCCACACCTCCGAGCCCTATGCAAAGCGCACCTCCCACGGCATGATCCTGGGCGAGGGCGGCGAGAAGATGTCCAAGTCCAGAGGCAATGTGGTAAACCCCAACGACATCGTTGAGCAGTACGGCGCCGACACCATGCGCCTGCACATCATGTTCATCGGCGACTTCGAGAAGGCAGTCACCTGGTCCAACGAGGCCGTCAAGGGCTCCAAGCGTTTCCTGGACCGCTGCTGGAACCTGATGGATATTGCCAAGGAGGGGGAGGAGTCTCCCGCCAACGAGGCCATCATCCACAAGACCATCAAGAAGGTCACCGAGGATATCGACTCCCTGAAGATGAACACCGCCATTGCGGCCCTCATGACCATGGTCAACGAGTTCTACTCCAAGGGCCTGACCAAGGGCGATCTGAAGCAGCTGATGCTGCTGCTCTCCCCCTTTGCCCCCCATATGGTGGAGGAGATGTGGGAGCTCACCGGCTTTGCGGAGAAGTACGGCAAGATGGCCATGCAGATGCCCTGGCCCAGCTACGATATAACAAAGACCCATGAGGCCGAGAAGGAGATGGCCGTGCAGGTAAACGGCAAGCTCCGCTCCACCATCGTTGTGCCTGTGGATTCCGAGGACCAGGCAGTCATCGACGCCGCCTGCGCCGACGAGAAGATAAAGCGCCAGATGGAGGGCATGGAGCTGGTGAAGACCATAGTTGTCAAAAATAAGCTTATCAATTTAATTCTTAAGCCGAGAAAGTGATTATTGACAATTAGCTTTCCAGCCGTTATAATACTGTTGTTACAAGCCAATTAGTTGGCCCTTGAAGCGCCGCAAGGCGTATTTGGAGGGAGGGAAATAGATGTCTGAAATTTATGTCAAGGAAAACGAGTCTCTGGACAACGCTCTTAAGAGTCTGGACAACGCTCTTAAGAGATTCAAGCGCAGCTGCGCAAAGTCCGGCGTTCTGGCCGACCTGAGAAAAAAGGAGTATTACCAGAGCCCCAGCGTGAAGCGCCGCAAGAAGTCCGAGGCCGCTCGCAAAAACAAAAATAAGCGTTACTATTGATTTTCAGAATTTAATAGAAAATGCAAAAAGGCAGTGCTTCAATGCACTGCCTTTTATATTTTCCCGCCGCCGGGCTGCCGCCGCTCCCGGACGGCGTTTTTTTGCGCCCTGCCGGGCTATGTAATATTTCGGTAAAATTCTTGGATTATGTAAACTCAAATGATTAAATCCATTTTACACGGGGCGGATTTTGCTTTTTACAATGGGGGACTAGAATTACAGCCGTGTCAGGGAGAATGACACTGTGAATCATGAGAAAATGAAAGGAACGAAAAAAATGAAAAAGCTTATTGCTCTCAGTCTTGCAGCTCTGCTGGCTCTCGCCATGATGGCGGGCTGCGGCAGCCAGGAGCCCGCCGCCCAGGAGGCCACCCAGGCCCCCGCCGCCGAAGCTCCCGCAGAGGAAGCCCCTGCTGCCGAAGAGCTCTCCGGCACCGTGAACGTCAACGGTTCCACCTCCATGGCCGACGTGATAGCCGCTCTCACCGAGGGCTTCAACGAGGCCAATCCCGATGTGCAGATCAACTACACCGGCAGCGGTTCCGGCGCCGGCATCGAGGGCGCTCTGGCCGGCACCTGCGACCTGGGCCTCAGCAGCCGTGCCCTCTCCGATGAGGAAAAGAGCCAGGGAGCCGTTGAGAACATCGTGGCCAAGGACGGCGTGGCAGTGGTGGTCAACCCTGAGAACACCGTCACCGACCTTACTACCGAGCAGATCGCCGCCATCTACACCGGCGAGATCAGCAACTGGTCCGAGGTGGGCGGCCCCGATGCCGAGATAGCCGTCCTGGGCCGCGACAGTGCCTCCGGCACCCGCTCCGCCTTCGAAGAGATACTGGGCATTGAGGATGCCTGCGTCTACCTCAACGAGTACAGCTCCACCGGCGACGTCATCGGCAACGTGGCCTCCAACCCCAACGCCATCGGCTACGCCAGCCTCTCCGCCGTGGATGAC
>CASFJB010000228.1 GCA_949294945.1 uncultured Eubacteriales bacterium
ACGCTATCCTGAGGGGATATGTGAACAAACAGGGGCACAGCCACCCCAACTACCACTATGAGGACATCCTTCTGGTGAGCCAGCTGTATGAGCAGAATCCGGAACTGACAAACCCGGCGGTAATTATAGATTGCAACCATGCCAATTCAGGCAAACACCCAATGGAGCAGATACGAATATCCAAGGAGATCGTCCTCAACCGCAAGCTGAATTCCCAGGTGGGAAAATTGGTGAGGGGACTGATGATTGAGAGCTACATTGAAGACGGGGCCCAGTGCGTGGGCGGCGGATGCTACGGCATGTCTATCACTGATGCCTGTCTGGGCTGGGAAAAGAGTCGGCGCCTGGTGTACGACTTGGCCGAAATGCTGTAAGGCAGTTAGTGTAAAAGTGTAAAGGGTATCGCCAGGAGGCGATACCCTTTCAGCTTGTCGAAGAAGACTTTGTCTTCTTCGACAAAAGGGATTGCACTACGCTCTATGCCTCGGTTGTACGCCTATGGCGTACAATTCGACACTCAGCTCCGTGAGAAGTGTTTTCCGCGACGTACATGCCGCCGCGAAAAACGATTTAAATTATTTTTTCGCTGCGGCGAAAAAACTCTGCGAGGCTTTTTTGACAGTCTCAAAGGGTACGCTACGGCGTACCCTTTTTGGTATCTATGATGTTTCAGAACACCAGCTGCACCAGCAGCATATAGCACACCGTGCCCCCCAATATGCTCAGAATCGAGCTGCGCTTCCACACATGGAGCAGGGCCACCACGGCGCAGGAGATGAGCTCCGGGGCCCCGAAGGGGGCGGCGGCAAAGCTGATATTCCTCAGGCAGTAGACCACCAGCATGGCCATGACCGCATAGGGCAGCAGCCGCCCAAGATAGCTTATATATGCGGGAGTAGTATCAGGGTCACCAGAGCGACGACGGCTATGACCAAAACGGCGTGAGTCATGCTTTTGCCTCCTCTCTCCTGCGGTACAGCGTCAGGCCCAGCAAAATCAGCAGCATGGAGGGGATGAGGAAATTGTCCGCCCCGAAGACCGGCAGGCACAGCACCGAGGCCCCCAGGCCCATAAGGGCTGGCACATGGTCCTTTGCGCTGAGCCACTGCTCCACGAACACGGAGACGAACAGCGCCGTCAGGGCAAAGTCTATTCCCTCAGTGCTGAAAGGCAGCACCGAGCCCAGGAGGGAGCCCAGGAAAGAACCTGCGATCCAATAGATATGGTCCAGCACCGACACCAGGATATAGAAATTCTTTTCATCCTCCGGTGCCATTTCCGGGGGATTGCACACCAGGGAGTAGGTCTCGTCGGTAAGGGCGAAGATGAGGTAGGGCCGGGCCCTGCCGGTATTTTTATAGCGGTCCACCATGGACAGGCCGTAGAACACATGGCGCATGTTCACCATCAAGGTGGTGAGGGCAACGGTGAAGAGGCTGGCGGCGCTGCTCATCAGCTCCACCGCCACAAACTGCATGGAGCCGGCATAGATGAAGGCGCTCATGGCCGCCGCCCACAGGGGGCCGTAGCCCCGGCTCTGCAGCACCACGCCGAAGCTGAGACCGATGACCAGATAGCCGGAGAGCACCGGCACCGAGGCCACGAAGGCCTTTTTCAAAACTTCCTTTTTCATATCGTATACGTCACTTTCAGAATTGGAAATAGATGAAGGGGTTCTCCCCGGTGTAGGCCAGGCCCAGGGTCAGGCCCACAAAGAGGAAGAATACAATAAGACCGGGCACCGTGTCCAGCTTCAGCCGGGGATAGTAGCCCTCCGTGGCTATACCCAGCCTCCGGCTCCTTATCCAAGCCGCCAGGGTGGCGGCGGCCAGGCAGCCCAGGCCCAGCAGGGCCCAGCTGCTGGGGTGCACGACCCCCTGCTGCCAGGTAAAAATGGCGGTAAAGACTTCCAAAGCCGTCCCGAAATCCCCGGCCCGGAAAAACACCCAGCACAGGCTCACGAAGCAGAAGGTGCCCAGCACCGACAGGGCGGACAGAACCGGACTGTCCTTCCCCTTGCCGTAGCCGGGGCGCTCCATGAACAGCTTGTGAACGCACAGGGCCAGGCCGTGGAG